>JAGRKS010000167.1 GCA_020442185.1 Hyphomicrobiaceae bacterium
GCGACTGGTTCCAGCTCTGCCTGAAAGAAGGACTGACGGTCTACCGCGACCAGGAATTCTCGGGCGACGAGCGCTCGCGGACGGTACAGCGCATCACCGACGTCCGGCAGCTGCGGGCTCACCAGTTCCCCGAGGACGGAGGACCACTGGCGCATCCCGTCCGGCCAAACTCCTATATCGAGATCAACAACTTCTACACTGCGACCGTTTACGAGAAGGGCGCCGAACTGGTGCGGATGCTGAAGACGATCGTCGGCGAAGACGATTTCCGCAAGGCCATGGATCTCTATTTCGAGCGCCACGACGGCGAAGCGGCGACCGTCGAGGATTTCCTCGCGGCCTTCGCCGACGCCACGGCCAAGGATCTCGATCAGTTCAAGATCTGGTACGAACAGGCAGGTACGCCCGAACTCGTATGCTCGCATTCCTATGATGCGCGCACACGCACCTCCGAGCTGAAGGTCACGCAGGTGCTGCCCGCAACCAACGGGGAGGCGCGCAAACGGCCGCTGCACATTCCCTTGCGAATCGGTCTCATCGGCGTCGATGGGCAGGATATCGCGTTGCGGCTCGACACCGACGAACCGGTGACCGGCGGCGTTCTGCATGTCACGAAGCGCAATCAGACATTCCGTTTTACCGACGTGCCATCACGTCCGGTCCCGTCTCTGCTCCGTGGATTTTCCGCCCCCGTCAACCTGACGATCGACCTGACCGATCGCGATCTCGAATTCCTGATGGCGCATGACAGCGACCTGTTCAATCGCTGGCAGGCAGCGAATGCCTATGCCACCCGCACGATCATGCAGATCGTGGCGAGCTTGAAGGCTGGAAAGCGCAGCTCACGCGGCAGCGCCTACGCAAAGGCACTCGGCCACACTGTAACCGACCGCAGTCTCGAAGCCGCATTCCGCGCCGAAATGCTGAAACTTCCAACGCAGTCCGACATTGCGCGCGAGATCGGCCACGATGTCGATCCAGGCCTGATCTTCCGCGCCCATCGCCAGCTTTCTCGTACAGTCGCACAGCAACTTTCGGACGAATTCGCCGACATCTACCGGGAAATGACCAGCAAGAAGCCATATTCAGCCGATGCAGCAAGTTGTGGCCGGCGGGCACTTCGGAACGCCGTTTTGGCATTGCTTGCGCAACGGGGCGAACCTGCCGACGTTCAACTCGCTGCCCGTCACTTCGATCGCGCATCGAACATGACGGACGAGGCGCATGCCCTGATCCTGCTCGCCGCCACGACGGGTGAGGCGCGCGACAAGGCTCTCGCGAAGTTCTATCAGCGCTGGCAGAGCGATCATCTGGTCATCGACACGTGGTTTGCGGCGCAAGCGGTCTCGCCCTTGCCTGCGACCATCGACCGAGTCCGACAGCTGACCACGCACCCGCACTTCTCGCTGACCGCCCCGAACAAGGTGCGCGCTCTCGTCGGCAACTTCGCAACGCTCAATCCACTGCAATTCAATCGCCCCGACGGCGCCGGCTATGCATTCGTCGTCGAGCAGGTCCTGGCGATCGACCGGTTCAATCCGCAGGTCGCAGCACGCATCCTCGGTTGCTTCCGCAGCTGGCGATCGCTCGAGGCGACCCGCAGACGCACGGCGCGCAAGGCACTGAGCCGGGTTGCATCAACCAAGGATCTGTCGCGCGACGTCTACGAAATCGTATCGCGCACACTCGAAGGTTGAGATACGGCGCCCTGCGGAGCGCACGTTTCGCCACGCCTGGCCCGCATGTCGAAACGATCGCGCACGTCGATCACGGCGGGCAACGCGACGCATTTCGGGTGCCGCCGAATTTTGTTGACGGCCTTGATTTAAACTCCCTCGACACGCGAGTCGCGTATTTGAGACACTGATTGAGTGATTCGCTGGCTGGGCAGCAATGCGATTCGCAGGGGCCAAATCTAAGTAGCGAGCATTCGGGGGAATGGGGATGGCGTGGACAACGTCCGCCGGTCCACGGGGAAAATTTGTGCCGTTCAATGGCGCATTTTCCCAGCGGTATGAAGATCTCGTCGGAGCGGCAACCACTGTCGCCGACAGGATCGTGGCCGAATGCGGAGGCCGGCTGAAAGGCCTCGGCGCCATCGGCCTGGCTCATATCGCGACCGCCGCTGTGCTCGTTCCCGATGCGAGCGATCCGATCAGCGTCCTCGCGCCGCTCGCCACCAGTTTCGTCATCACCGTTGCGACATTGCGCCAGCAATCTACGAAGCTGTCCGGCGCGGGTCGTGCATCCAACAGCCAGCACTCGGACTTGCCCGCGACCCACGCGACCCAGAGCCGAGATATCAGCCGCGCCGGCGACGACGCTGAAGGCGGCGACACAGTGCCGATTGCGCACTCCGCAGGGCAAATCCCCGCCACCGCCGCCTCATTCGAGGCACCCGGAATTCGTCCCGATCTGCGCGTCGAACTCATGGCCCGCGTATGCCACGAACTGCGAACGCCCCTCAATGCGGTGGTCGGATTCTCCGACCTGATGGAGCATCGCCTGTTCGGGCCGCTTGGTCATCCGCGCTACGAAGAATACGTTCTGCACATCCGCGAAAGCAGCCAGAAGCTGCTGAAATCGGCTGAAGACACACTCGCCATGACATCGCTGATCGCAAGTAGCGACAACCGCAATACCGAACCCCTGTCCATCCATGCATTGATGCATGAAGCTGCTTCCATGAACGCCCTGGACATGGAACGCAAGGACCTCTCGCTGGCGCTCGACTTCGACACCGATCTCGAGGTGTCCGGCAATCGTCGCCCTCTGCGTCAGGCTTTCGTCAATCTACTCAGCGAGGCCGTGCAGCAGGCCAATGCCGGGACATCTATCGTCGTCACCACCGACGAGGGCACTGATAACGTCCTGCTTTCGATCAAGGTTGCCGGCGGTCTCGCCGTCGAGTCGCATGCTTCGCTGCCGGTATGCCTCGCCCGCACGCTTCTCGAACTCGACGGCTGCAACCTGATCGTGCACCAGGAAGTGTCGACATGCTGGATGGCAACGATCGCCCTCGAGCGGGCTGCACAGTCCGACTTTTTCGCATCGCCTCCGCTGGTCAGTCGGTCGGAACTTACCTGCCACTAACGGCAGAGAAGCGATTGGGCAGCGCATACGATGGGCGACGCCGGAACGCTCTCGAAGCCATTTCTCGACTCCCCTGCGGGTCGCCTCGCCAGTCGCATAATCCAAATTCCAAGCGCGGATCCACCACAAATGATCATTGCACCGTGGTTGTCCGTTCTGCGGTCATTCGTCCCGGTGTTTGCCGTGGCGGCGGGAATGCCGCGCTGAAATGAACAATCGCCTTTCCTCGGCGGTCATCTTGCTCATCGCCTCGACGAAGTCGTTGGTCCGCTGTGCCCGCAGGCGTTCTGACGCCTCACCGGCCCGCGCGATTGCCTCGCGCAGCGCTGCGGGATCGAATGGCTCGCGCGTCACGATATCGCGTGCCTCGCGACGCAACGCGCGAACGTTGTCGCGGAGCGGACGGAGCTCACGCCGGTCCTCGTCGAGCATGTCCTGTATCTGCTTACGTCTGGGTTCAGCCAAGGCACTGTAGAACTCGACCATACCCGATCCTCGGCGGTCACCGAATTTGCCATACCCTCCGTGCCACATCCTACCGGCCATCGCCCCGACGAAGAGCATGTTGAGCATCAGCGACACGAGCAGCCCGATCTTCATCCAACGCGAGGCCCCCGACTGAGTTGGGCGTGAATCTCCGACTGCCATTACAACAACTCCTCGTCGCTGCCATCCACCAGGTCTTCGAGAGAAAAGCGCTGGCTGGACGCGCCATCTTCGGAACTCGCCACGACCACCGCCGCCTGATCCACGAAAGGTTTTATCCAGCCGTTGGCACCGGCAAACATGCCGATGACCAGCGATGCGGCAAGTAACGCCGCGGCCGGAAACGTTCGCGTCAACGGCACAGGCGGCACGGTGAACGGTGCGGGCACACGAGTGCCGGCACGCTTCGACCACAACGTGCCAGCCGGATCTCGCAAGCGAGCACCCGGCGCCTCCTGCGGCGTGCGGGAGGCGGCGGCCTTGATCCGATCAGCCAGGAGTTCGCGACGCCCTTCACCAACCGTCGGCGCGGCATCGAGTAGCGAATCGAGTGCGACGGCCTCGCGCACCAGGCGCTGCGCATCCTTGGAGCCTGCAACCAGTGGCGCGAAACGGCGCCTCTCTGCCGCTGGCCAGCGATTGCGATCGCCTCCGTAGACGCCGAGCATCGCCTCGAGCGCATCCAGTTCGCTGTTGCTATATCCGTTGCCGTTGCTTGCGGTTGTAGACATCGTCTCGACCTCGAAAAATTCCCTATCGTTCGTCATCACCGGCGAGCAGCTCGCGCCAGTCTTCGGCAAGTGCTGATCGCAGTCCGCGCCGTGCTCGTGACAGGAGTGACTCGACGGCCTCGTCGCTGATGCCCATCGCCGAACCGATCTCGATCTGCGACAGGCCGTCGAAGTGGAACAACACGATCGCCATGCGCTGGCGTTCGGGTAGCGATTTGAGCGCCATATCCACTCGTGCGCCACGCTCGCTGGCCTCGAGCGCTACAAGTTGCTCGGCCGGCGTCTCGACCTCAGGCGGCTCGTCCATGACATCGACCTGCCTTCCACGGCGAATGCGGTCGATGCACAGGTTCGAGACGACCTTGCGCAGCCATGGCTTCAAACCCGAAGCCCCGAGAGCCAGACCATCACCGAGACGCCACAGCCGCAACAGCGCTTCCTGGGCGACATCCTCGGCCTCGGCATCGTCGCGAAGCATGCGGCGGCCGATCGCCAGCACGGTGCCGATATGGCGATCGACGAGTTCACCGAACGCCGCCTGGTCGCCCTCGGACATGCGGGCGACCAGTACGGCATCGCGTTCGCCGCCTGCCGAGGTGTCGGACCCGACGCCGAGTCCGACTTGGATCGGTCTACGTACCACGTGCATCCTCGCCTCGAACGTCCTGCTTTCACTTGCCCTCGGACATTCAATACGTCCGCTCGGTCAAGACTCGTTCAGGGACGGTCTTTCTTGGCTTGCCAGTGCCGGGCCATACGCGGCGGCAGATCGGCCGCCGTGATCTGCCCGTCGCCATCGACGTCCATGTCGGCGAAGCGTTTGGAAGGCTTCGCCAGGAACTCCTCTCGGGATACCTTGCCGTCGCCATTCTTGTCGAGCACGTGCATGCGCTTGCGCTTGGCATAGGCGATGGCATCGCTTTCCGCGGCCACGAAATCGGCCTTGTCGACAACGCCGTCGCTGTTGGCGTCGAGCCGCGAAAACCGACGCTCTGTCCGCCGCAAGACATCTTCGAGCGACTGGCCGGCGCCATGGCGCCATCCGCGGTGCCAATCCTTTTTCCAACCATGCCCACGATCCCGGCCGCGCCATGATCTGCGGTCGTCCCGGTCATCGTCGGTGGTATCGGCGGCAGCGTCACGCTGATCACGATCATCCGCGTTGTCGCCGCGATCGTCGGCCCGGTTGGACCCTGCCTTGGAATCTGTGCCGTCGTCCGCGCGATCCCCCGAGTCCTGCCTATCGACCGTGTCCTGCCTGTCGTCGTCGTCACGATCACGCGACCACCGACGCTTGCGCTCCGGCGGCAGATCGTCGCCTGAAATCTTGCCGTCTCCATTGAGATCGCGCTCGGCAAATCGTTGGCGCGGGCCCTCGGCGAATTCCTCCTTGCTGATCTTTCCGTCGGCGTTGGTATCGAACCGTTTCAGCACGGCGCGGGTCTGGTACTCGACGGCATCCGTCAACGGGCGGACGAGATCGTCAGGCCCGAGATTGCCGTCGCCGTCCTGATCCAGCTCGGCGAAGCGACCGGCGCGGCGCACGATGAACTCCTCGAGCGTAACGGCACCGTCCTTATTGGCATCGCGGCGCAACAATTTGCCGATCCCATGACGGCCATGATGGCCGTGCATGCCGCCGTGATGCCGGCCATGATGGCCCGCCCGCTCGCCCATGCGATCGTTGCCCCAGCCGTCGCCCCAGCCGCCACCACGTGCGCTGGCCATGGTCGACACCGCGCCGACCGTTGCCAGCAATGCGACCGAAAAGGCCAAAGTCTTGCGTTTCATCGGATATCCGCTCCTTGTGACATGAGGCTCTGCCCCGTTTCACATCATCAACGGCGGAGCGGTGCGAAATCCGTCGCGGATCAGCTCAACAAGCGACGATCTCGTCAAAAAGCGAGCGGACGTCGGCCAATGTCTCCGAAATTCGGGCTTCGAGCGCGGCGAACGTCGGCACGTCACCGGCCCGCACCAGCAACTCGCGAAGACCTTCCGGCGCAGTGGCTGGCTCGAATGGACCGTCGAGGCAAAGCCTCAGAAGCTGCGTCTGATTGTGCAGCAACTCGGCCGCCGGAATGAGCGTCTCGGCTTGACGCTGAGACAGGATGCCGGCGGCTGCCAACTTGCGGAAGGCGCGTGACGTATTCTGATCGAGGATGCGCGGAATGGCGGCGGCCGACTTGAGTTGCAGATACTGGGCGATGAATTCCAGATCGACCAGGCCACCGCGCACCTGTTTCAGATCCCAGATATTGTCGGTTCCTTTCTCAGCGGCGATCCGCTCGCGCATCTCGCGGACGTCGGCTGTCAGCTTTTCGGGATCGTGCGGTTTCGTGAGGGCCTGGTGGATGGCCGCTTCGACGCGCGTGCGAAGCTCTGGTGGCCCGGTGACGACGCGTGCGCGCGTCAGCGCCATGTGCTCCCAGGTCCACGCGTCGTTTGCCTGATAGTCGATGAAGCTCGCAAGGCGCGTCGCCACCGGCCCGCTTTGACCGGAGGGGCGCAAACGAAGATCGACCTCGTAGAGCCGCCCCTCAGAAGTCGGCGCGGAGAGCGCGGTGATCAGCCGCTGCGTCAGGCGTGAGTAGTACTGGCTCGGGGCCAGCGGCTTCAGCCCGCTCGATTGCGTCGCCGTCTCGTCGAAATCGTAGACGACGATCAGATCGAGATCGGAAGACGCCGTCATCTCCCGGCCGCCGAGTTTGCCCATGGCGACGACAGCCGCCCCGCCGCCTGCGACGAGACCATGCGCGCGGCCAAGCTCCAGCTCGACGAAGCCCTGGAGGACATTGACGAGACGCTCGGCAAGTAGCGCATAGGCCCCACCCGCCTGGTTCGCCGTGATCGATCCCGACAGCACCCGCACGCCGATCAGGAAGGCCTGCTCGCTGCCGACCACCCGCGCCCGGTCGAGCGCGTCCTGGACATCACTCGCGATACCGATTTCGGTGCTGATGACCTTGTCGAGTTCGGCGGCGGCGGGGAGCGTATTGAAAGTCCGCGGATCGATCACGGCATCGAGCAGACGGCGGCGGCGCGACAGGATCTGCGCGAGCCGCGGCGCCGTACCCATGATGTCGGCAACCAGGCGCAACAGCCCGGGGTTGGCGCGGAGCAGCGAAAAGAGCTGCACACCGGTCGGCAGCTCCGCGACGAACCGATCGAAGCTCATGAAGGCGCGATCAGGTTCGGCGGTCTCGGCCAGGGCAGCGACCAGTTGCGGCTGAACTTCCGTCAACCGCTCGCGCGAGCGCGCAGACCGCACGGCCGCGTAGCGCCCGGCGTGCCATCCGCGAATGGTCGCGATGACGCTGGCCGGCTGCTTGTAGCCCATCCGCGATAGCGCGGCGAGCGTATCGGGATCGTCGTCCTCTCCGGCAAAAACCATGTTGACGCCACTGCTCGTCAACTCGGGCATGTCCTCGAACAGAACGACGTAGTGTCGCTGGACGGTTTCGAGCACCGCGATCAACTCGCGCGAGAATGCCTCGACCGTCTCGTAGCCTGCGAAACGCGAAAAGCGCTCCAGCTCCTCGCCCGCGACGGGCAGCGAATGCGTCTGTTCGTCGGCCACCATCTGGATGCGATGTTCTATTCCCCGCAAGAAGAGATAGGATTGCTCGAGATCCGCACGCACATCCTCCTTGATCCATCCGCGCGAGACGAGACCTGCAAGGGCCTGCAACGTCGGGCGCATTCGCAAGTCCCGCTGACGGCCACCTGCGATGAGCTGCTGTGTCTGCGTGAAGAACTCGATCTCGCGAATGCCACCACGACCGAGCTTGACGTTGTGGCCGGCCACACCGATGCCGCCAAGTCCGCGAAATGCATGGATCTGGCGCTTCATCGCGTGGATGTCCGCGATAGCCGCGAAATCGAGATGCCGCCGCCATATGAATGGTGAGAGTTCGGCGAGCAACGCCGTGCCGGCCTCGATGTCACCTGCAACCGGTCGCGCCTTGATGAGCGCCGCGCGTTCCCAATTCTGACCGAAGCTCTCGTAGTAGTGGAGTGCGGCGTCCGTCGACAGCGCTATCTGTGTCGCTCCGGGATCCGGCCGCAGTCTGAGATCGGTGCGGAACACATAGCCGTCTGCGGTTCGCTCCTGCATGATCTTGACCAGATCCCTCGTCAGCCGGACGAAGAACGCTTGCGGCTCCAGTCCGGGCTTCAGCTTCGCCTTGGCCAGATCGTAGAAGACGATCAGATCGATATCGCTCGAATAGTTGAGTTCGCCGGCACCGTGCTTGCCCATGCCGAGCACGATGTAGCCCGATTGCGCATCGCGATCCTCGGCTTCGTCGAGCCAATCTCCCTTGGTGACCGCCTGCCGGAAAAGGAAGCGTACGCCCGCGGCCAGCGCGGCATCGGCGGTGGACGTCAACACGCCGGTGACCGTCATGACCGGCCAAACGCCACCGATGTCCGCCAGCGCCGTCAGAAGAGCGACTTCGGACTTGAAGAGACGCACCGCGCGCATCACGTCCGCGATCGAGTTCGCCGCATCTGCCGCCATCTCCAGCTCCCGCACGAGAGCCTGGAACCTCGCTTCCGGCGCCTGCATCAGACACCTCGCAAGTCGATGAATATCACGGCTCATGAGGCCGCGCAGATATGGTGAGCCCGCAAGAGCGCCCGTGATCAGCGCGCCGACGCGCGGATCGCCCAGCACATCGGCGAAGGCGGCAAGATCTCCGGCCGCGTTCGCAGCACTCACGAAATCGGCGTAGTCATCCGCCACGCGCACATCGCCGACACATACAGGCGCCCTGCTAAGTCGCCTGTATAGTGGCTCTGTTGGTTGATGCGCTGGATTGGACTTCATCATGATATGCGGATCCTCCACCACTCCCGAGGCGGCAACTCTTCCGCACCATCGATCGATGGCGCCCGGCGGCCTTCCTCGTTCCCATCCTCTGTATCGCCAAGCTCGCCTCGTATCGCCGTTCTGGGCTCAGTGCTGTAGTCGGGGCGTTTTCGCATGCGGTGAAGCGCCTGGCAAAGTGAACACCACGCGCAGGCCGGGCGCGTTGTCCTCAAGGCGCAGGCTACCGCCATGCAGTCGTGCAACGGCCGCGACGAGACTGAGCCCCAAGCCGGTGCCCGGTCGCGAGCGGCTGCGCTCGAGGCGCACGAAGCGCTTCAGCGCCCGTTCCCTGTCCTCGGCAGCAATGCCGGGACCGCTATCTGCAACCGTGACGACGATACCGTTGCCTGCCCGTTCCACCTCGACGCGAACGCCTCCAGTTTCGCTCGGCCCGCCTTCACCGTCGCCAGGGCCAGGGCCAGGGCCAGTTCGCGCCGCGGACGAATACTTGATTGCGTTGTCGATGAGATTTGCGACCGCTTGACTGATTAGATGAGGATTGACGTCTGCCGAGACCGGCCCATACATGACGACGTCGAAGGACAATCCCGCCTCCTCGGCGACCGGCTGATAGAGCTCGGCGACATCGCCGACAATCGTCGCGACATCCACATCCTCGGTCGTTCCTTCGAGGGCGCCGGCCTCGAGCCTTGCAATCAACAAGAGCGCATTGAAGGTCTTGATGAGATCGTCGGCCTCCTCGATCGTCCGCTCGAGGCCATCGCGGCAGGCCCCCTCGCCGGCCGGATCACGCAGGGCCGCTTCGGCACGATTTCGCAGGCGATTGAGCGGCGTCTTGAGATCGTGAGCAATGTTGTCCGAGACTTCGCGGAGGCCCTGCATCAGCATCTCGATCCGGTCGAGCATCCGGTTGAGGTTGAGCGCCAGCCGGTCAATCTCGTCATCCCCGCCCGTCACCACTATGCGGCGGCTCATGTCTCCACCCATGATCGAGCGCGCGGTCGCGTTGACCTCCTCGACGCGACGCAGCACATGACGGCTGACGGCATAGCCGCCGGCAAGTCCGGCAAGTACCAAAGCCGCGAGTGCGACGAGGAGAACGAGACGCATTCGTCCGAGACGTTGCCGCTGGGTCTCGATGTCACGGCCAATGTAGGCGACGAGATCGTCACCGAGCGCCACGCGCAGCGCAACGCCCTGGCGGACCGCCCCGGCGGCATCACCGCTCCCTTGCGGCTTGAACGAGAAGACGCCACCGCGCTTGCCCGCCACCAAGTCCTGCGGACGCGTCGCTAGGTTTCCCGCAAGTTTGCCGCCGTCACGTGTCGTCAGAAGGTAAAGTCCATGACCAGGGCTCGCCGCGTACTGTTCGACGGCAAGCCGGACGCCATCGCGGCCACCGCTCGCGTAGCTTTGAGCGATCCGTTGCGTCTCGGCTTCGATCGAGGCCATGACGTCCTCGGATACCGCGTCTCCCGCATCGCGGATCAAGAGCACTGCGAGGACCGCCGCCACAAGTAGAAACACCGCGACGGCTGACGCCGCGATCCGGAAGGCACCGGTCGACAGCGCCGGCGCGAGACGCTCAGCCCTGCCCGTCACGGACCATGTACCCCGCGCCACGAACCGTATGCAGTAGCGGCTTATCGAAGCCCTTATCGATCTTTCCTCTCAGTCGCGAAACATGGACGTCGATGACATTGGTCTGCGGATCGAAATGATAGTCCCAGACGTTCTCGAGCAGCATCGTGCGCGTCACCACCTGCCCGGCGTGACGCATCAGATATTCCAGCAGCCGATATTCGCGGGGCTGCAGAACGATGGGCTCGCCGGCCCGCGTTACACGATGAGAGAGACGGTCGAGGACAAGGTCGTCGACGACGTAGCGGGTCACCTGTTCCTCAGGTGCTTTCCGGCGCGCCAGGGCCTCGACCCGTGCCAGGAGTTCCGTGTAGGCATAGGGCTTGGTCAGGTAGTCGTCACCCCCGGCCCTGAGCCCCTTGACGCGATCATCGACCTCGCCGAGAGCCGAAAGGAAAAGCACCGGCGTCGCGTCCCCGTCGGCGCGCAGTCGCTTGACGACAGTCAGTCCATCGAGCTCCGGAAGCATGCGGTCGACGATCAGAACGTCGAAACCGCCCTCCTTGGCGAGTGCAAGGCCGGTTTCACCGTCACCGGTCACCTCCGCCCAATGTCCACTCTCCTTAAGCGACTTCTGCAGGTATCCGGCGGTTTCTTTGTCGTCTTCGATCACAAGTACGCGCATGTCGCTATGTCAGGCTACCTCTGTTGCGGGCGTCGGCCCAGGCGAACCAGGTGGACGGTGCGTCCCACCGGCTCGTTGGTCGCTTGCCGCGGACCCCTTCGCCGGCATTGGCGAGACACCACCAGCATATCACACCGCCGCTGATCGAGATGCAAACGTGGCCCCTGGATGCGATCCAGGGGCCACGTCTCTTGGCACTATGGTGACCAGGGGTCAGCTCTTCTTGAGCTGCAGGGCCACGAAGCGCTTCTGCTCGCCGGTCCGCACGTGGAGCAGAACGGCACGCCGTCCCAGTTCCCGCGCCTTCAGAACGCCCGCCCTCACGTCGTCGACACTCTTCACGGACTCGCCCTGAACCTCGAGGATCACGTCGCCCGGCTTCAAACCCTTCTGGGCGGCATCCGAATTGGGATCGACCTCAGCGATGGCGACGCCATCGTCGACGCCGTCAGCGCCTGCAGGTGCCAGGCTGATGCCGAGCTGATCGAGCTCCGTCGACTGCTTGGTGGCGGGCTTGCCCTCTTCGAGACGCGCAAGTTCGTCAGCCGAAGCCGGGAACGTGCCGAGATTGACTTTGACAAGCTGCTCACTGCCGTTGCGCCAAACCTTGACGTCGACGACGGTGCTCGGCGAATAACCGGCAATCTTGCGCGCCAGGTCGCGGCTATCCTCGATCACATCGCCATTGACGGCAACGATCGCATCGCGAGCCTTCAGACCGGAGGTTTCCGCAGGCCCATTCGGCGTCACTTCGCTGACAAGCGCACCACTTGCCTTGGCCAAGCCGAGGCTTGCCGCCGTATCCTCGTCGATGTTCTGGATCTTCACACCGAGCCAGCCGCGGCTGACCTTGCCTTCCTTCTTCAACTGCTCGATCACGTTGTAGGCGGTCTTAGCGGGTACGGCGAACGCGATGCCGACGTTGCCACCCGACGGACTGAAGATGGCCGTGTTGACGCCGATCACTTCGCCCTCGAGGTTGAACGTCGGTCCGCCCGAATTGCCACGGTTAACAGCGGCATCGATCTGCATGAAGTCGTATGGTCCCGATCCGATGTCGCGGGTCAGGGCGGAGACGATGCCGGCCGTGACCGTGCCACCGAGTCCGAACGGATTGCCGACCGCGAGCACCCAATCACCGACGCGGGCCGGCTTCTCGGTGAACCTCACGAACGGGAACGACTTGTTCGCCTTGATCTTGATGAGGGCGAGGTCGGTGCGCGCGTCCGTGCCGACCAGATCGGCCTCGAGCTTCTCCTGGTCGTCGAAGCTCACCTCGATCTTGGATGCCCCATCGACGACATGGTTATTGGTCACCACGTAGCCGTCCTGGGAAATGATGAAGCCGGAGCCCTGGCCGAGTTGCGGCCTGTTCGGACGCTGCGGACCCTGGAATTCCTTCGGCAGGTTCTTGAAGAAATCCTTCAGGGGGTGATCGTCAGGAAGATCCGGCAGACCGCCAAAGCGGCGCCCCTTCGGCTGGTCGTTGGTCGCCACCTTGCCGCCGCTGGTGACCGAAATCGAAACGACCGCACCCTTGACGCGATCAACGATGTCCGCGAACGACAGCGGCGCGCGACCGTAGGGCGTCATGACGCTCGGGTCGGAGGGGCGGAGCTGGGCAACGGCCGGGCTCGATACACTGAGAACATTCGCAGCGGCGATGCCGATACCGATCAAGCCGGCTGCGGCAAGCGCCGTCGTTGCGCGCTTGCGGGCGCTCATCGGGAACGGGCTTGGCCCGGATTTTGCTGATGGGCTGTGCGACGGCTCGTGCTGCATTTCGGTCAACCTCCTCTTGAGAGCGTAATCTCTCTTCTGGTTGACGCTATATCGGACGGGCCATTACGGCAGCCTTTCGGCTGCCTTAACGATCTGTAATGATCACCGTGGGGATCGGCGTGGCAGAAGCAGTGAGCGTTCGGGCGATGCATGCCTTCGATGGGATTTTTCGACGTAATCGCATGGCAAATCCCCCCGGCCAGCCGCTGACGCCTGTCGTGACTTCGATGGTCGTGGCGATCGCTTTCGGCCTCGGCGCCATCTTCCTATTGTCAAGCCCCACGAACGCTTTCCCAAAGATCGACGCGGCGCGGCCAACCGGTTCGATGATCCATCAGGTCGCTGTGTTCGGCGTCGACGACCGCCGCATAATGCCGAAGGGGCGTCATCGGCTACGCGATCGAATTGGTGTGCTGAGCCATCGTGGCACGGGTCAATACTGCACGGCATTCTGCGTGGGTCGTAACGTCATCGCTACGGCCGGCCACTGCATCCTCGGGACTGCTTCGGGACGCGCGGCGGGGTTTGCGAAGTTCGAGTTTCACCGTGACAGCGGCCGCGGCCAGAGCCCCGCCAGGATCGCCGGATGGCGGAATGGCACGACTGCGCTCAACATCGTTACCGGCGCCGACCGGCTGAACACTCGCCCGCCGATCAACGCAAGCGCTGACTGGGCGCTGATCCGCCTGGATCGCGATGCCTGCCCCGCCGGCGGGTTGGCAATCTCCAATTTCACGCGCAGCGCGATCGAGGAACGCGCCAGCAATGGGCGCGTCTATCACGTTTCCTATCACCGAGACATTCGCAATTGGCGGCTTGCCGAAAGTCGCCGCTGTGGCGTGATGGCAGAAACACCGCGTAGTCCGCGACCGCAGATCGAAGCGGATTTCACGGGCGCGGAGAACCTGCTTCTTCATACCTGCGATACGGAGGCAGCCTCGTCCGGTTCACCCTTGCTCGTCGAAGGACCATCAGGTCCTGAAGTCATCGGCATCAATGTGGGAACCTACGTCAGATCGCGGATCGTCACTCACGATGGCGAAGTTATCGAACGTCTATCGTCCGAAACCGTAGCCAATACGGCTCTCGTCGCGAGCCAGCTGATCGCCAATCTCAATGTTCTGGAGCGCACCACACCGGTTGCTCATCGCTACGAAATCGAGCGCATCCAGGCAGCGTTGGCGGCTCGGGGACACTTTGCAGGCGCACTCGACGGACGTTATGGACCCCTGACACGTGCGGCTATACGCGCATTCGAGTCAAAATCCGGCATGTTCGTAACCGGCCTCGCAACCCGTGAACTACTGGCCAAACTGATGAACGATAATCGAACCGCTCCGGCCACGACGTCGAGCTTGTCGCGCTAGATTGTGACTCGACTAGGCGGCACCGTTCCGATGATGCGCTCCGGTCTGACCCGAGCCCGCATGTCTGCCGGCAGCGCAGAGCCGTTGGGACGGGAGCAAAACTATTCGTACCGCTTCAAGACATCGCCCAGACGCCGCTGCTCATCGGCACTGAGCTCAGCCACCGCGGTAGCCTGCCGCGCCTGTTGGCGACGGGACGCACGGAAGACCGTGAACCCGACCAGCAGCAACACGATCAACGGTGTCAGCCAGAGCAGAAACGTGTGCGTATTGAAGGGCGGCTTCAGCAGCACGAAGTCGCCGTAGCGAGCGACGATGAACGACTTGACCTCCGCATTGCTGTCGCCGGCAACGAGACGTTCGCGGACCAGAAGGCGGAGATCGCGCGCCAGAGGCGCATCGGAATCGTCGATCGACTGGTTCTGACAGACGAGACACCTGAGTTCTGCGGAAAGATCGCGTGCGCGTTCTTCGAGCGCCGGATCGGCGAGCTTCTCGCTTGGCTCGAGCGCTTGGGCGGGCAGAGTGGCCATCGCGGCGAGCAACAGGCCCGCGATCACGAGAATGCGTCCGGCTGCCGTTCCGCACGCCACGATGCCCGCCAAAACAGTTGCGATGGCCCGAGCGGCGCTGTCCAGAAAGCTGCCCGCGTACCCCTGGTATCTTGCGACCAAAGCCATCCCCTTACTCCGCCGGAGCCAATGCGTCTCGCCGGCCGGAGCGTCGCGGCGCACCGACCCTCAGTCGCCGGTCACTCAGCGAGATCATGCCGCCGAAGAACATGACGAGTGCCCCGAGCCAGATCAATCGCACCAGCGGATTGAAATATACGCGCACGGAATAGCCGCCGGCATCCTGGCGATCGCCCAGCGCTACATAGAGATCGCCGCCCCAAGCATTGTAGATCCCCGCTTCCGTAGTTGGCTGCGGGGGAGCATCGTAGAGCCGCTTCGAGGGCTCGAGAGTCGTGACGAAGTTGCCGTCGCGGGTAACCTCGATCAGGCCGATCTGCTCTTGATAGTTCGGCCCCTTCCGGTCGACCGCGCCCTTGAAGGTCAGGTTATAACCGGCCGTCTCCATCGACTCGCCGGGCTTCAAGGCAGCGATAACCTCCACGCGATATGCGCTCGTTGCGGTAATGCCGAGCACCATCATACCGACACCGAAATGTGCGAGCCCCGTTCCGATCACCGAGCGCGGCAGGTTTCGCAGGCGGCGCCAGGACTCTCCCGTCGGCACTTGGCCGAATTTGATGCGGAAAGCGATCTCGGAGATAGCGCCAACCATCACAAATGCTCCGAGCCCCATGGCCAGCGGCGCCATCCACGGGCCTCGCTGATAGAATGCCGCAGTCGCCAGCACGATCAAAAGTGCCGCGACGCCCGCAAACATCAAGCGCTGTGCCGCACCCGCGATGTCGCCACGTTTCCACGGAAGAAATGGCCCGAACGGAATCGCAAGCAGCAACGGCAACATCAACGGCACGAACGTCATGTTGAAGAACGGCGCGCCGACCGAGATCTTCTCGCCCGTGATCGCCTCGAGTGCCAATGGATAAAGCGTGCCTGTGAATACGGTCGCGCAGCTGACCGTCAGCAGAATGTTGTTGAGCACGAGGCCACCCTCGCGGCTGATCGGAGCGAACAGCCCGCCCTGGCGCAAGGTGCCGGCCCGCAATGCAAACAACGCTAGTGCGCCGCCGACGAAGACGATCATGATCGCGAGGATCGCGACCCCGCGTTCCGGATCGACCGCGAACGCATGGACTGACGTCAGCACGCCCGACCGCACGAGAAAGGCGCCGACGAGCGACAAGGAGAACGTGAGAATGGCGAGTAGAATTGTCCAAACTTTGAGGGCATCCCGCTTTTCCATCACGAGCGCCGAGTGCAGCAGTGCGGTACCCGCCAGCCAAGGCATGAAGGACGCGTTCTCGACCGGGTCCCAGAACNNACCACCAGCCGCCCCAGCCGAGTTCATAATAGGCCCACCACGATCCCATCGCGATGCCGACCGTCAAGAACATCCATGCACCGAGTGTCCACGGCCTCACCCAGCGCGCCCAGGCGGCATCGATACGACCGTCGATGAGGGCTGCGATCGCGAAGGAAAATGCCATCGAGAAGCCGACGTAGCCCGCATAAAGGAACGGCGGATGAAACGCCAATGCCGGATCCTGCAAAATGGGATTCAAGCCCCGGCCATCGAACGGTGCCGGGTCGAGACGGTCGAACGGATTGGAGGTCGCCAGGATGAAGATGCCGAATGCGAGGCCGATGGCCCCCTGCACCGAAAGCACATTCGCCCGCAGCGTGCTCGGAAGATTGCCGCCGAACTGCGCCACCGCCGCGCCAAACAGCGCAAGGATCAGCACCCACAAGAGCATCGAACCTTCGTGGTTCCCCCACACGCCCGCGATCCGGTAGATGAGTGGCTTGGCCGAATGCGAATTGGTGGCCACGTTGGCGACTGAAAAGTCCGATGTCACATAGGCGTGCGTCAGCGCCAGGAACGCGATGGTGATCAGACCGAACTGTGCGAAGGCAGCCGATTCACCGCTGCGCATGAGGCGGATGTCTCCGATCTGTGCCCCCACCGCGGGCATCAGCGTTTGATAGGCCGCGACGATGACCGCGAGAACCAAGGCGTAGTGTCCGAACTCGACGATCATTGCGGGTCTCCCTTCATGTCGCAGGCGTGCGCCCGGCCATGTTCAATTGTTCGACTTGTGTGTCGCGCCCTCGCCGAGTTTGACGCCTTTCGCCTTGAGCGCTTCGGCGACCTCGGGCGGCATGTAGTTCTCGTCGTGTTTGGCAAGAACAGTATCAGCAGTAAGCCGGCCTTGCGCGTCGATCACCCCTTCCGCGACGACACCCTGCCCCTCCCGAAAGAGATCGGGCAGCACGCCGCGATAGCTGACTGGAACTGACTTGATGGTATCCGTCACGACGAACTGAACATCGGTGCCCCCGCCCCGCTTCACAGAACCGTCTGCGACGAGCCCGCCGAGGCGTATCCGCTGTCCTGGAGGCACCTTGCTTTCGGCAATATCGCTCGGGGTGTGGAAGAACACGATGGAATCCTTGAGCGCGAACATCGTCAGAATGGCGGCCACGCCGAGGATGGCCACTGCCAGACTGATCAGAATTCCGCGGCGCTGCTTTCTCGTCATGTTGAATTAGGTGCTCCCGTCTTGGGCAAGGACGTCCACGTCTTCCAGCGCTGAACGCCCTGAACTCTACGACTTCAAACCTAGCGCGGATGCCAATTCGTCCAAAGACTGCAATGCGGCCGCGTCATCGCGAAAGTTGTGTCGTGCCTTCGCAAGTGCCGCCCGCGCATCGCCGTCGCGTCCCAGCACCTTGTAGGCCTGTGCCAGGCGTTTCCAACCCTCGAGATCCGCCCCATTCGCATCCAATCGCTTGGCCAAGCGTGAGACCATGTCATTGATCATGCCCAATCGCTGAACTTCAGTCATTTGCGACGCTGCGGCGACATCGGCAGCGGTCGGACCCGTTCCGCCCGAAGCCATCGAACCTGAGGCTGATGGGCTTGATGCGAGCGGACCGGAAGTTGTCGTACCGGCGGCACTGGCCCCGGAGGCCGGAGTGCCTTTAGCGGCCTCGTCCGGCGACGGAGCTGCGACGTTAGCTGTCGATGACAGCGATCGATTGCCGCCTGCGATCTTGGCCCCGAGTTCCGCGATACGTGTCTCGACCAGCTTACGCCACGGCACGTCGGCCGGTGCCGACGCGATCATCGCTTCAAGATCCGCTCTTGCGCCTGCAAGGTCGCCATCCTGTTCCTTGGCCGTCGCCAGCCAGAACTTCGGCTCTGGGCGCGCCGGATTCATGGCCGCGAGCCGCTCGTAGGCTTTGCGGGCGGGCGGAATGATGAGGCCATTATTGGCAAGTACCGCCGCTTCGGCAAATCCCGCGAGCCGTCGTTCGGTCTCTCCAAGGTATTTAATCGCGCTGGCATAGGCCTGAGTGGCGTCAGCAAAACGTTGCAGGCGCATATAGACCGGCGCGATTACGTCCCAACCTTCGCCGTCGTCGGGCTTTGCCCGTAGCCGCGTTTCGACCAGACCGACGAGTTCGTCGACCGAGCGCGACTCCTTCGCTGCCTGTAATCGCTCCGCATGCGGAAGTCCGGGCAATTCGGGGGCCCCAACTGCGAGATAAACGGCAATCGAAACGAGAGGTAGCAGCGCCGCCGCACCATACACCGCGAACCGACTGACAATGTTTCTCTGCTGCGCCGAATGAGACTTCTCGACAGGTAGCTCGCCTGCGGTCGGGTCAACTCTATCCGCCATTCGCAGTATGCGCCGACCCAGCTCCGTGCGGGCCGCCTGAGCTTCACCGGAGGTGATAAGGCCGCGCTCAAGATCCGAATCGATTTCTCGCAGCTGATGGCGATAGACCGCAAGATTGGCCTCGTCGTCGGTCGCAGCTTCGCGATCCTGGCTCATGAGCGGGCGAACCAGAACCGCGACGACGGCGGCCGTAACGACGGCAAATCCAATCCACAGAAGCATCACGGTGTCCCAAGGCGAACGAAAATCCACGAGCCCGCCCACGCGACCCGAGCCGTGTCCAAGCTCAAATCTCGATTCCGCGGGAAACGGCAGGGTTGACGCCCCATCTCCCATTGAGGAACGGACCACATGTGGAATAGGTGTGGCAGACCTCCGTGGCAAGACCGCGCCATCTCGAATGACATCGTAAATTGGAGCGAGAAAGGACAGCCAAGCGTCCTAACGGGCAAGTTTCGACGACCAAACCGACCTGCGAGTTGGCAGGCGAGCGATTGTCGCGGACTGCCGGCGACCTCAAAAGTCGCCCAATACCTCGGATGCCCCACCGTACGTCAGACCGAGCTCCACGTTCCGTCACGGTTGCGGCAGGCCGTGCCGCGCATGGTTCTTTGACGCCCGCCGACGTAAACCGTGTGGGTATAGTCGCGGCAATCCGTCGCGCCGCGCTTATAGGGCCGATTAGGCACGACGTCTCCGTAGTGGCCATTGTCAGGGTTGCGCCAACTGCGCGGCGATCCGGATTGCCCGTTTTCGAGGGCCTCGTATTCTGCCTCCCGGGCCCGCAGGCGATCGTCTTCGTCGAGGGCACTTCCGATCTCGTGCCCGACGATGCCGCCGATCAGCGCACCCGCCAATGCGCCTGCGCCCGATCCTCGTCCGGCCTGGCTGCCGATCATCCCGCCAGCGGCCGCCCCGACGAGCAAGCCCGTGTCTGCCTTGCTCGGACCATCAGGGCCGCAGCCCGCTGCTACAAGTGCGGCCAGTGCGATTGCAATGATGTTGCTCACTCGAGACATGGCTGCCTTCACTGCTATTCAGACTGACGCGGCACGACCCGCCGGGAGCAATAGGCCATAGAAAGACGAATAATCCAAAACCAGTTCGCGCCCGATTCGGGCGAAATTGGGACTGGCGACGGAGCTGGATATGACAATGAGAGAAATCTGGAAGTAACGCATGCTGACGAGGGACATCTGACGGCTCCAATGGCACGTCTCGATCGCAACGACCAGAAGACCTCGTCGCCTTGTCAGGGCGCGGGCAGTTCCAGCCGCGCCATTAGCCCCCCGCGTGGCGAGGCACCAAGGTCCAAACTT
Organism: Hyphomicrobiaceae bacterium; assembly: GCA_020442185.1. GTDB lineage: Bacteria > Pseudomonadota > Alphaproteobacteria > Rhizobiales > Hyphomicrobiaceae > JAEUMD01. The sequence continues at coordinate 20,197 of JAGRKS010000167.1, forward strand.
CCGCGATACATATCAACGATTTCGGTCACGATCGAAAGACCAAGTCCAGAACCGGGCTTCGTCTCGTCGAGACGCAGGCCGCGCTTGCCGATCCGCCCACGCTGTTCCGAGGTCAATCCCGGACCGTTGTCCTCGACGATGATCTCGATCATTGCCCGACCGCTCTTGCCAATCTTGCCGCTTGGCCCCGCAGTGATGAAGACTTCGCTTCTCGCCCACTTGCAGGCATTGTCGATCAAGTTTCCGAGCATCTCTTCGAGATCCTGCCTCTCGCCCTGAAACTTTGGATTGCCGGTCGCCGACATCGAGATGGCGATGCCACGGTCGCGATGAATCCGCTCGAGTGCTCGTATCAACGGATCCACGACCTCGCTCACCGGCGTAACGCGGCCGATGACACCCACGCGAGCGGCCATCCGCGCGCGATCGAGGTAGAGCGTGATCGAGTGGCGCATCAATTCGGCCTGTTCACGCACCTTAACCGCGAAGGCGGTTTGCTCGTCCGTTGCCTCGTTGACGATAACGGCCAACGGCGTCTTGAGCGCATGTGCGAGGTTGCCGACCTGTGTCCTCGCACGATCGACGATATCCTGGTTCGATTGAATGAGCGCATTGAGTTCGACCTGCAAGGGAGCGATCTCGCTGGGCAGTACGCCATGCAGCAGTTCCGCCTTTCCCGATCGAACGTCAGCAAGCCCCTGCTCCACTTTCTTGAGCGGCAACAGTCCGAAGCGAATCTGGAACAGCGTCACGCCCGCCAGGCCGATGCCGGTAAGCGCCAGAGCGATAGCCAGCCGGTAGCGGAAATTCGAGACCAGGGCCTCGAGCCAGTCCAATGGTCCAGCCACGATGATCGAATATCGTGGCGCACCGTCGTCGTGACCGAGCGTCTCGATCAACTCGACGATGCGCGTTGGCTCGTCATTGGGGCCATCGACGTTCATCCAACGCGTGCCGGTTACGTCGGCGGGAAACTTGCGCTCGAACGGCGATGGAAGCCGCGTCGTTGCCAGTGACGCCGAAACGAGAGTGTCGGCGGCTTGCCCATCAATCGGCTTGATCTGCCAATACCAGCCCGAGTGGGTTACCTCGAAGAGAGGTTCGTAGCGGTTGGTGGGGGGGGTTGGGCTGTCCGTGCCCGACATGCCATCAATAGCGATCGCTGTCACCAGCTTCTTCAGCTGCGAATCGAAGCTCGCCTGAACGTCGTCACGATACAGTGAGTAGATGATCAGCCCGGCCAGAGGCAGGACAATCAGCGTCCAGACCGCGGATGTTGCAAATAGGCGGAATGCGAGTGAGTTAAGCCGCATCGCCGTCGGAACTCAAGCGATAGCCGAGGCCGCGCACGGTCTGTATGAGATCACCCGGCAGCTTCTTCCTCAATCGGCCGATGAAGACCTCGATCGTGTTTGAGTCGCGGTCGAAGTCTTGATCGTAGAGGTGCTCGACCAGTTCAGTTCGCGACACCACGCGGCCGGTGTGATGCATGAGATAGGCCAGAAGCCGGTATTCATGCGATGTCAGCTTGATCTGTTGACCGTCACACGTCACGCGCGCCGACTTTGTATCGAGCCGGATGGGACCGCATTCGATTTCGTTGCTCGCGTGACCCGTTGCGCGACGCATCTGGACACGCACCCGTGCCAACAGCTCTTCCATATGAAACGGCTTCGCGACGTAGTCATCTGCGCCGGCATCCATGCCAGCGACCTTGTCACTCCAGCGATCACGCGCCGTCAGAATGATCACGGGCATATTGCGGTCTGACCGGCGCCATTGCTCCAGCACGGAAATCCCGTCCATTTTCGGGAGGCCGATATCCAGCAGCACCAGATCGTAGGGCTCGGTATCGCCCAGGTGGAAGCCTTCTTCTCCATCCGTCGCCGAATCTACTGCGTAGCCTGCATCCGCCAGCGCCCTGCAGAGCTGCCGGTTGAGATCATTATCATCTTCGACAACTAGAATTCTCAACGGTCGCCTCGCACCGATCCCAGGTCCGCCCCGAGCCTTCCGGGCATGTTCGATGAGGAAACCTAGTCGCAGAACTCCGGATTTGGAAGCCTTTCGGTATCCAGGGCTATCCCGAGACACGTCGGCGGGGCCGGCCGACGCACCTCACTTGCCAATCGGATTGCGAGCGTCGATTGCGTACTTTCTCAAATGCCCCATGCGGTCCCGGACGAGAAACCTGTAGACATAAGTCCCCTGCTCGCGGCACAGCGTGGTTCTGACGATTGCACCGTTAACCAACGCGACTGCGATCCGCGAGAGCCGCTCCACCGGTATCAGCTTCTCCTCGACGACCACGCGAGCCGCCTTCGACCAGTCTTCGATACAGGCGTCGTCGGTGGCACGCGCGGGGGACGGCGCATGCGCGATAAACAGCGCCAGACTGAATACCGTGAGGGATTTCGCGAAGTGGCATCGATTGTCGCTCATGGTGCAACCCTAGATCGCCGGTTGTGAACAGCGGCTGAATGCGTCGCCCCCTAACGATCAATCACAATTTGAGTGAAACGAGCCGCCGCTCGATCGGCGCGGTTGCCCGGATGCGGCCATAGATGGCTAGAAGTGTTCCGACGAGCCCGCCGATTGCCTGCGCAATCTCAACGGCCTGCTGTCCGATCTGGCGGACCATTTCCCCCGTCACGTCAATGCCGATCAACGGTCCAATGGCCGGCAGAACCGTTGCCAGGGCCGTCACCAGCACACCCCATATCGTCATGGATTGTCCCCACCACTTCGCGTCCGGGACGGTCGTTTCGCTCGTCTGTTTCATCGCCATGTCTCCGTTGCCGTTCTCTCGATCGTCATTATCCTCGACGTGTCCCGCCGACGTTATCTCCGGCGAACCGGCACGTAGCGAGATGAGTGCGGACGACTGCGCCAAAGTTGCATCCACACGCCTCAGCCAGCCTCGTCCGAACCGCCAGAAATGCCTGAGTTCGCGGTAGCGCTCGCGTCTGAGTTCGGCGTAGCGAACCAGAAGTTCCAAATGGTCGGATTTTGCGAGGGCCCCTCGCGTTTCGGGACCGATTTCACCGTCGACATCGACACCGAGCGCGCGCTGGAGCAGGCGAGCAGCCCCGGTGACGCCATGGTTCACGGCAGCATCGAAGTGCATCATCGCAACCGCGGGCGGCATCTGCCGGCAGCCTGCCGGTTTCCAATAGCGGGTCCAATAGATCTCCCGGACCAGCACATCCGGTATCCGCTTCAGCCTCGAAATGAGGCGTGCTCTCGTGCGATCGCCAACGACCTCGCCAACCCACCGCGCGTAGACCGCCAGCGTGATGCCCTTGTTGGTCGGGCCACCCGGATCGTGGGGATCATCGCTGTAGCCGCCTTCCATCTGCAGCACGTGTCCGAGTGCCCGATCGAAGATTTCCGACTCTTCATTTGCGACAGCTCGACGTTCGTCACCATCTACCGTCGGGGGATCGGCTGCGGCCGTTGCGACCGGTCGCATCACGACCGGAACAGCATCCGGTGGCTTTCCGTGATCGTTCGAAGCCTGCGGATTGCTCGGCGGCCAGCGCAGACCGATCAACCGCGACTTCGCGAACGCATCGACCGACACGCGTTGCGACTGATTGCCTCCGAGGAGAAAGAGGTGATCCTCGGTCTCACCAACAACGAATCCAACATGCCCAAGTGCCGGATCGCGGCCACGACTGAGTACGGCGATGGCACCGATGCGCGGGATCTCCAACCCCTCACCCCAGTTGACATAGGATCGTGCCATCAAGGATCGCGTACTTCGGCGGCCTGTGCGCTCGAGACATGCTCCCAGGAACGCCGCACACCAAGCCACTTCGTCTCTGACGATGCCTGGATGCCCGACGTCCTTGAACATTTCGAGTATGCGTGGATTGTGCCTTGAGCCGCGAATTTCGCTCACGTCGAATTCGCGCCAGGCTCGTTCGAGCCAGTCGGGATGCAGCATCCTGTCCTCATTGCAAATCGGCTGGAGTCGTCGGCCGGTGGGCTATCGCCTGACGATCGTCAGATAATCGCGCTGCGCCCCGTCCCCCGGCCCATGGCGGCGCTCAACTGGTAGACGACGACCTCGTAGGTGTCGCGGGCAGCCCCGAAGTCGGCAATCTGATCGCCGAGCGAATAGACTGCGGATGGTCCGTTCGCCACGATCGTCCGCTTCAGGGTGCCGCCATCGAAAATGTCGACTTCATAGGCTTCGAACGGCTCATCGAGCGGTATCTCGACGACGGTCCAGCTGTCGGCCCCGATCCGTCCGCGTCTATGCCATGCAATCGAGACATCGCCGGCGGTCGGCACATCCCTTCGGCCTGTCACGTGAACAGGAGACAAGGGCTTTAGTCCCCTCCCGCTGAATGCGTGGACGCTCTGACCATACGTCGCATCGTCGATGCTCCGCTGAGAAGGACCAAACCGCCAAGTGTAGGGTAGGCCGATTTGGTCGGACGTCAGTGGAACCGCGGTCAGGCTCGTGTCCAGGAGAACGAACGGCGATCCGGCCTCGGCTCCCTCGAACATGGCGTCTTCGGTACCGCCTTGCGCACGTAGCAATCCGCTCAATTCATATGTCTGCGGTGCGATCAGTTCGGCTCGTTCGAATTGTATGACTTCCCAAAGACCATTGCTGCATCGTACGGCGCCGGCATTGCTGCCATCGAGCAGCTGCGTGCGCGACACCGACGAAAGAGCATTGCCGGCCAGCACCACAACCGGACGAGATGCGTGATCCATACGCCCCTCCGGTCCAGGCGAAAGAGGCGTGACCAACTCGCCCAACGTTGCCGGCAAGGATATCAATACCGAAAGTTCGAAACCGGTGTCCTCCGGAGAGCGATAAACCGCGAGCGCTCCCGGCCAAGGCGTCTGTCGCGCGACGACAAATCCGGCTTCAGCGGACTGATCGCTCCTGAGCAGGGGCAGATCTAGGAAATGCAGCAGCGCGGTTCCAGCGAGAACATCTGGACCGGCCGATTTCGTTGGGCGCGTCTGGCCGGCAACCGTCTCGTATATGGTCGGATCCGTCGACCGCGCCTCAATTGTACGGTAGCCGCGCTCCCCAACCTCGGTCACGCGCACGAGCCGCGAACCCTCGCCGAGCATCAATTCGATCGTATCACCTGGCTCGATGCGAAAGAGTGTCGGCGGCAGCGCGAATTGCGCGCGCTCACGCGAGCTCCACGTTTCGTGCAACCAAACATCGGCAATTCGGCCCGCTTGTTCGCTATCGAGAACGATGGGCAGTTCGGCCTGTGAGACGCGTGCACTGACGCCGACCAGCCGCCGCGATTCGGCGATCTGCTGGCGATAGTCATCCGTTGCGCCGACATAGGCGATCTTCGTCGAAGAAGGCAGCTCCGTCTCCTGGCCGCGCACAATGCTCAAGAGCGCATCGTCCCGTGATGTTTCGACCAAGCCGTCCAAATCGACGCTCGCGGCTGGAGCATCGCCGCCCCGGTGGCGGAATCTGATGTTGCCGCCGCTCTCGATGGCATCGAAGAAGAATGCAAGTCCGAGCGGCTGCATTGCATCACGCGCCGACATGACGCGGTCCACCACATAGCCTGGTACGATGCCGTCGAGATGTTCCGCATCGAATTCGGAAAATTCGAAGTCGTGCATGAGCTTCGCTGTCACCGCCGACAGCGAGGCGCTTGCCGTCCGTCCGTTCAGCCAGTGTCCGAGATACCAGTTCTCGCCATCGCTCCACGTGTCGATGTCGTAGGGAAAGGCTGGGTAAGGCCGTGCATCCCAGGCATAGACATGGATGCGCGCGAGATCGACCATTCTCTCGCCATAGACGGAGGAGATAGGGTTGATCCCGGCGAGATAGCGATCGGACTGAGGATCGAATGCCGAGATCAGCGCCTCGATATAGCGTCGCTGCATGAGATCGTCGCGCGTTCCGCGAGAGAAATGCGGAAGTGACGTCTCGCTGCTCTTCGGATCAACGAAGACATTCGGCTGGTTTGCACCCTTGTCGACCGCAGGACAGCCTATTTCCATGAACCAGACGGGCTTCGATTCCGGCACCCAGGCTGTTGGCAGCGCGGCCTCCACGCCGCCGGGCCTATCGTAATGCGATTGCGACCACCAGGACTTGAGGTCCTTGTAGCGGAAGATCCACGGTTTGCCGTAAGCGCCATCCGCGATCGTCGAGCGGAGCTGCGCCGACCTGTCCTCGCTCGAAGCGTAGTACCAGTCGTAACCTTCGCCGCCTGCAACATTGCCCGTCAAGTAGTCGAGATCGTAAACAGAGCGCGCGCCACCTAGGAGGTCGGCATGACTACTGCCGTCACGCCAGTCGGCGAGCGGCCAATAGAGATCGATTCCGACGGCATCGATTGCTGACGACGACCACAGCGGATCGAGATGGAAGGCGACATCGCCAGATCCATCGGCAGGCTGGTGACCGAAATACTCTGACCAATCTGCGGCATACGTGACCTTTGTCGCGGGGCCGAGCACAGACTTCACGTCGTTTGCGAGCGCCACCAGAGCCGTAACGAATGGATATGTCCCTCCCGCGCCGCGCACGGTCGACAATCCGCGCATTTCAGACCCGATGACGAACGCCGTGACACCGCCAGCTGCCACCGCCAGATGGGCGTAATGCAGAACCATGCGGCGCAGAGACCACTCGTCCGGCCCATCGTATCCGACCTTTTCGCCGACGATCGAAAAGTCTCCGACCGCTGCACTTCCGACGAACGAAGCGATCTGCGCCGCTGCCGTGGCGGTGCCATCCACCGAGCCCGCAACCCCCGGCGCCGGATCACAGGTTATCCGCCCACGCCAGGGATGCGCCGGCTGAACGTCGCCAGGCCGATATGGATCGGGCAGGTCGTTGTCAGCGGGTACATCCATCAGGACAAACGGATTGAGTATCGGCTCGAAGCCCTTATCCCTTAGATCTTTGATGGCGGCGATCACACTGTCGTCGGACGGCGTGCCGCCATAGTTCTTGCGACCATCGTCCCCGCTGACGACATACGCCGCAGCACGCTCGACCCCGGCAACCTCCCACTGCACGGGATTGGTCACCTTGAAGGCAGCATCAACTCCGGGGCGCAGCTCGCACTGTCCCGCTCGGAGATCCGAGCCGAACCAGCTGACGACCAGCGAGGTGCTGACCACCTCCGGCAGCGACTGGCCGAGTTCGGAGAGCGATGCCGTCCAATCACTCGCTCCAAGGCTGGTATGCGCATTGAGTGCTTCGTTGTCACCGCCGAATCGTCCGCTCGAGACGATATCGGTCGCATAGACGAACTCGCCAGACCCCGGGATCATCACGACGCCGCGCAACTGCCTGTTGAAGTCATCGACCTCGCGGAAGACCTCGAACGACAACTGCGGCAAGCGATTGCCGTAGTCGGCGAGCGGGAGCCTGTCGAATACAACGTAGGCTACGCCGCGAAAGGCCGGCGCCAGATCCTCGCCGAGGCTTGCAACGAGAAGCTCGTCAGGGAGCTGCGTTTCGCTGCCGCTGTGGAAGCGAATGTCGGCGTTCGCGAGGTCGAGTTCTTTGCCATCAGCCCAGATCCGGCCGATACGCGTAACCTCACCCTCGGCAACTGCCACCGCGAAGCTCGCAAAATACCGGTAGCCAATTTGCTTCGCCCCGCCGCCGCCCAGTCCTTTTCCGCCACCCCCGGTGCTTACTTTGAACGCCTCCTCCTCTATTTCGTCGGCCCAGATGATCTGGCCGCCGAGCCGTGCGCGACCATAGACCCGTGCGAGGGGAGCTCCTTCCGTCGATGTCGTTACATGCAAATCGCTCAGTCGCGGTCCGCGTGACGTCTGTCCACCGCCGAGAGCGCCCATCAGGATCTGATCGACGTATGAGCCGGCGAATGCGCCCACCTGCGCACCGATCGCCGCACCCGTGAGCGTCGCGCCGAGCAGCGTTACGCCTGCGGGCAGCAGTGCGCCTCCGACGGCGGCGCCGACGGCTGCAAATGCAAGAGTTGCCATCTCTATTTGATCCCTCGAAACGCGAAGACAGCAGACATTCGCCGCCGCCAGGCTTCGCTCAACGGAACTTCAACACAGCCGTATCGCTCGACCGCATGAATGAGCCGATTGCCCTCGACCGCGATGCCGAGGTGCTGTGCCGCAGCACCGCGTCGAAGTCGGAAGATGAGAATGTCGCCGCCACCCATCTGCTCGAATGGCAATGTGTCGAAATGGCAGCTTGCTGCCGTGATCAGCGCTTCATCGCTTTTCTTGGTCGACCAATCGTACGGGTAGTGCGGTACCTTTTGCGGCTCTCGCCCATAGACTTCCCGGCAGATCCCGCGCAGCAGACCCAAGCAGTCGGTGCCGACCCCCTTGGCGCTCGCCTGATGATGGTAGGGCGTCCCGATCCAGCTTCGCGCGATCCCAATGATGCCCTTGCGTGTGATGGCCGCTCGCGCACCTCGCGAACAGCAACCTGCAGCTTCTCCCATCATGACGAACCCGAACCGAAATAGCTGGTAACAAAGTCATTGCCCGGCATGTGCGGAAACCCGCGAAAGTTGATCACATTTGCGAACTTCGCCTTGCACGTCGAGATGTGCTTGTCGCATCCGGCGGTCACTACGAACGACTGTCCCGGCTCGATCGGGCCACGGACCGCATGCCAGAGTTCGATAGTCACGAGGCCGGCCGCTATCGTGTGGCTCTTGATCTCGATCGACTGAGCCTGAGCCGGACCTGATGTGAATGTCATCAGGCCTCTGGTGAACCAATCCGCTGTGAAATCGCCGAGGCCTGACACGACGAACGTCCGATCATTCACTGTCTGGGCGACGGCACCTGCTCCACGGTAGGTGGCGGCAAGAAGATCAACACCGCACCGTGCGTCACCGACATCGGCATCGCACCCATATTGGTAGATTCTGCCGCGGGGCTGCTGCAGGTAATGCGCGAGGCCTCTGACCTCGGCGGTGAAAGCGGTGCCAGCTCGCCGAATCTCGCCGAGGCTTCCGGTCCGTGTCAGTACGCGGCTCTCGGGCTGCTGCCAGTTGACGCGGAAGACCTCGACCTGTCCGTCATCGTATAGCCCCGCTGCGAGATCCGCTTCGTTCAATCGTTCCGATGAAACCGCACTCGACACTTCGAGATTGTTGACGCCGAGCCCCACTGCATCCTTCATCTCGCTCGCAGTAAACCCAGCGGCAGCCTCGAACGTTGTCCCCGCGAATTCGAGGTCACGGTCGTGGTCGGTAAAGCCGAGGACGACGCCGTCGCGCCGCGTCAGGCGCCAGCACCAGCAGAGCGTCGTCGCACCTTCCGCCAGATGCTCGGCGAACGACTGTGGCAGGTCTCTCATGTTCTGATCTCGATGATGGGGATGGAGGGAATGGCGCCGTGCCGGAAACCCTGCAGATTGACCTCGAGCCGGTCGGTGTCGAAGCGAACCGGAACATCGAACGCGAAGCCCGCGGTGATCGCCGAGCCGGGTGGTGGAACCGATCCCGGTTGAAACGACACGATCCCTGTTGCGCTATCGCAGGTCCATCCGCTTCCCTCGGTCATCTCGACGCCGTCGACGGCAACGCGGATGCTGCCGCTCACGGGTTTCGCGATGGCCCGTCGCCAGGGCGAGAAGAGATTGCCGTAGGATTTTGTGAGCTGAAACGCGACCCCGGTTCCGTCTCCTGTCCCGATTGTTTGATCGAGGGGGCTCGGCTCGGAACCGGGCGCGCACGACTTCCAGTCGATCGGATCCTTCCAGCGAAACCCGTGCAGACGCCCACGTCGTTCCTCGAAGAACGCGATGACGGCATTCAGGTCATCGATAGATTTGACCCCATAACCTGCATTGTAGCTGCGGCGCGAATCCGCCCAGCGCGAATTGCGTTCCTCGTGCCCCGATCCGAGGATAACGACATCCGTTCGCCGCTCCGGTCCGCCTTGCGAACCTCGGGAAATATCCGTTGGAAATCGCACTTCATGAAAGCTCATGTCGCAGTCCCTGTGCGTTGTAGCCGGCTCATGCGTCAGAGGTTGCGTTGACCGAACGAAACCGCTCGCGCCAGCATTGCAGCAACCTGCGATTCCGATTTCCGGAAGCTGTCCGCGTCTGCAGTCGTCACATTGAGTGTCACATTGATACTCGAATGGCCTTCGGCGACGACGCCGAGACGTCCATCCGCACCGCGCGCCAGTGGCAGGATCGCCTCCGCGCCACGCTCGCCGGCAATTCCCATGCGGCCACCGCCCAGTGGGAATCCAACCGGGCTCTGGATCACGCCGCCCTTGGCAAACGGAACCGGCATTCCGCCGCTGAACACACCGCCGTTGGCAAAGCCCATGCCGCCACCGATGAGTCCGCTGAGCAGATTGCCGATGCCCTGCTCGAGTGGGCGAAGCGCAGCCTTGAGCACGATATTCGACAGGCTGAGCGCCAACGATTTCAATACGTCGCCAAGACTTTTGCCTTTGATTGCGATCCCCTCGAACGCCTGCACCAGGCTGGCGCTGAAGCGGCGGCCGAGATGTTCGGCATCATCGAGACTGCGTCGAAGCGGACTCGTATCCGCGGAAACCGTAATGATCCATTCCTCGTTGGGGTCGCCGATGCCGTCCATTCTTTGCCTCGCTTGTCAGGAATAACGTGTTCACGTGTCGGGGAACTGTGCCATCAGTGCCTGCACCTCGCCACGCGATGGAGGCCCGTCACCAGGTGCTACGCCGAGGAGGCCGCGCAGAGCTGCCGCCAGTTCTATCGGTGTCATCTGCCAGAAGGCGCGCGGCTCCAAGCGCAGCAGTCCGAGCCCGGCAGCCATTACGTCGGACCAGGGAAAGGGCCACGCTGCTCGGCCACCTCCCCGCCTGCGGCTCCACTTCTACCCTTGCCTGTCGCTGAACTTCCGCCCTTTCGGCCGCACTCATCCTCTCGGTCTTCGCTGCAGAACGTCGCTTCCAGCAACCGAGCCACGATGTCGATGAAACCGGCGACACCACCTTCCGCCTGCATGCGCGCCACGTCGTCGTCGCTGACATCGCTGCCGCCACCGCGCAGGCCCGCTCCGATGACTCGCTGCGCATCGCGGGCGGAGATGCGGCCGGATTCGAACCGCACGGCGAGTGCCAGCATGTCCTCGTCATCGAAACACGCCTCGAGTTCCGCCAGCGCGCCGAGTGTCAGGCAAAGCCGATATCGTCGTCCGTCGAGAACCGCGTCGATCTCGCCCCGTCTTGTATTGGCCATGTGGTGGTCGCTCCTCGTGGTCGTATCAGGCCGCCTGGAACGTCAGTTCGCCCGCGCTCTCGAGAGCCAGCTCGAACCCGACCTCACCATCGTGCCGTCCGGTCAGCTCGAACGACGAGATGTGCATGGCACCCGCTATCGTGCCGAAGTCCGGGACGACGACCTGCCAGTTGCGGATCGCACTGTTGAAAAATAAGCCCCGGATGATCTCGTCGGATGCTGCATCCTTGAAAATCCCCGCACCGGTCACGCGTGCCGACTTGACACCGGCGCCCCCGAGCAGTTCGCGCCAATGGCCGGCCGATTCCGCGTCCGTCACGTCGACCGATTCCGTGTTGAACGCCAGCGTCCGCGACCTCAGTCCGGCGACCGTGGTGAAGTTGCCGAGACCGTCGCTATCGACCTTCAGCAGTAGATCCTTGCCTTTTTGCGCTGCCATCTGTTCTCTCTCTGCTCTGGTAAGTCTCGTCGCGCATCGCGCTCCAACGGAAGCCGGCGGCGTGTTGCCGTCACGGCAGATGTGCCGCAGCTGACGCCGCCGGCTTCCTCAATCGCCAACTTCCGTCACCGCCCGAAACCGGGCGAGCCCGTGGAACGTCTCGCCATCGGGATCGCGGCGAACGTCGGAGTACTCGTGACGGAGGTTGACGAGATGGTGATCCGCAAGGGTCAGCGCCTGATCGTGCAATGCGGATTCGATGGCCGCGAGAATTTCGCTCGCCTCCTTCCGGCCGGCGGCACGCGACCACACATGCAACGTAACGAGATGTTCATGGCCATCCTCGCCACCGGTCGACCAGTCGCGCACAAGGCTCTGGCCGAACGTGATGTAGGGGTAGTCCGTCCGCTGCGGGACGTCGTCGAAAATCTTGGGCCCACCGAGCAGCGATGTTATCGCCGCGTCGGACTTGACCGCTAGATAGAGGGATTTCTGGAGATCGAGGCTTGCACTCGTCATGACTTGCTCCGCTTGAACGGGTCGCGACCGTCGTCATTGGTTTCGGTCGCCGGCACCTCCTGGGCGAAGAGCCGCTCGGCATGCCGCTGCCACGCCACCGCGCGTCCACGTTCCGCGATCCGGAACCGCAGCCGACCGGCGATCCCAGCACGAAGGCGTCGCATCGAAGTCGAAATCGAAGCGCTGACGATCACAGGTCACGCTCCTCGCTCAGGCATTTCAGAAATCGCCGCCGCTCGCCGTCGTCGACAACCGCGAGGATCTCGAAGATCCTTGCATCCAAGCGAAAGCGCATTTCCGGCCGCACGCCATCGCGAAACCGGATGGCAATCTCGTGCGTGACGCGCCCGGCGATCTGGTTGGCGATGTCACGTTCGCCGCCCGATGTCGGCTTGATCGAAGCCCACACCGTATCGACTTCGGTCCACGTCTCGACGGCGCCTCCGCTGCCGTCGTCGGCACGTGATGCAGCCTCCAGAACAACGCGATGACGCAGGTCGCCAATTCTTGGATGTCTCACAGCCGCACCTGCCTGTAGGGGTGCAGGAGGCGGTTCACGGACTGTGGTATCGCTGTCGACGGAACGCCGATCTCGATCGGGTCGCGATGCTCGTACCAGTGCGCAACAAGCAACAACAGTGCTTGACGGATCGGATCGGGGACCTCCGCTGCAGTGGCGCCATAGCCGGCCGTCAGCGTGATCTCGATGCCGTTGAGCCGCGCATTGGAACTGGGCACGCGCTCGGCGTCGAAGGCGATACGAGCTGGCCGGCTGGCGACGTCGACGGTGTAGGTCTCCGTCGCGACGACCGTCGAAAGACCTTCACGGTCGATCGTTGCGATCGAGTCGATCGATTGCAGCGGCGAGATCGGAACCTTCACAATACCGCTTCGCGGGACACGGTCGAGCAGCAGCGTCCAGCTTTGATCCACGAGCGCGAGGTCGAGTGCCGCCTCGATGTGAAGGCGTGACGTCAAGATGAGACTGGCGATAAGTGCATCTTCGGACGTCCCATCGATGCGCAGGTGCGCCTTTGCTTCCTCGATGGTTATGGGCTCGATCGCGGGCCCACTCGTCAGAACCATTGCCATTGAGGACTCCAGATTGTGTGTATCCCGATGCGCCTGAGAATAAGGTGCGGGGCAGCCCCGGGGATAAGGCCGCCCCGCAGTTTCGCGTGCCGCGGGGAGGAAACGCGGCACGCATGCCTGCGGCATCTCATGCGGTCTAGGCCGCGCCCCTTCGGGAGGTGCAGCCTCGTCGCATCAGACGCCGAATTTCACGAGCTTGATCGCATCGAAATCCTGCACGCCGCCGCCGACGCGCTTGNNCGCTTGGTCGTGTAGAACAGCACATAGGGCTTGGCGCTGTAGGGATCGCGCAGCACACGGATGCCGACACGATCGACGATCAGGTAGCCGCGCCGGAAATCTCCGAAGGCGATCGACAAGCTATCGGCGCCGATGTCCGGCATGTCCTCGGCCTCGGCGACGGGGAAGCCGAGCAGCGTCGGTGCCTGGCCGGGATCGCTCGCGGGCTGCCAGAGATAGGTGCCATCGCCGTCCTTCATCTTGCGCACCTGCGATTGCGTCGCCCGGTTCATGACGAAGTGCGCATTGGCGCGATAGCCGGACTTCACCGCGTAGACGACATCGATCAGCAGATCGCCCGGATCGCTTCCCGGAAACGCTGCGGAAGCGCCCGTCGCGATGGTCCCGATGTTGCCCCAGGACCAGCTCGCGTTGGCGACCGTCGGATACGTGAGGAAGCCCTTCGGCTTGTTCACTCCGTCGCCGGAAACGAACGCCGTACCTTCCTGTTCGGCGAATGCGGCGCGCACTTCCTCTGCCAGCCATGCGTCGATATTCACCGCGCCATCGTCGAGCAGGCTCGCTGTTGCGGCCGGCATGGCATAGAGCTCCATCGTCGGGAACGACAGCTCCGAAAGCGTCGGCGTCGCGGTCTCGGTGCGCGCCGCCGCCTCGCCGATCCAGCCCGTTGCCGGTCCGGACGTCGCGAACGGTCGCTTGTAGACCGAGCTTGAGACCTGCCGGACGCCGGCGATCGCACGAATGGGGGAGAGATCGCGCAAGGAGCGGTTGATCACCACTTCGGTCTCGTCGGGCACCAGATAGCCGCCATCGGGATCGGACCCCGCAGACAGTGCCTTGGCTTCGATCGTCCTCAGGTTGCCATGGTCGCCTTTGCGGACGTAGGCGTCGAAGGCGGCGGCGTGCTGCGACGGGGCGCCGGCTGACATGCCGGACGCCTCGAGCGGGCGGCGCTGCGATTTGACTGTGAGGCGATCGAGTGCGCGATCGATGCGCTGAATTTTCTCCTCCGTCACCACATCCGCGCAGGAGCGCCGCTCGATTTCCTCGAGCCGGCGATCGTTGGTGTCCTTGAAGTCTTCGAAAGCCCGCATGAACTCGTCGAAGGCCGTCGCAACGTCGGCGCCTGCCGACTTCGATTCATAATCGGTCCTGTCTGTCATCGTGTGCGTCCTTGTTCCGTTGGATCAAATCGTTGCTGATGACTGCCTGCCAGCATCTGCGCAGCGCGACGCATGCGTTCCGCCAGCCTCCCAGTCTCGTTCGCGCTCCCGCCCGCATCCCGCAGAGCCCTGAGCCCCTTCATTCCAGCGCGCAGAACGGCGCGCGCCTCCGAGCGCGTCAGCCCAGCATCCCGCGTGAGCCAGCGTTCGAGCTGTCGTTCCGTCGGCGGCACCCCATTCAGCGGCCGCGCCTTGACGCTGGCGATGCGCGCGTCGGGGAGCATCGGAAAGGTCACGACGGAAATTTCCCAGAGATCGACTTTTTCGATCCGGCGGATGCCGCTCTTTGCATCGCGCCGCGCCTTGAGCGCCCTGAACCCGATCGACAGACCATCGATCGCACCGGCGCGCATCAGTGCCAGCACTTCGCGAGCCCGCGCGACATCCGGGGTCAGTCGGCCACGCACGAATAGACCTTTGGCATCCTCCTCGATGGCGTCCCAGACACCGATCGGCTGCGCTGGATCGTGCTGAAAGAGCATCCGGATGCCGCGCGCACCCCGCGTCGCGATCGTCTCGGCAAACGCGCCGCGCAACACGACATCGCGTCCGAGGTCCTCGCGACCGAACACACTCGCGTAGCCTTCGAATGTTCCGTCGTCCGCCACCCGCTTGAGATCGAGTGCCGTGAACTTGGCTTCGCCATCCGGAATCGGACATGCGCCCTCGCGATCTGCCATCGGCAAACCTCTCGCTTTCACTGATTGGTTGATGTGGTCTTGCTTGGTTCTTGGTGCGTCGGTCCGCCCCCGTGCGGGGAAGAACTCAGCCGTCGCGGGGCGTCATATCCTCGAGCGGTCCATAGCCTGCGGCCGCGCGCTTCTCGTCGGTGTTGAGGAAGCTCGCTGTCTCGAGACGCTTCCAGAGACCGTCCCGCTCACTCGACAACGCCTCGATCCGGTCGAGGTCTGGCCGCAGATCGAAATTCCCGCCCCAGGCTGGTGACAACCATGCCGACAGCGCCTTCGATGTCCTGTTCACGAGGGGCAGTACCGTCTGGCGCCAGAACGAGCGGCTTGCTTCCTGATAGTTCGAATAGGTGTTGTCACCCGGGATGCCGAGCAGCATCGGCGGCACTCCGATTGCAAGTGCGATCTCGCGCGCTGCCGAGTTCTTCGCTTCGACGAAATCCATGTCCTTCGGGCTGAGGCTCAGCGGCTTCCAGTCGAGACCGCCCTCGAGCAGCATCGGCCGTCCCGCCTGGCGCGCACCCTGGAAGCCCGCCTCGAGTTCGCCTTTCAGGCGTTCGAATTGTTCCTCTGTCAGCTGTCCGTCACGCGCCGCATAGACGAGTGCTCCGGACGGACGGGCGGAATTGTCGAGCAGCGCCTTGTTCCATCGCGCTGCCGTGTTGTGGATGTCGATCGCGGATGCCGCCGCTTCGATCGGGCTCATTCCGTAGTGATCGTTGGCGGGATGGAACAGTCGCACATGCAGAACCGATCTGACGCCATCGACGACGTCGCCCGAAAGTCGGATCGAGCGACCGCACGCCGCGTAGTCGTAGCCCGCGGGCCAGCCATCCGCCCCCGGCACCACCGTCATCCTGTCGGGACGCAGGGCATGCAGTTCACGCAACCGTCCCTCGACGCCGACGGCTTCGACATAGGCATTGCCCGAAACCAGAAGATAGCCATACCAGCTCTCGAAGAAGTCGGCGGAAGTGTGATCCTGGCTCGGACGCGCAATCAGATCGAGCAGCGGATGATCCTCGATCTCATGCACGCCGTCGTAGAGGATAAGCGGGATCGATGCGGCCGCTTCCGCCACCATCCGCACCGAGCGGTAGACGATCGCATTCTGCATGAAGCCTTCACGCGCGAAGGCCGCATAGTCGCGCGGCGCCCACACCGGCTGGCCGAGGTTCTCGAAGGCAATCATGCGATGCGCCTTGCTCGCCTTCTGCCCGAGCGTCGGTGCTTGTTCGTTTCGCGCTCGCCACGGCAGCAGCCGGGTGAGCGCGTCAGACATACGCGGCATCCGTTTTCATCCTCGTCGTTGGATCGGAAAGTAGGAAGCCGCACCTCATGCACGGCCGTTGCGTCATCATGTTCAACCAGCGATCACAATCCGTCGCCGCGCGGGCCTGCCGGTCGCGCCTCGTAGCCTCGCCGTCAGAGCCGCCGGATCACCGGCCGCTGCGGCGGTCTTGCCGGCGGCAGCGGATCGATCATCAGGTCCGTGATCGCCCAGACGAGCGCGTCGAGCCTGTCGGGGCTGCGTCCGTGCGAGCGGCCGTCGAGACCGAATGCGCACATCTCAATCTCGAGGTCCTCGAAGTTGCCGGCATGAATGACGCGGCCCTCTGCGTAGAGAGCGGCAACTGGTTCGGCCCTGAGCCACTTTCCGCGCGTCGCCCTGACGGTTCTGACCGGCATGGCGTCATCGATCTGCTTCAATACCGCGACGACGAGATCGCCGCCTTGGTTGATCTCCGCAACGACACGATCGGCGCGGTGGTCGTGGTAGGCGGCGCGCACGGCACGCGCCCAGACGATCGGCTCGCGCCCCTGCAGCGACCGGTCATCGACGACATAGGCGCGGCCATCCCGGCCGCGTCCCGCAACGATGATGCCGCACGCGTCGGACTGCACCGTCGCCGTGACAGGCGGGTCGACTGCGACCACGATATTGGTGAGTTCGGGCAACTCATCGATTCGGATGTCGTCGATCCATGCACGCCGCCATAGCCCGCCCGTTTCACCCTCGATCAATTCGCCGAGCAGTTCCTGCCGGCCGAGTAGCGAGCCCGCATAGCGGCGGTTCATCTCGGCGACGAAAGAGGGGGCGAGGTTGTCGGCGTTGTCTGCCGTCGAAGCCCGCGTGATAACGGTCGCGGCATCCGCCATTACCGCCTTGAGCAAGGCTTGCGGTCTGGGCGTCGTCGTCACGACTGCTTGCGGCGCGTCGCCGAGACGAAGCGCGAACTGCAGCATGTCCCATGTCTCCTCCGCATTGCGCCACTTGCACAGCTCGTCACACCAGGCCACCTCGAATTGCGGACCGCGAAGCCCGTCCGGGCTTTCTGCCGAGAAGATTTCGGCGACCGTTCCGTTCGGCCACACCAACTGGCCTTTCGAAATCTCGAACCGCGGGCGCTCGTCGTCGGCATGCACGGCGAGCAAACCAGAAACGCCCTCGATCATCACGCGACGAACGTCGGCGATCGTCTCGCCGACGAGAGCGATGCGCCGCGCCGGGCGATCGGCAATCGGCGGCACGCCGAGTGCCTTCGAGCGAACCCATTCCGCACCGGCTCGGGTCTTTCCCGCGCCGCGTCCACCGAGAATGAGCCACACGCGCCACGGCGTTCCGTCCGGTGCCGTCGGTGGTGGCAACTGGTCGTCACGCGCCCACACCTGCCAGTCGGCCAGCAGGAATGCGAGATCGTCGTCAGGCAGCGCCGAGATCAGCCTCGCCAGGTCATCGACGGTCGAGCAGTCGCTGAATGCGGCTCGCAAGCTCTTCGCGGCGGCGCTCCGAAGTGGCCCACTCTGACGACTCATGGGTGCGCCCCCGCTTCACATCGGACGATTTCGACGATTTGCTCTTGGCCGATTGCCGCTCGTACTGACTCAACTTCTCAAAGCTCCTGATCAATGAGTTGAGAGCGCGCGTCGTGCGCTCGCTATCGGCCGGCGAGGCATCCTCGCCGAGGGCCAGCTGTTGCTCGATCACGGCGAGCTTGGCGTCGACCGCCGCGAACAGGCGCGCAACTATCCGCCCTTGCGATGCGATCTTCGATGTCTTGTGCTGTCCGTCGCGTTCGGGCTTCAGAGACCCCTTCGTCGACGATGACCGAGGGACGTGCCGAGCGGCGTTCCGGGGGGCGTCGCCCGCCTCGACCGACCCGCTCTGCACAGTGGCCCTGGCCTTGTTCGCCGTGGCCGGGCGCTGCCACCGCTCGGATCTCGCAACCGCGACAATCTTCTGGCGCGAGATGCCGAACCGCGCGGCAAGGGCCGATGCCGGCAAGTCTGTGGTCTGCCATAGACGCGCGATATCGGCCCATGCCGCCTGATCGACTGACATGCGCCTCCAATATTGCGAAGTATTTTTGGATTGAAAGCGAAGGTTTCGGAGCGGCTCCGGGCCGCCACATTTCGCCTTGTACCAAAAACCTATCGCACAAGCGGCGCGCTGTCAACGAGATTTATTGCGCCAAAGGCCTTTTGTATTGCAGGTTATAGTAATAGACCGGGGCCAAAAAGTATAAAATCCTGGAATGATAAGTCGACATCTGGCCAATGGGGATAAATATCTTCTCGCGTCTACTCGTCATCGAAATCCGAGATGATGAACCGCTGGACGTTGGCGTCCGCAACGGCGTTCTCGCTGATCGCCCATCCGCGCACTGAGATACCTGCCTCGTGCACCGTCTCCGGGGATCCGGACACCAGCGGATGCCACCATGCGAGTTCCCGGCCATCCGCCAGCCGTCGGTAGGCACAGGTGCGTGGCAGCCAGGCGAGCTTGCGCACGACATCTGGATCGATCGCAACGCAGTCCGGCATCAGCTTGTGACGATTGGCATAATCGGAACACCGGCACGCCCCGATATCGAGCATCCCGCAGGCCAATCGCGTCAGCAGCACCTCACCGTCGTCCTCGTCTTCGAGCTTGAGCAGGCAACAGCGGCCGCAACCGTCGCAGAGCTGCTCCCACTCCGACGGCGTCATGTCGTCCAGTGCCTTCGTGCGCCAAAACGGCAGGTCGTCGTGTTCCAATTCTCTCTCGCGATCCGGCTGCCTCACGGTATAAATGACCATAATTCTGCTGTCTCCCGAGTCGTAAGATGATGTTACCGGATTGCGGCATGTCGAGCCGGATCGGGGGATCGGTCCACGACACCCGGGAAGTGTGCTGCTTTCATCCCGCAGCTCGGGCGAAGTACTGTTTGACGCCGTCGTGACGGGGGAGGACGGAGACGTCACGATCCGACCGGCGTACGGGGGCCGCGGAAGCAGCGGCGACCTCGACCGTCACGCACGTGGTCGGTGTGCAATTCGCACGTTACCTGTCCGGTTTGCCATCCCGCTGCGGGAACGGGAACCGGCTGCACGAGGGGCATTGGACGTTTGAGCGATTGGTTCTTCAAACAAGGCGGGCGCGACCGCATCGTCGACTGGCTCGGAATCGACTCGAAGATCGATTCCTCGCTGGCGTCCGCGCGCGCCTGGATCAGCGACACGTGGAACGCCGGATCGAGCTTTTTCGCCCGCTTCAAGTTGTCCGGCTGGCGACGCCTCCTGAACGAGTTCGGCAGCGAGGCACTCTCACTCGGCACCGGCGGGCTGATCGTCGTCTACGCCCTCGCATTGCCGGCTCTCGTCGAGTTCGACGAAGCCCGTTTCCTCACCGGGCGCTACTCGGTCAAGTTCCTCGACATCAACGGCAACGAGATCGGCAAGCGCGGCATTCTGCATAACGACGCCGTTCCCCTCGAGGAAATTCCCGATCACATCATCCGGGCAACGCTCGCAACCGAAGACCGTCGCTTCTTCGAGCACTTCGGCATCGACGTATTGGGAACCGCGCGTGCGCTCGTCGAAAACCTCCGCGCCAACGATGTCGTGCAGGGTGGCTCCACTCTGACCCAGCAGCTCGCCAAGAACCTATTCCTGTCTTCGGAGCGCTCGCTGACCCGCAAGGTCAAGGAGCTGTTTCTGGCGTTTCTGCTCGAGGCGCGGTTCACCAAACGCGAAATCCTGAAGCTCTACCTCGATCGCGCATACATGGGCGGTGGCGCCTTCGGTGTCGAAGCTGCTTCGCAGTATTATTTCGGCAAGTCGGTACGCAACGTGACGCTGGCGGAAGCCGCCCTGCTGGCCGGGCTCTACAAAGCGCCGACCAAGTATGCGCCTCACGTCAATCTGCCCGCGTCGCGCGCACGAACGAACGAGGTTCTCTCGAACCTGGTCGAGGCCGGATTCTACACGGCCGGCCAGGTGCACGCGGCACGCCTCAATCCGGCGCGCGTCGTCGAGAACCGCGTGGCCAACAGTCCCGACTGGTTCCTCGATTGGGCCTTCGAAGAGGTGCAGCGCATCGCTGAAGGCAAGGGGCAGTATGTCCTGACGGCGCGCACGACAATCGATCTCGGATTGCAGAAGGCGGCGGACGAAGCGCTCATTTCGAGCATAACGTCGAGCGGCCGATCCGTTGGCGCCCGCTCTGGTGCGATGGTCACAATGGACGTCGACGGCGCGGTGCGCGCCATCGTCGGCGGGCTCGATTACGGTGAAAGCCAATTCAACCGTGCAACGGCAGCACGACGCCAGCCGGGCTCGTCCTTCAAGCCCTACGTCTATGCCGTCGCGCTCGAGGAGGGCATGACGCCCCGCACGATCGTGCGCGACAGCTCGCGCAGTTGCGGCAACTGGTCGCCCAAGAACTACAGTGGCGGCGGCGGCAGCGGCCGCTCGCTCACCATGAAGGAAGCCCTTGCCCGCTCCCTCAACACGGTCGCCGTCGATCTTTCGCTGCGGCTCGGCCGCGAGAAGGTACTCGACATGGTCGAACGGCTGGGGGTTAGCGGAATCAAGAGAACCTGTTCGATGGCGCTCGGCGACGGCGGCGTCTCCGTGATCGAGCACACGGGCGGTTTCGCGACGTTCGCGAACGGCGGCAAACGATCGCGACCCTACGCCATTCTCGACATCCACAATTCGATGAACGAATTGATCTACAGCCGCGAACGCGACGAGCCGGCTGCGCCACAGATCGTCGAGCGGCAGGTTGCCGAGCAGCTCAACCAGATGCTCTGGGCCGTGGTCCAGGAAGGCACCGGCCGGCGCGCCTCTCTCGACTTCACCTATTCCGTCGGCAAGACCGGCACCAGTTCGAGTTATCGCGACGCCTGGTTCGTGGGCTTCACAGGCAAATACGTCACCGGCGTCTGGGTCGGCAACGACGACTTCCGGCCGACACGGGGCGTTACCGGCGGCAGCCTTCCGGCGCAGATCTGGCAGTCGCTGATGTCGGTCGCCCACTCGGACATGAACATCTCACCGATACCGGGGCTGCCCGTACATCCGCGCCAGGTCGACGAAGCCCAGCGTATCGCCGAACTCAAGCGTTCGGACCCGACGCTCGCAGCTGCCGCGGCGGGTGTCAGGCCGGATCAGTCTATGCCTGAATCGACACGCAACATCCTGAACCGCATGGCCCGCGCGCTCCGCAAGGCCGCCGGCCTCGCGCCCGACCCCGTCAACACAGCACCATCGCAGCGATCAGATGCCGACGCCGACCCGGCAAGTCCGCGCACCGCTGGCTCCACGAGCCAGCCGGCGCTCGTCAGAACACGATAGCAGGGACGATCCATGACCTATCGTCTCTATGTCCTCAAACAGGCGCTGCTCAATGGTCTGCGCTCGATTTCCGATTGGGCGCTGTTCGTCGGCGTCATTCTCATCGGTGGCATCGGCAGCCACTGGTACATGGTCGAGGCCGGATCGGGACTGAGCGTGGAACGCGATGGCGCATGGGTCGCCTGGAGCAACGCCGGCCGCAACGACAACGATCCCTACGCTCGCGCACATTTCGCGCGACTTGGCGTGCTACCGCCGAGCAGCGACATCGCTCGCACCTACATCGCGCGTGAGGACAGCGAAGGCACGAAGCTCCACTCCTCGTGCGACTATGCGATCGAAAGCGGAGATTTCAAATCTCGTTGGTGGAGCATCACCGTCTTCGATTCGGACGGCGCCCTCGTGCGCAACGCCGCTGGCCGCCACGCCTACTCGCGCGACACCGTCGCCATGGGCAACGACGGAAATTTCGTTGTCACGCTGTCGCGAGACGCCCGCCCCGGCAACTGGCTACCGACCGGCGGCGCCGGCAATCTCGCAATCATGCTTCTGCTTCAGGACGGCACCGTTTCCCTCACCGAGCACGACCGTTTGCGCCAAACAGAAGTGCTGCCCGAAATCGTTCGGATCAAATGCCGATGAAAATCTGGACCCTCGTCTCAGGCATAAATTGGCGGCTTGTCGTCGCGGCATTGTTCGGCATCGGCGCGCTGCATATCCTTGCCACCCTCGCCGCTCCCGACATCACCCGCACCACCGCCTTCGACCGCCTGAAGAGGGAGTTGCCGCCCAACAAGTTGCTGATCCTGCCGCCCATGGCGCCGGGGCAGCAGCCGCTGCCATTCATGACGCCAGCGCAACGATTTGCGATGTGCCGGTTCGATACCCGCGTTGGTCCGGTGGAAATCGCGGCCAATCTCGAGCATCCGGGCTCCAGCCTGACGATCTATTCGACCGGCGGCGATGTCGTATTCGCTGCTGCTGCAACGAACGAGGCCGTCGCGCAGCGTGTCCGCCTCATCCCGCCGGACGGCCGCTTTCTCGGTCTGTCGCCCGAGGCGCGCGGCGTGATTGCCCGGAATGTGCCGTCCGCAACCGTCGCCGCCAAATCCGGTATCATCGTCGTCGCATTGCCTGAACGCGGAATCGCCTATCAGGCAGAAACCGGCCGCGCGCTCGAGGGCGCGACGTGTGGTCCAGTGACGGACGCTATCGCCTCGAGCAGATGAATGGCGCATGCGCGGCCATGCCTACTGCACGTGCCAACGATCCAGCGTCGTGTGGTTCAATCTGGCAGATCGATGAAATCGCGATGGTGCGCACGGCGCTTTCCACCCTGCTTTCCGCCATCGTCGACACGCTCGTAGCGCACACCGGGAAAGATTACGATCTCGGCCGATCCCGAGCGATGAAGATCCCGACGCACTGACGTTCCACTCTTCGGCGCATGCGCCGAGAAATTGAATATTTGAGCCATGGTCGCCCCGTATTGCAGTCCGTCAACGCGTTTCCTCCGGACTCTTTTTATGATTCTGAGCCCACCATTCCTAGGTGGCAGCCGATTTGGTTAATGGGAAGTTAATTGCGCCGTCTGCGCTGCAGGGATGAGTCGCGTGTGGCAATCAGGTGTCGCTCACCTGCAGCCAGTCGCCGAGAAAACTGCGTCCGTCACGATCTTCCACTTCGACGATCCACACGTCGGGATCGAATTCGGCTTCGCGACGGAGCAGAGCATCGGCTTGCGCCTCCGTCGTCTGCGCGGCGGCGCGAACCTGCACCCATCGGCGCTCGATCGACACGGCATCCAATCCCGCCGGAGCCGGTCCATAGACATCTGCATTGCCATTCAGATGCGCGATCTTGATGTAGATCGAACCTGCTTGATCATCGCCATGGCGGACGACAACCGCGTGAGCGCCGGCCGTCGCACAGCTGCGGATGTAGGCCTTCACCCAGATGTCGGATCGCAATCTCATCGAGGTCTTGTAACCCGACGCCGCAATGCTGCACCAGCATCGGATCGGATCGAACTCGTCGAACATCGGCCTGCTGACGCGAAACCTGTCGAACCAGGCAACCGAACGTCACGACGCTTCGCTAGTGTTCCGTCTCCGACACTTGGTTCCCCTTGCGGCACCGGATCGACCAAGTGTCGGAGTCATATGGAACACTGGCAACTCTATGATTCTAGTGTTGCTATAGTCACCAACACTTGGCAGCCCACCTTGAAGCAACCGGGGACCAAGCGTTAGTGACGCAACACTAGCGTGCAGCAATGCGGCCCTTGGCTGTCCCTTGCGCGAGATGCACGAGAAGAAGACCCGACACACGCCCCGACAATGGCAAATTGTTGTCGCTCTCGAATGCGCGTACCGCAGTGCTTGTTGCGTCTCCGAGGCGTCCGTCGCTCGGACCGGGCCGGTAGCCGAGCCGATCCAACGAGAGCTGTACCGTGCGAATGATGTTCTGCGCCTCAGTACTCGGGACACTCGAAGCCGGTTGCCGTGGTCCGGCCGGCTGGTTCCGCTGGAGCGATGCCAGAACCGCCGTGCTCGCGCTGGCGGTCAGCGGCATCCCTTGGTCGTGTTCGTAGGCCATAATGGCGGCGCGAGTCACGATGCCCTCGATGCCGTCAGCTTCTCCGGGCATGTAGCCGCGCGCCGACAAACCCACCTGAATTTGCCGAACGAGATCGACAGCCGAAGGGCCGGTTCCGCCGACGTCCGTTTCCGCGGCAATCGACGCGGCAAGGGCGTCGAGGCTCGACGGTTCGGGCCTTGCCGCACGCGCGCGCGGCACAGCCACCCCGCCGGCACCCTGGGCAGCATCCGGCATTTTCCCGGCTGGCGCCGTCGAAGAAGCGCCCGGCAAATGCTCGATCCCGCGATAGGCGCGCGACGGGCGATCGCTACGCTCGCTCAACGGTTGCAGTGCCAAGAGATTGGCGCCTACCGAGACTGAGAGAAGCGCGACAGCCACAAGGCCGAATTTGATCAGTCGCGGCGTCATCGATCACCCCGAAACATTTAAACGTCTGAGATGTTCACACATCCGGCCGCGATTATCCGAGGCGCGTCTAAACGAGGTGTTAACCGGCCGGCGGGCTTCTCGCATCCAGATTGCCGGACATGAGCAGACCGTAACGATGAAGCCTAAAATTCGCATCAAATCGCCATGTCGCCTTCAACGCGATCTTCGAAACGTTGCGCTACCATCGGTGCCTTCAGAGGTCCTGCCTCATCGTATAGGTTTGCCATGTTTTCGTTTCGCATCATCGGTATCGCGGCCTTGACCGTGTATCTCCTTCCCACCGACCCGGTGCGGCAGGAGAGTTTTGCGCGTACCGCGGACCAGGCGATGACATGGGCCGCAACGTTCTGCGATCGCAACTCGAACACCTGCGAGACCGTCGGCAAAAGCTGGGACGTGATGAAAACCAAGGCGACGTTCGGCGCCGGCATCGTCTACGACGTCGCCATGCGTCAGTTGTCCGGTCGCGAAGATGCCCCGAGAGCATCGAATTCGAACGACAAGGGTCGACGCGACCTATCGTCCGATGCGCGAAATGCCGTCTTTGCCCCGATGGCCGCAGGGCGCGGCACGCTCACCGTCCAGGACCTCGCGCCCGCCTGGCGCGGTTACGAGGCACGCGGCGTCAAAGATTCGCAGCGCTAGTGTTCCGTCTCCGACACT
>JAGRKS010000168.1 GCA_020442185.1 Hyphomicrobiaceae bacterium
TGTGCGGCACCGTCACGTTGCAGCCCGCGTAGCCCTGTTCGGCAAGGGTCCGGAGGAACGTGCGCGCTTCGTCCGGCGGCACAGCGACCTTCTCGTAGCTGCCGGCGAGCCCAAGTGTTTCGAGCCAGTAGCGGTGGATCAAGGGGGAGCGCGAATGCTTGATCGGCCAGCCGATGACACAAGCCCTTTTGCCAGACGAATGCACCCCACCGTTGCGATCTGTCATGCTGGATGGTGCCCGCTGTCGAAACGGCCGTTGTCGAGACCGCCGCCGAAAAGTTGCCCGCGCCGCCTGAGCTCCGCCAGCAGCGGCAGCAGCGGCATACCGAGTATCGTGAAATAATCTCCCTCGATCGCCTCGAACAACTGCACGCCGACGCTTTCGATCTGATAGGCGCCAACGCAATAAAGTATGTCCTCGCCGGCGTGGTCGAGATAGGCGTCGATGAATTCGTCCGAAAGGGCCCGCATGGTGAGATCGGTCGTGTCGACATGCGACCAGACGACGGCACCGCCGATTGCAAGCGCTGCGGCCGAATGCAACCGGTGCGCACGGCCGGAAAGCTGGCGGAGCTGACGGCGCGCACCCGCCCGCCCTTCTGGCTTCGACAAGAGTTCACCGTCAAGTTCGAGCACCTGGTCGCTGCCAATCACCATGGCCGAAGTGTTCTGCTCGCTGACGGACATCGCCTTGGCTTGCGCCAGAACCTCCGCGACATCCGCCGCCGCAACAGTGAGGCACCCGGCCTCGTCGCGTAGCGCATCCTTGATCGCGCTCTCGTCGATAGGTGCGGTCGCGACATCGAACGCGACGCCAGACCGGGCCAGCATGGCACGGCGTGCACGACTGGCAGAGGCGAGAATAATCGGCTTCGCCCCGGCTGGCGTCAGCCAATCGATTGCCTCGGGCGTCACGGCGAACGATCCCGCGCTGCCGTCATCCGGGTGACGTTGCTTGCATCCGGCACTGCATCGACAACGGTTTCGTTCGCCGCCGTTTCCCCACCGATCTCGACACCACCGGACCTGCGATCCTGCATCAGCCTGATGATCGACGCCGCCGTTTCCTCGACAGACCGGCGCGTGACATCGATCACCGGCCAACCGTTCTTCGCGCAGAGTTTTCGAGAATAGGCGATTTCCGCGGTGATCAGACTGCGGTCCACATAGGTGTCGAGGTCGCGATCGGCCATGATCATCGCCCGGTTGCGGCGAATCTCGGAAATGCGTTCTGGGCTCGCGACGAGACAGACGACGAAGGCGGTGTGCGGTTCCGTCAGAGATTTCGGCAACTGGATCTGCGGAACGAGTGGCAGGTTCGTCGTCTTGTAGCCGCGCTGTGCGAGATAGATGCTGGTTGGCGTTTTTGATGTCCGCGAGATGCCGAGCAGACAGATATCCGCGTCACTCAGATTTTCGGGGAGCCGGCCGTCGTCGTGCGCCATCGTGAAGTTGAGCGCATCGATGCGGCGGAAGTAGTCGGCATCGAGCACGTGCTGGCCGGCAACGGTCGGTGTTCGGGGCGCGCCGAGATAACTCTCGAACACCTGCATGATCGGCTGCAGCACATGCAGGCACGGCATCTTCAACTCTCGGCAACGCCGTTCGATCTCTTCGGTCAGCACCTTGTTGACGATGGTGTAGAGGACGATGCCGGGCGCCTGTTCGATCTCCTGAAGGGCGCGCTTCAGCTGACGTTGGGTCCGGACGAGCGGATAGACATGCTCGATCGCACGCACCGCACCGTACTGGACCGCAGCGGCCTTGGCGATGGTCGTCAGTGTTTCACCGGTCGCATCGGAGACGAGATGTAGATGAAAGTAGCTTGGCAATGTGTGCGCCATGACCTTGGGGCCACCTGTGGATGAAAGTGCGGGTTATCCCATGGGCCAGGCCCGGTCGGACCGATATGCATGCCGACGTGCTCGCCCATCCACGGTGATACCCACATTTCAGGAAAGGCGAACGAAAATTCTTCGCCTCCTCCCTCCTTGGGGATCATCTCGGCCGGCCGCTGCTATACCACCCCGGTCCACAGCGAGCATCACCGACCTGGTGTTGCAACTCGCCTGCCAACCATCGGGGGACACGCGGTAATTTCATCCGTAGTAGCGTCCTTGTCCACATGGCACGAGATCTGGTTGGCGCTCGCATCCGTTCCGACAACGTGGGTATGAGACGGGGAAAAAGGTAGTCTTCCCGCAATCCCCTGGGGTAATAGAAAAAGAAAAAACTAGTGAAGAGTCCTTATCTTGAATCTTAAAGAGCACAGATGACCGGAACCGGATCGCTTGCAATCGAAGCGGTGCGCAAGCGCCGTTTTCTCGCGCCATTCAACGGCGACAGCCTTTCCCCACCTTCCATCTGGCTGATGCGCCAGGCAGGCAGATATCTCCCCGAGTATCGCGCCACACGCGGCGAAGCGGGCAGCTTTCTGAACCTCTGCTACAACCCGGCGCTTGCCGCCGAGGTGACGCTGCAACCTATCCGGCGCTACGGTTTCGATGCCGCGATCCTGTTTGCGGATATCCTGATCGTGCCCGACGCCCTCGGCCAGCCGGTCAGCTTCGAGGCGGGCGAAGGCCCGCGCCTCGCCCCGATCACCGATGTCGCCGGTCTCGCCACGCTCAAAGCCGATCAGACCGGTGAAAAGTACGGCCTCATCTGGGAGACGGTCGCCCGCCTGCGCCAGGATTTGCCCGACGAGACGGCGCTGATCGGCTTTTGCGGCGCGCCCTGGACGGTTGCGACCTACATGGTCGGCGGGCGCGGATCGCCAGACCAGGCGGCGGCCCGCGCTTGGGCGTACCGCGATCCCGAGGGGTTTCAGCGCCTGATCGATATCCTGGTCGATGTCTCGGTCGATTATCTCGATGGCCAGGTGAAGGCCGGTGCCGATGTGCTGCAGATTTTCGACAGCTGGGCCGGAAGCCTGCCCGATAACGAACTTGCGCGCTGGGTGATCGACCCGACTCGTGCCATGGTCGAGAAATTGAAGGCGCTTCATCCTGGCGTTCCGATCATCGGCTTTCCGCGCGGTGCTGGCGCGTCGACGGCCGAGTTCGTGACAGCGACGGGAGTTGATGGCGTTTCGTGCGATACGGCGATGCCGCTCTGTGCGATGCGCGAATTGGGGGAACTCGATGTGGTCGTGCAGGGCAATCTCGATCCGCTCCTGCTTGTTGCCGGCGGCGATGCGCTCGACCAGCGGATTGACGAGATCCTGGCGGCGATGAAGGGCCGGCGCCACATCTTCAACCTCGGCCACGGCATCGTGCCCGAAACGCCGCCCGAGAACGTGGCGCGGCTTGTCGAGCGGGTTCGCAAAGGGTCGGCCTGAACGACGGGTCGGGTAGCCGCACGAATTACAGAACCGCCGCGTCAGGGCTGCAATAGGCCCCGCCTCTGCAGAATTCGATTTATGAAGTCCCGCGGCGAGCCGAGCTTTTGAAAACAGTTCTCGATGTTGCTGATCCGGCTGCTGATGCTGATTTCGGGAAACCCGATCTTGGCCATTTCCGCACGTAAGGCTGCCGTCACGAGACCGACCTTCGCATCGTCATACCCGTCTTCGTCGCGCAACCGCAGGATCGCGATACAATCGCTGACGCTTTCATTCATCAGATGTTCCGGCCCGTTGCGCGGCGGATGTGGCCGGTCGACGTCCCCGGTTTGGTGGTGGGCGCATTCGTGGCGGTCAATGAAGCCCTGAAATATTGGCGGTGCCGACTGATAATTCGATCTGACGACGACGGGTTTGCCACGCTCATCTCTGCGCGCCATGCCGGCGGCCATGCCTGGGCGGCCCCGGCTGCTTTCGACGTAGTGGACCACCTCCCCCTTGTTGTTGGTGCATACCGGCGGCGGTACGATGCCATAGGTTTCGGGCGTCTGGGTGTCCTGCGCCGCGACGGCTCCCGTCAACGCCATGCTGATGGCCAGGCCAATCATCGTTCGTCGCGCGGTGCATCGAAGAGCTTTGGCGCAAATCATGTTTGGTGTTCCTGTCGGTGTCATTCCTGTCGGTGTCATGGCACGGCAGAATTCGCAACACGGGTGATTTCTGTTCTAGCACCTCTTCCACGGCCCCGTTCGAATCACAGCGTCAGTATCGGGGCTCCTGACCAAACTTCCATTTGGACTGCTCATACCAGTCCCATCGGCCATCGGTGCGTTCGCGTCCTTCGAAGTAGAAATGCGCCTCGGACCAACATGCGATCTGGTCGTTCAGATTGTCGAGGACGAAGGTGCCTCCCTGCGTCTCGATCAGTAGGACGACATGGGAATAAAGTTGCGTCGCATGATGTACGATGGCGAGGGTCATCGCCGCCCTCGGAATACCGACTGACGCGAGTAACCGCCTCTTTTCCAATGCGAAGTCTTCGCAGTCTCCTCGTCCTCTAAACGGAAAGCTCCATATATTCTCCTCGCCACGCCATTCGAGGTCAGGCGCAAACGTGCAGCGCGCATTTACCTCCTTGTTGGCCGCGTCGATCGTCGTCCGCATTTCCGGCAACCAACCTACGATAGGAACTCCTGTCATGGCGCAATCCTGCGGTTCGCGTGCGCAGAAGTCAGCATATTGCCCAGGTCGCTCGCCGGTCTTCCGGACCGGCAACTTCAAATTTGTGCATCGATCAACTGCTGTTGCCGCAATTCCCGCCGGAGGCGCCGGCAAAAGGCCGAGACCTGACAACGCCAGCACAGCGACGACACGAACGCGGTGAGGGGTCCGAGCCTTCGTCCTGTTCATTGCCGTCTGGCTCCCAACTGCGCGCATTGACCAGATACCTTCGCGCCGCCTAAACATTTGCACACGAATACCGATACCAACCCCGATTCAAAGGTCACCGTGGCCGACCAAATTACATCAGTACCTGCAGCTGCAGCTGCTTCCCCCGCAAAGCGCGCGGCGATCGCGCTCGGGGTGACCGTCGCGGCGACGGCGGCCGCCATCTTCGCGCTCGGCGATGCCGCCTATCTGTGGGTGAAGGCGGTGCACGTCATCGCCATCATCTCATGGATGGCCGGCATGCTCTATTTGCCGCGGCTGTTCATCTACCACTGCGATGCGCCCATCGGCTCGGCGCAATCCGAGACCTTCAAGGTGATGGAGCGCCGGCTTCTGCAGCTCATCATCAACCCGGCGATGATCGTGTCTTGGGTTCTCGGTCTGTGGCTCGCCTGGCAGGCCGATTTCTTCAGCTCCGGCTGGTTTCACGTGAAACTTGCGGCCGTCATCGGACTATCCTGGGCGCACGGCTACTTTGCGGCGGCGGTGCGTGCCTATCGTGAGGACCGCAACACCAAAACCGCGCGGCACTGGCGGATCATGAATGAGGTGCCGACGCTGCTGATGATCGTTATCGTCATGCTGGTGATCGTGAAGCCGTTCTAAGAGCCGGAGGCGATTGAGACAGGCAGCACAAAATAGAAGCGGGCGTGGCGCGAAGTCACTTCCGCACCTGCGGACCGTCTGCTATATATTAGATATTCCAATCCGTCTCGTGGCCCCCTAGGCCTGAGCGATGCGCCCGCGGCTTAGAGGTGGCCCGGCGCGAACTGCCGCACGGTCCAGCCGTGCGAGAGCCCACCATCCCCACTCACAGCGCACGGCGACACCTCTCCCCGCCTCAATCAGCCGTTGCCATCGCGGAGTTCCTCCATGAAGGAATTTAAACTCGAAGACCTCAAGTGCAAATCGCCAACCGAGTTGTTGAGCTTTGCCGAAGAGGTTGGCGTCGAGAATGCCAGCACCATGCGTAAGCAGGAGCTGATGTTCGCGACGCTGAAGCAGCTCGCCAGCCAGGATGTCGAGATCATCGGCACCGGCGTGGTCGAGGTGTTGCAGGACGGCTTCGGCTTCTTGCGCTCGCCCGACGCAAACTATCTGCCCGGGCCTGACGACATCTATGTGTCGCCCTCCCAGATCCGCCGTTTCGCGCTTCGCACCGGTGATACGGTCGACGGCCAGATCCGTTCGCCGAAGGAAGGCGAGCGCTACTTCGCGCTGCTCAAGGTCTCGCGGATCAATTTTGAAGATCCAGAAGCCGTCAAACACAAGATTCACTTCGACAATCTGACGCCGCTCTACCCCACCAAGTGGCTGAAGATGGAGATCGAGGATCCGACCATCAAGGATTTCTCGGCGCGCGTGATCGACATCGTCGCGCCACTCGGCAAGGGGCAGCGCGGGCTGATCGTGGCACCGCCGCGGACCGGCAAGACCGTGTTGCTGCAGAACATCGCCCACGCGATCGCAGCCAACCATCCCGAATGCTATCTGATCGTGCTTCTGATCGACGAGCGGCCGGAAGAAGTGACGGACATGCAGCGCTCGGTGAAGGGCGAGGTGATCTCATCGACGTTCGACGAACCACCCTCGCGTCACGTGCAGGTGTCCGAAATGGTGATCGAAAAGGCAAAGCGCCTCGTCGAGCACAAGCGAGATGTCATTATCCTGCTGGATTCGATCACTCGTCTGGGTCGTGCCTACAACACCGTCGTGCCGTCCTCGGGCAAGGTGCTCACGGGTGGTGTCGATTCCAATGCCCTCCAGCGGCCCAAGCGGTTCTTCGGCGCTGCCCGAAATATCGAGGAAGGCGGATCGCTGACCATCATTGCGACGGCTCTCATCGATACCGGAAGCCGGATGGACGAGGTCATCTTCGAAGAGTTCAAGGGCAC
>JAGRKS010000169.1 GCA_020442185.1 Hyphomicrobiaceae bacterium
GACGATGAAGGCGGGGAAGTCCTCGCTGACGGCCGTCGTCTTGCCGAGGCTCTCAACGAACGCCTTGGTCGTCGAGAACGTCTCGTCTTCGGTGGCGATGCCGCGGATAAGCTCGACGAGCTCCATCATCGGCACCGGGTTCATGAAGTGCATGCCGATGAACCGCTCGGGACGGTCCGTCGTCGAGGCAAGCCGTGTGATGGAGATCGACGACGTATTCGACGCCACCATCGCTTCGGGCTTCAGGTGCTGGCACAGGTCCGTGAAGATCCGGCGCTTGACGCTCTCGTCCTCGGTCGCCGCTTCGATCACCAAATCGCAATCGCCGAGTGCCGTATAGTCGGGCGCATACCCGACGCGCTTGATCGCCGCGTCGTGGGCATCCTTCGTAATCAGCCCCTTGGCGATCTGGCGGTTCATGTTGCGGTCGATCGTCTGCATCGCGCGATCGACAGCCTCCTTCTTGAGGTCGTTCATCACGACGTCATAGCCGGCGAGCGCAATCACGTGCGCAATGCCGTTGCCCATTTGACCGGCACCGATGATGCCGACCTTTTTGAGCTTGATCGGTACAGACCTCGAAGTGTCGCCGCCGCCTCTTGTCTTGTTCGCTGCCTTGACTGCAACGTCCATTGTCTCAAGTCCTTCTATCCTGGCCGCCCACACGCGGCCGTCGATGTTTCTCGAACCGTCCGTCAGCGAGCCTTGCCGAGTTCCTCGGCCAGCTCAGGCAATGCCTGAAAAAGATCTGCCACGAGGCCATAATCGGCCACCTGGAAGATGGGCGCTTCCTCGTCTTTGTTGATCGCCACGATCACCTTGGAGTCTTTCATTCCAGCGAGATGCTGGATGGCTCCCGAGATGCCGACGGCGATGTAGAGTTCGGGTGCAACAACCTTACCGGTCTGGCCGACCTGCATGTCGTTCGGGACGTACCCGGCGTCGACAGCGGCACGTGAGGCACCGATGGCGGCGCCAAGCTTGTCGGCGACCGGCTCGATCAGCTTCGTGAAGTTCTCCCCCGACTGAAGTCCGCGCCCGCCCGATACGATGATGCGGGCGGAAGCCAGCTCCGGACGATCCGACTTGGTGAGTTCGGCGCCCTTGAACGACGAGATGCCGATGGGATCGCTCGCGGCAACGGTTTCGACGGGGGCATTGCCGCCATCGCCGGCGCCGGCGAACGCCGCGGTCCTGACGGTGATGACTTTCTTCTTTTCCGTGGACTTGACCGTCTGGATCGCGTTGCCGGCATAGATCGGCCGCTCGAACGTGTCGGGGCCCTTCACCGCGGTAATGTCGGAAATCTGCATGACATCGAGAAGTGCGGCGACGCGCGGCAGGATGTTCTTGCCCGATGCTGTCGCCGGCGCGATCAAGACGTCGTAGGCCGGCATCAGCGAAACGATGAGCGCCGCAACTTCCTCGGCCAGCGCGTTTTCGAAATTTGCCGCATCCGCCACAAGCACTTTGGCAACGCCGTCGAGCTTGGCGGCTTGTGCACCGACCGCCTCGCAACCCTTGCCGGCAACCAGGATGTGAACATCGCCGCCGATCGCCTTGGCGGCGGTCAGCGCCTTGCCCGTTGCCGCATTGAGCGCGGCATTGTCGTGTTCGGCCAACAGAAGTATCGCCATCACAACACCCCCGCTTCTGTCTTCAGCTTGTCAACGAGTTCGGCGACACTGCCGACCTTGACGCCCGCCTGCCGTTTCGACGGCTCGGCCGTCGAGATGACTTCGAGGCGCGGGGTGATGTCGACGCCGAAGTCGGCCGGGGACTTGCTTTCGAGAGGCTTCTTCTTGGCCTTCATGATGTTCGGCAGCGAGGGGTAGCGCGGCTCGTTGAGACGGAGGTCGGTCGTCACGACGGCCGGGAGCTTCAGGCCGACCGTCTCGAGGCCGCCATCGACTTCACGGGTAACGGCGACTGTGCCATCCGCGACCTCGACCTTCGATGCGAACGTTCCCTGACCCCAACCCAGCAGCGCGGCCAGCATCTGCCCCGTCTGATTGCAGTCGTCGTCGATGGCTTGCTTGCCGAGGATGACGAGATCCGGGCTCTCGGCCGCAACGATCGCCTTCAGAAGCTTCGCGACGGCGAGCGGCTCGACGACCGCGCCCTCAGGGGTCTCGACATGGATGCCGCGGTCGGCGCCGATGGCGAGAGCTGTACGGATCGTATCCTGCGATTTGGCCGGACCGATCGATGCGATCACGACCTCTGTCGCCGTCCCCTTCTCTTTCAGGCGGACAGCTTCCTCGACCGCGATTTCATCGAACGGATTCATCGACATCTTGACGTTGGCAAGCTCGATGCCCGTACCGTCGGCTTTGACACGGATCTTGACGTTGTAGTCAACGACCCGCTTCACCGGCACCAGGATTTTCATTTCCGAAGCGATCCCCAAGCGTGTTTTGAGTTTGTTATCTGACGTCTAGCCCTTACGTAGCCGCATACGGCCGAGTTCGAACGAGAACGCTCGGTCCAATCGAATGGTGCACCGCAGCGACGCTCCCCCGTCAGCTTTGGCGACCGTGGACCGAGCTGCTCGATAGCTCGCGCCCCTAGCAGTTCGCACTTGCGAAATGCAGCCTATGGTCGGGTTTCCCGGAAGTCAATGCGGCGGCGGAGACTTGTCGACTATTGGTGCACCAAGGTCCATATCGGCGAAACGGTTGGTCATTCGCGCGCCACGCGCAGGCCGTGTTGCCGGCCGAGCCCTGTTTCGGTCGGCCGGGAGCGTGCCAACCCCCCGGAGGCTCTCAGCAATTCCGCGACTATACGTTGCAGTTTTGCGTCAGTTATGCGTCAGCGGCCGATCCTCGCGCCCGCCGGCAGGCCCTTGTCGAACAGCCGGACATCAGACCGCTTGAAGACGATGACGAGGAGGGCGCCAGCGACCAGGCCGCCAATGTGGGCCCACCAGGCAACGGGGCCGATTTGCGGCGTCAGCACCATGACGATCTGCGTGACGATCCAGGCGCCGAGTACGATCGTCGCGCTGATCCGCATTGGCAGCACGCTGAACGCCAACACCCACACCTGCACCTTGGGATGCAACATCAGGTAGGCCGCGATGACACCTGCAACCGAGCCGCTGGCGCCGATCAGCGGCACACCGGACGTCGGTGCGATGAATGCATGCGTCAGTCCAGCGAGGATGCCGCACAGGAGATAGAAGATCAAAAACCGTATATGGCCCATCGCATCCTCGACGTTATCGCCGAAGACCCACAGAAACAGCATGTTGCCGACGAGGTGCCAGATGTCGCCATGGAAGAACTGGTAGCTCAGCAGGGTCAGGTTCTCGGGCACCACCACCGTCTGGCTGATCGCCTGCGGCACCAGTCCGAAAAGTTCGCTCGGAATGACGGCGAAACTCGCGATCGCGCTTTCCGTGGCACCCGTCGAGGAAAGGAGAAACACCGCAATGTTGGCGAGTACGATCGCCGTCGTCACGGTTTGAAACTGAATATGCTTGAGGGGATTGTCGTCACGCAGAGGAACGAACACGATGCGGCCATCCTTATCCTGCCACCGCGGCTGAAGCGCGCCGCAAGATGTCCAGGGTGGCGCGGCCCGCAACGTCTGTCCAGCGCCCTGTGCACCGAATCAGGCCGGCAATCCGCAGGCGCACCGGTGTGCTCGCGTATCGCATAATCCGCCGTCAGCGATTTTGCCCTGGAACCCAGAGCACGTCCTTCGCGCCACGCTCGTTGACATACCGGCTCGCCACGAACAGGAAATCCGACAAGCGGTTCACATATTGCAGGGCTGCTTCGCTGACGGGTTCGTCCGCATGCGAGGCGAGTTCGACCATCAGCCGCTCCGCCCGCCGCGACACCGTGCGGGCGACGTGCAGATGCGCCGCCGCCGCTGTGCCGCCGGGCAAAACGAACGACCGGAGAGGCTGCAACTCGCCGTTCAATTCGTCGATCTCGGCTTCGAGGCGGTCGACCTGCGCCTTGGTGATGCGCAGCGGCTCGTAGGGGAGTTTCTCACCGCGGTCGGGGATGCACAGGTCGGCGCCGAGATCGAACATGTCGTTCTGGATTCGCAAAAGCATCTCGCCGACACGTGCAAATGGCTCCGTTATGTGGAGCCGCGCAACGCCGATCACGGCGTTGGTCTCATCGACGGTGCCATAGGCCGAGATCCGCAGCGCGTGTTTCGGAACGCGTTCGCCGGTGCCGAGCGCCGTCGTGCCCTTGTCGCCGGTCCGCGTATATATCTTGTTCAGCACAACCATCGTTTGCTCCAAACTCGCGCGCCTGCCCCGGATATCCGCGCTCGCCCCGCGCGGCGATCACCGCTGGCGTCAGCGACCGACCAGCAGATAGCCCATGATCAGCAGGATCGCCAGGAATTGCAGCCCGATCCGCCAACGCATCAGCTTCTGGCTGAGATTGGCGCTCTTGTGCCGCATCAGCGTCCACAGTCCCATGACCAGTACCGCCAGAACGGCGAAAACCGCGAAGGTGACCAAATAATAGAGAGCATTATGCATAAGCG
The DNA here is from genome assembly GCA_020442185.1 of Hyphomicrobiaceae bacterium. Lineage (GTDB taxonomy): Bacteria > Pseudomonadota > Alphaproteobacteria > Rhizobiales > Hyphomicrobiaceae > JAEUMD01. The sequence continues at coordinate 4,516 of JAGRKS010000169.1, forward strand.
ATCAGGTTCCTGCTGGCGTCGCATCCCGTGAAAGGCTGAATAGCCCATCTCGTAAGCGAAACCATGGGCAAATTTGCTTCCGGTACACCGTGTCGCGCGCAAACCTGCCGCTGCAGCGACCATTGGGCAAGCGACGCGAACATCCGTCTTCGCGCCTTGGTCTCCGTGCATTTGACGGGCCGGCTAGCGGAAGATGATTGCCTGGGGCCACAAATGCCGCAATTCTGCGAATCATGAGGTTGCAGTTTCAAACGGTGCGAAAGCACGGCGCGCGGCTGCACCACCGGGTATTTTTTCTTATGCTATCTGAAAAGGTTAAAGGGTTGCGCCCGGATCTGGCACGCCGCCGCCATTTGGCGATATCAGCTCGCACGCAAGGCGCCGACCGAATTGGCGCCGCCGTGTTCGCCGCCTTTGCAGCGGTCTCGCTTGCGACTGCCGGCGCGACCTATGCTCAGGCACCCGGCGACAAGCCCGACCTCATCCGCCAGAAACTCGAATCGCAGCAGGGCGCCCTCGACACCGCCCGCTCGCGTGAAACAACGCTTTCGCGGGATGTCGCCGAAATCGACGCCGAACGCGAGCGCCTGAACGCCCGCCTGCTCGAGACCGCCGCCCTCATCCAGAAGAGCGAAGCCAAGATGTCGAGCATCGAGGCGAGGCTCGGCGAACTCGGAGCACAGGAACGGCTGGTGCGCGGCTCGCTGGAGCGCCGGCACGGCCAAATTGGCCATCTGCTCGGCGCCCTGCAGCGGATGGGACGCAACCCGCCTCCCGTCATGATCACCCGGCGCGAAGATGCCCTGCAGATGGTCCGCAGCGCGATGCTGCTCGCCGCTGCATTTCCCGATCTGCGTGGCAAGGCGCTGGCCCTGGCCGGCCAACTGCAGGAACTCGTGCGGGTGATGACCGACATCCGCAACGAAAGCACGCAGCTCAAGGCGGAAACGCAACGGCTGACCGACGCGCAAACCAAGCTCGCCGGCCTCATGGAGGAGCGCAAGCAATCGCTCTCCCAGCGCCGCGCAGAGCTGGCCGAAGTGCGCCGCGCCGCCGCCGAGATTTCCCGCAATGTCAGCGATCTCAATGAATTGATTGCCAAACTGGATCGTGCGGTCACGGAAAACACCGGCCTCGCGAACTACGAGCGCGAGGTGAAGGCGGCGGCCGAGGCAGCCCCGCCGGCGCAAGCGCCAAAACCCGCTCCGGATCCGCGCCGCGACGTCGCGAGCGGACCCATCGTCGTCATGCCGGACGGCCCAGCCAAGCCAGGCGATCGCTTGGTCGACGCCGGACCTGGACCGGCCGCGGATCAAGCCAAAGCTGCAGCCGATCAGACCGCGGAAAAGAAAGTCGCGGCGCTATCGGTGCCGAAACCGTCGGAGTTTGTCGAACTCCGCCCCGACAACTCGTTTGCCGCCAATCCAGGACGAATCAAGCCGTCGATCGCCTTTCATGAGGCGATGGGGCGCCTGCCCTTGCCGGCGCATGGCCGTCGCGTTCTCAATTTCAACGAAAAGACGCAGTATGGCGCCTTGTCCAAGGGAATTGTGCTCGAAACCCGCGGCGGCGCTCAGATTACCTCACCAACCGATGGATGGGTGGTGTACGCTGGGGAATTCAGGAGCTATGGCCAGCTCTTGATCATCAATGCTGGCGGCGGATATCATATTCTACTGGCCGGGCTTTCGCGGATCGATGTCGAAACGGGCCAGTTCGTGCTCGCCGCGGAACCGGTCGGCACCATGAGCGGTCCGGGACGCGATGCAAAATCGGAAACCGGAACACCAGTTCTCTACGTAGAGTTCCGCAAGAACGGACGACCCATAGACCCGAACCCGTGGTGGGTGCGCGGCCCTGAGAAGGTAGAAGGATGATGCGCAAGACGGACTTCGCATTCTGGACGTTCCTGACGATGACAGGGCTGGCGGGCATCACCACGGTGCTCAACGTCACGCAGACGCACTCTGCCACGTCGTCCAACAGCGAACTTTACCGGCAGCTCGACCTTTTCGGAGACGTGCTCGAACGGGTGCGCTCGGATTACGTCGAAAAGCCCGACGATACCCAGCTGATCGAGAATGCCATCAACGGCATGCTGTCGGCGCTCGACCCGCATTCGGCGTATCTCAGCCCGAAGCACTTCCGCGACATGCAGGTTCAAACGCGCGGCGAGTTCGGCGGTCTCGGCATCGAGGTGACGATGGAGAACGGCGTCGTCAAGGTCGTGTCACCGATCGACGACACGCCCGCGGCGCGCGCCGGACTTCAGGCCAACGACTTGATCACGCACCTCGACAACGAGCAGATCGTCGGCCTGACGCTCGAGCAGGCGGTCGAGAAGATGCGCGGCCCCGTCAATACGCCGATCATGCTCACCGTGGTCCGCAAGGGCCAGGACGATCCGCTCGAAATCAAGATCGTCCGCGACATCATCCGCATCAACGCGGTGAAGTCGCGTCGTGAGGGCGACGTCGGCTACGTCAAGGTCTCGACCTTCAATGAGCAGACGCACACCAATCTGGTGCGCGCCGTGCAGAACCTGAACAAGGAGATCGGCAGCGAGCTCAAGGGCTACGTGATCGATCTTCGCAACAATCCCGGCGGTCTGCTCGATCAGGCGATCGCGGTTTCCGACGACTTCCTCGAGCGCGGCGCGATCGTCCTGACGAAGGGCCGCAACAACGAGGAAACGCAGCGGAGCCAGGCGCGCCCTGGCGACATCACCGGCGGCAAGAAGGTCTTGGTGCTCATCAACGGCGGTTCCGCCTCGGCCTCGGAAATCGTCGCCGGCGCCCTGCAGGATCACAAGCGCGCAACCGTCATCGGCACGCGCTCGTTCGGCAAGGGTTCGGTTCAGACGATCATCCCACTCGGTGCCAACGGCGCGATCCGGCTCACGACGGCGCGCTACTACACACCGTCGAACCGCTCGATCCAGGCGAAGGGTATCGATCCCGACATCATCGTCGAACAGGAGCTGCCGGAAGAGATGAAGGCGAAGTCCGCACAGACCCGCGTGCGCGGTGAGGCGAGCCTGCGCGGCCATCTCAAGAACGACAAGGAAGACAAGGAAGCGTCGGGCTCGTCGGCCTATGTGCCGAAGGAAGCTGAGAAGGATACGCAGCTGCAGTACGCGTTGAACTTCCTGCGCGGCAAGATCAGCGGGCCGGCGACCACAAGCGCGCCGCCCGTGACGCCGGAAAAGAAGGCGAACTGACCGGTCGCCGTGCGCGACCGTCTTCTTCGAGATCATTGATATCGCCGAGATGGGCGCCCGGTGCGGCGCCCATTTCCTTTGTGGTGCAGACGAAGCGCCAGCCGGCGCGTCGATGTTCCACCGTGGCGTGGCCTTGCACGAACCGTCCGAGACATCACATAGGTGGTTTGTCAGGCAGATCCGCTATGGGGCATTTCCTGTTCAGATGAGAGGCGCTCGAACGCGAGCAAGAGCTGGCCAGAGTTGACTTGCGTGCCGCGGCACTGTCGCGGCATTCCATAGGCCAGCGCCGAGGCACAACACGAAACGACGCGATTTCACACAGTCTCTTGCATGCCTTCGCCAAACAGCATTGGAACTGACGCATGGCTCTCGACCTCTCCAACCTCGACTACCGGCCGTGCGTCGGCATCATGGTGCTCAACCGCGACGGCTTGATCTGGCTCGGGCGACGCTCGGACGCAAAGGCCAAGCTCGGTGATCAGGGCACCTGGTGGCAGATGCCACAGGGTGGCATCGATAGCGGCGAGGATACGATTGCCGCCGCTCATCGCGAGCTCTACGAGGAGACGCGTATTCGCTCGACAGAACTCATCGCCGAGCATCCGGAATGGCTTTACTACGATCTCCCCGCCGCACTCGTCGGCCACAAATGGGGTGGGCGCTATCGTGGCCAGAAGCAGAAATGGTTTGCCATGCGATTTGTCGGCGACGACAGCGAGATCGACATTTCACCTGACGACCAGGAGATTGAATTCGACGCGTGGCGATGGGCACCTGCCTCGGAAATCATGGACCTCGTCGTACCGTTCAAGGCCGACGTCTACCGCTCCGTCATTCGAACTTTCGGCCCGTTGATCGGCCCGTCGCAGGCCGCCCATCCCGACGCGTGAGACGATTGTCACAATCCGGCAGCATAGGGGATGCTCTAGTACATTCCGCGTGGACGAATCGCTCATTTGCTCAGAGGGAATGCGCCCAGTGGGAAAGGCAAATCAGATTTTGACGATGCGCGACGACCCCCTGCTCAAGCTGCGACGTGAAGCATTCCCCTATCGCATAGCGGTCGGCATCGCTTTGTTCGACCGGTCTGGACACGTCTGGCTCGGCCGCCGCCGACCGAAATGGGCGGGCGACACAACGCCACCGTTTTGGCAAATGCCGCAAGGCGGGATCACCAAGGGCGAGCTTCCGGCAGCCGCGGCGCGACGCGAACTCTACGAGGAGACCGGCACACGTTCTTTTTCCCTGATTGCCGAGTTCGATAGCTGGCTCACCTACGATCTGCCCGACGACCTGCTCGGCGTCGCCCTCAAGGGCCGCTATCGCGGGCAACGCCAGCTTTGGTTTGCGGCCCGGTTCGAAGGTGAGGATCGCGACTTCGATATCACCGGCAAGAACAGCCAGAAGCCCGAATTCAATGCCTGGAAATGGGGCACGCTCGATGAGGCGGTGGCTGGTGTCGTGCCGTGGAAGACCGATGTCTACAAGGCCGTCGCTGCGGCGTTTGGCGATCTCGCACGGTCCGGTTGACGCGCAGACCGGGGCAAGACCCAGCAGTTCGAGGGTCACGCCAGCAGAACGGACTTCCGCGCGGCGACAGCAACACGCGCCCCCCGACATCGCCGACACCGCCATACTACCTGCCGGCAACCTCTCCGCGGACGCTGGCCGGCAACGGTTATGACGTCTCAGGAAATCATGCCGGATCGATGGGCGAGGCTCGACACGCCGCTGGCCAATAAGACGGTCGCTGACGCCGAGGCGTCGCCCAAATCCTGCGACCGGCCTTGACGCTCATTTTCCAGCGAGCACATTCCGGCAAGAACGTCCTGGCGGCACGCGGTGCGCGCAAGTCAGCCGCCGGCTACGAAATCGGTTGTGCGCAGGCCTGGGCCGCGCGCGCCCGATCAGGCGGCCTTGCGGCCCTGCAGCGCCTGAAGCTGCTCGATGGCGCGCGAAATGTGACGCATCGCTTCGTCATCCTTTGCCTCCTTCAACGCCAGTTCCGCCGCGGCCAACTCGTTCTCGAGCTGGCGCGGATCGACCTCGTCGATGATGAAGGCGTGAGCCGCAAGCACGGTCACGGCTTCCGGATTGACCTCGATGAAGCCCGCCTTCACGTAGATTGCCTTCTTGGCGTTCGGCAGCGTCACGTGGATGACACCCGGCAGGATCTCGGAGATCACCGGCGCATGGCCAGGCAGCACCGTGAACTCACCCTCGGCACCCGGGACCACCGCCTGCTCTGCATCGGCTGCCATCAGCACTCGCTCCGGGCTCACCAGCTCGAATTTGAATGTACCTGCCATGGATGGTGCCGTCCTTCTCGGGTCTCGATCTTGATCGTCGAACATTCGATGGCCGCGCGTGCGGGGAACCCGCGCGCCCGACCGTTGCGGAAGGTTGCTGCAGCACCGGATTGCTGCAGCCGAGCTTCGGAGAGACGGTTGTGATCGGGCGCATCGCTTGACGATCCGCCACGGCCGACCAGCGTCTCGTTCAGTTCACCGTGTCGCCATCCTGGCGGACCTCTTCGCGCGACTGCAGCTCGGTGCCGCAGAACGGGCAGAAGAAAACAGGATGATCGACCATGCCGGGCTCCTCGCCCTCGATGTCGATAAGACCGACCGACATGTAGAGGACCCCGTCGTCACCAACCACGATCAACGGCTCGAATTCCGTGCCGCTCATCGCTTCGCGCAACTCGGTGCAGCAGCTACCGAATTCTTCGCCTTCTTCGGTTTCCATCTCTGGACCGGCTTCTGGTTCTTCCGCCATCTTTTGGTCTCCTCGTGCGCAATCAGGCGCGGTGAACGCGATCAGGCGGCCTCGGCCAGTTTCTCAGCCTTGGCAACAGCTTCTTCGATGGTGCCGACCATGTAGAACGCAGGCTCGGGCAGATGATCGTAATCACCGTCGCAGATGCCCTTGAAGCCCTTGATCGTATCGGACAGCGGCACCTGCACGCCAGGTGAACCGGTGAAGACCTGGGCAACGTCGAACGGCTGCGACATGAAGCGCTCGATCTTGCGAGCACGCGCAACCGTCATCTTGTCGTCCTCGGAGAGCTCGTCCATGCCGAGAATGGCGATGATGTCCTGGAGAGACTTGTACTTCTGCAGGATCGACTGCACCTGACGGGCGACGGCGTAGTGCTCATCACCGACGATGCGCGGATCGAGCATGCGCGAGGTCGAATCGAGCGGGTCGACGGCTGGATAGATGCCCTTCTCCGCGATCGAGCGCGAAAGAACGGTCGTCGCGTCCAAGTGGGCGAACGACGTCGCGGGGGCCGGGTCGGTCAAGTCGTCGGCCG
>JAGRKS010000021.1:0-1441 GCA_020442185.1 Hyphomicrobiaceae bacterium
CATGACGAAGTGCATCTACTGCGGCCTCTGCCAGGAGGCCTGCCCGGTCGATGCGATCGTCGAGGGACCGAACTTCGAATTCGCGACCGAGACCCGCGAGGAGCTTTTCTACAACAAGGAGAAGCTGCTCGATAACGGCGATCGCTGGGAGCGCGAGATCGCCCAGAACCTCGCACTCGACGCGAAATACAGGTGACGCACTGAACGGTAACGCTACCGCGCTCGACCATGCCTGGCCGCCCGGCCGCGTGGCAGCCAAAGAAAGCGGAATGGTGACATGGCACTGACGGCCTTCTTCTTCTATCTGTTCGCGATCCTGGCGGTCGTCTCGGGCGCGATGGTGATCACCGCCCGCAACCCGGTGCACGCCGTGCTCTTCTTGATCCTGACGTTCTTCAACGCCGCCGGGCTGTTCGTGCTTCTCGGGGCCGAGTTCCTGGCGATGCTGCTCATTATCGTCTACGTCGGCGCCGTCGCGGTGCTGTTCCTGTTCGTCGTGATGATGCTCGATGTCGACTTCGCGGAACTGCGCGCCGGTTTCATCAAGAATGCCCCGATCGGCCTTGTGGTCGGCGGCGTGGTTCTAGCCGAGCTCGTCGCGCTGTTCGCGGTCTATGGGTTCGAGCTGGGCGTCGGCAAGACGCTTGCTGCGGCGGCTCCGGAGGCTGGCTCCGGCATCACCAATACCGAGGCGCTGGGCCGCATCATCTACACGAAATACGTCTACTTCTTCCAGGGTGCGGGGCTCGTGCTGCTGGTCGCGATGATCGGCGCGATCGTGTTGACGCTGCGTCACAAGGAAGGCGTCAGGCGTCAGTCGATATCCGCGCAGGTGAACCGTCATCCGGCGGCAGCGATGGAAGTCGTGAAGGTGGCGCCGGGGCAGGCCATCGTTCCCTCGAGCGAGGGGCAGGGGTGAACGCAATGACGGGAGGCGGCGAAGGGGAAGGTCGCGAGACCGAGATCCCGGAACGGCTCTTCAGGCAGAGCGACGACTGGAAATGGATCAAGGCCGAGCGACGCGCGGAACGGCGTCGGCGGATCAAGGCACGGATCGCGGCGGCACTGGACCGCCGCCGGTATGCGGCTTACGCGGCGATTGCCGCGCCGGTTCTACTGCTGGCGCTGGCGTGGCTGATCGGGGCGGGAAGGTGAGGACGAGATGACGATCGGACTGGCGCACTATCTGACGGTGGCCGCGTGCCTGTTCACGCTGGGCATCCTGGGGATCTTCCTCAACCGCAAGAACGTCATCGTGATCTTGATGTCGGTCGAGCTCATGCTGCTCGCGGTCAACCTCAATCTCGTCGCGTTCTCGAGCTTCCTCGGCGACCTGGTCGGACAGGTCTTCGCATTGTTCGTGTTGACGGTTGCGGCGGCCGAAGCCGCTATCGGGCTCGCGATCATCGTCGTCTACTATCGCAACCGCGGCTCGATCGCG
>JAGRKS010000021.1:1447-2522 GCA_020442185.1 Hyphomicrobiaceae bacterium
CAACATGATGAAGGGCTGAGGGGCGCGCCAGCCATGATCTACACCGCAATCGTATTTCTGCCGCTCATCGGCGCGTTGATCGCAGGGCTGTTTGGCCGCGTCATCGGCGATAGGCCATCGGAAATCTTCACAACCGGGCTGCTGCTGGTCGCCGCGGCGCTGTCGTGGTTCGTGTTCGTGCAGGTCGGCTTCAACGGCGAGACGGCGCGGGTCCCGATCATGCGCTGGATCACGTCGGGAGACCTCGACGTCGCCTGGTCGCTCAGGATCGACACGTTGACGGCGGTGATGCTCGTCGTCGTCACGACGGTGTCGGCGCTCGTCCACCTCTACTCGATCGGCTACATGCACGAGGACGACAGCCGGCCGCGCTTCTTCGCCTACCTGTCGCTGTTCACGTTCGCCATGCTCATGCTGGTGACGGCCGACAATCTGCTGCAGATGTTCTTCGGCTGGGAAGGGGTCGGTCTCGCGTCCTACCTCCTCATCGGCTTCTGGTATCACAAGCCATCGGCCAATGCCGCCGCGATCAAGGCCTTTGTCGTCAACCGTGTCGGCGACTTCGGCTTCGCCCTCGGCATCTTCGGCGTCTTTTTCTTTTTCGGCTCGATCAGCCTCGATGCGATCTTCGCGGCAGCGCCCGGCGCCAAGGGCGCGACGATGAACTTCCTCGGGATGCAGGTCGACGTCCTGACGACGCTCTGCCTGCTGCTGTTCATGGGCGCGATGGGCAAGTCCGCGCAGCTGCTGCTGCACACCTGGCTGCCCGATGCCATGGAAGGCCCGACGCCCGTCTCGGCGCTGATCCACGCGGCGACGATGGTCACCGCCGGCGTCTTCATGGTGGCGCGTCTGTCGCCGTTGTTCGAGCTTGCACCGGTTGCGCTCCAGGTGGTGACGCTCGTCGGCGCGGTGACGGCATTCTTCGCGGCGACCGTCGGCCTCGTTCAAAACGACATCAAGCGCGTCATCGCCTATTCGACGTGTTCGCAGCTCGGCTACATGTTTGCCGCCCTCGGCGTCGGGGCCTATGGCGCCGGCATCTTCCATCTCTTCACGCACGCCTTCTTCAAGG
>JAGRKS010000170.1 GCA_020442185.1 Hyphomicrobiaceae bacterium
CTCTACCGGCTGAGCTAAAGCGGCGTACGTAACACCCGAGGCGCAGGGAATACCCCGCGCGCGCCGGGATTGCAAGATGCGCCGTCGCACATCTGTGCATCCGTCGCAATCCCGCGGTTCTCGGGCCTTTCAAGTATCCCGGCCAAGCCTCCCGGCGCATACCGAGCCGACGGTGCTGGTGATGGATCGCGCCCGGAACCGCACCGCGTTTCCCGAGCACCTCATCGGGCGCTGCGGTTCAGACGCCGGTTACGCCCGGCCCCTAACGGTTCGCAAAGCTGCGCCGCGGCGCCGAAATTGGTTCGGCATCGAGTGTATCGTCCTCAGTCCCCGGATCGTCCGGTGCACGCGGTGATACGAATATCTGCGCCTCGGGGGTGTTGGCCCGTTGCAGATCGCCGTCGAGACTGGTCGAGCGCTTGCCGGATGGCGCGCCGGTGGCGGCCACGGCGTCGCCACGCTCGCCCGCACCTTGCGGCGAAGACGCGCTTCGTGCTGACGCTCCGTTCGTCGTCGAGGCGGGCGGGGGTGCCACTACTGCCGCACCCTTTGCCGACGTGGTAACGGCGCGCTTGGCTGGCTTCGGCGTCTCGACCGCGACCAGCGCCTTCGTTTCAGCCGCGGCCGCGCTCGGCTCGGCGACGGGTGCGCTGGCGGCATTCGCGGATTGTGCGGCGGCCACATTGGCAACCGCCGGCGCGGCCTCGACAGGTGGCGTGACCAACGATGCCTCGTCGATTGCCGTCGTCCGGCGCTGCGGCGCTTTTTCTGGCGTGCGCGCTGCAGGCGCAATGCCTTTTGGCTCCGCCGTCGCAGCCGACTTCTGAACCGGCGCAGGCGTTGCCACGGCGGCCTCCACCGTGGTGGCTTCAGCCGTCGTTGCAGCGGTCGCGACCGTCGCCGCGGCAATGGCGGCCTCAGCCGCTGCCGCCGCATCCGGAGTTGTCCTCACCTCGGTCGTTGCCGCAGCATCGATTGTTTTTGCGTCGACGGTCTTGGCATCGACGGTCTCGAGTGGTGCACCGAGCGCGACGAGTTCCTCGAGCTTCTGCGCCAGCAGGTCGCCACCTGGCTTCTCCATCGATTCAACTGGAACGCGCCATTGGAACGCATCGAGCTGACCACTGACCGGCGAGATCGGCGCCCAGGTTTCTGCGACGATTCCATCGGCCGTCCAGACCGGATCGCGCGGCGCATTGACGGCGCGCGCCAGCCATTCGCGCACGCGGCCTTTGTCGCCATGCTCCTCACCCTCGATGCGCGCCATGAGCGTTGCGACACGCTGCGTCATGCGGCCTTCGAGAAGTGGCTCGAGTGCGGCGCGCGCGGATTCGAAGTCATGCGATTCGATCGCCGCCCGCGCGACCGCGATCGGGCTTTCTATCGAGTTGGACGTCAACCGGGCGAGCTGCTTCACGCGCTCGAGACGATCGCGCGGGCTGTCACCGAGGCGCGCGAAGGCATACGCCGTCGCGAGATCGGGATGGGGCGACTTGACCCACGTGCGCTGGATGACCTTGGCGGCCTTCGGTGTGTTGCCGCGCGAAGCCAGGATGCGGCCGGCAATGGCGGCCGCTGGCACCAGCCCCGGTGCCAGGTTGTGCGCCTCGAGCGCCAGCGACAGCGCCCGCTCGGGATCGCTGTCCTCGGCATTCTGCGCCTGCGCGGTAAGCAGCACGGCGCGGCGGCGCTCCGCCAAAGCCTTGTCGACGTGGCCGTGCTTCTTGGCAAGCGACAGTGTCTGAAGCGCGCCCGCCCAATCCGCCGATTTGCACTGCAGATCGAACAAGGCATCGGCAGACCAGCCGAGCTTCGGATTGAGCTTCAAGGCGCGCTCGGCGAATTGGAGCGCCGCCACGCGCTCGCCCTCGCGCTCCGCCTCGAGGAAGAGCCCGCGCAAGCCGAGTTGCTCGGTATCCGGGCTCGCGAGCATGGCCTCGAAGATTCGTCGCGACGTTGCCTTGTCGCCCGAAAGCTGCGCGGCCTGCGCCCGGAGGAGATGCGTCAACGGTTCGTTGGGCAGAGACTTCCGCGCCTGGATGGCGTAACGCGTCGCGGTCGATTTGTCGCCGGCGCCGATCGCGATCATGCCGGAGGAAAGCGCATCGAGGCCGCGCGTCTGACGCCGGCGATTGATGAGCCGGCCCATTGCGGCCGGGCTCATCCAGATCGAACGCAGCACGGACCAGGTGAGGATCGCCAGACCGATCAGAAGTGTCAGGCCGACGACGGCGTGAAACACCGTGATCTCACCTTCGTAGCCTTCCCAGTTGAAGGCGATGAGACCCGGCCGGTCCGCGAGCCAGGAGAGGCCGGTGGCGAGGGCGACGACAGCAAGAAGAAATGCGACGAGACGCAACATACCGCTGCTCCTTATTTCGTAGCGGAAGCCGCCGCGCCGGCACTGCCGATCGAGGCCTTCAACTGGTTCTGAATGTCACTCAGCGCGCGGTCGACCGCGTGCCGAGCCTCGACCTTCTGCAGAAGACCACTCGCCGGCTGCTTCGCCCGCGCTGGCAGCTTTTCCGTCAGGGAGACGAAATCGGAAATCCGCCCCTCGTCGAGAGCCTTGTCCATGCGCGCGACGATCGCTTCCACGCTATCGTCGTCGGGGCTGTGGTTCACCTTCCGCACGCGAACGACAGATTTGGCGCCGGCAAGCAGACGGTCCATGACGCCACCTTCGACAGGCTCCGTCGCCGCATCGATGATCTGATGCGTCAGGGGCCGGAAGCTCGCCTGCAACTCGGGCAAGGTCGGCACACCTTCGCTCTTGTAGCGATCGAGTGCGGAGAGATCGAGCTTGCCAGCGGCGGCTTTCTTGACCTGCGCCAGCTCGTCGGCATACCCAAGGCCGCGATCGACGACCCGCTTCAAGTTCGCGAGTTCGAGCGAGAGCACGATGCGCTCGGCATTGGCCTTGCGGTTGTCCTCAGCGGTCACGACAGACTCGACCCGCTTCTCGATCTGACCGAGCTTGGTTGTGATCGGTGCAATCGCGGAAGCCACGTCTTCAGGCTTGGCGACGGACTTGAAACGCTGGCCAAGATCGCTCTTGGCCGCTTCGAGCGAAGATGCGACCTTGCCCGCCTCCTCCTGCACAGCCGCGAGCGCGTCGCTGAAGCGCTGGTTGTCGGCTTTCAGCGCCTCGATGCGCTGCGCGATACGCGCGGCTTCCGTCTTCACATCGGCGAGTTCGCGATCGATCCGCAGGGTGCCGGAGCGTGCAGCCTCGGCTGCCTCGGCCGCCTTCGAAACGCGGTTCTCGATCTCCGCGCTGACGTTCTTGCGGACAGCATCCATCTGGTTCTGGAGCGTCGATTCGATGTCTGCCAGTTTGCCCGTAACGGCAGCGAGCTGCGGAATGGTTCCGGCGCCCTGGCTGCCTTCCGCGGCACTCGTCAGGAGCGACAGCTTCTGTTCCAGTGCGGCGATGCGCGGATCGGGTTCAGCGTTTCCAACAGGCGTTTCCGTGGCACGCTTGGCGAGCGCCTGGGTCTGCGCCTCGATCTTCGACTGCTCGTCGGCGAGAGCTGAAACGCGCGCCTCGATGCCTTCGAGCTTCTGCAGGCCGGACGCATAGGATGCGACCTTTTCTGACAAGTCCGCGAGGTTGCCCGAGGACGACGACGTGCCAGCCTTCTCGAGAGCCGCGATCCGAGAACGCAGTTCTTCCGATGCCTGCCCCGTCGTGCCGCCGCTACCGAAGTTCATCCCGATCTTGGTTGCGAGCGTGTCGGCGCTGACGAGCGCCAAAAACCCGCCGACGATGCCGGCCGCCATGTGCGTGAAAAACGATGCGATGCCGCCGCCGCGCTTGGCGGCCGGCGGGCTTGTCGCGCCGGTACCGCCGCCACCTCCGCTGCCGCCGCCTTTTCCATCGCCACCGCCCACCGAGCCGCCACCGGAGCCTTTGCCCGGTGACGTCGGCGGCACCGACGTCGCAGCGACAGTGGCGCCAGGCTTCGAGGCTGGCGTGGCGCCGCCGACGGACGCGGAAGCTGAAGGCGTCGCTGAGGTCGATCCGGTGGCCGCAGCCGTCGCCGACGAGGTCGCCGTGCTCCGCTCGCCGCCGCGCTGGTCGGGCTTTTCCGACTTGGCGTTCGCCTGTGCGGTCGCGGGTCCGCTCTGTGCGCCCGCTGAATTTTGACCGGAAGGCTTGATCTCGACCGCCTTGAGATCGAGCGTCGCGTGCGGCCGCTTCGGATCTCCGGCGCCTTTCAAGGCATCCTTCTTGTTGCCGTCGTCTTTCGGATTGGCCATGGGACTTAGGACCTCCACTGTACACGATACGACGCGCCGCCGCGGAACCGCTGCTCCAGGCGCGTCGAACTATGAGATCGTTTGATGTCGCAAGTTCCGGGGGATGCGACGACTACTCCAATTGTGACGCCAGATCGTGAACGAGCGCAAGCACATCTTCCGCGACCGGCCTCGCCGCGACCATCACCTTGGCCGGTGAAAGCCTGCGTATCACGTCGGCTATTCCGCGCGAGAGACACAGATATGCCGGAACAGCGGCGGCTTCGGCCAGCCCTTCCCGCAAGACGAGGTGAACGAAAGTTTCGGCGGTGAGCGGCGACATCAATACGACGGCGTCGTAGCGGCCTTCCCGAAGCGCGGCAATGACCGCGTCGGCCATGGCGTCGGCGGTCTGAGATCGATAAACGGTAATCCTGTCGAGTTGCACACCCTCCTCTGCAAGCGGCGGTACGAGATCGAACGAGATCTTGTCGCCGGACAGATGCAGCAGCCGGCGCGGGCCATCGCCGACCGTCACCGTCCCCTTCGCCCCGACGATGATCGATACCAGATCCTTTGCCGTCGCCGGCCCGACCGTCACGTCGGCGAAGCCGAGTTCGCGTGCTGCCGCCCCGGTGGCGCGACCGACCACATATAGCGGCAGCGCCAGAAGACCCGGCAACGCCTGGCTGGTCGCGAGTGCGCGAAGTCCGTTTCGGCTGGTGACGACGAGCCCCGTGACGCCCTCGAAGGCGGCGGCCGGCGGTGGCGTCAAACTGATCTGGAGCAGTGGCGCTACGTCTGCCGTATGTCCCATCCCGGCGAGGCGATCGCGCATTTCGGATGCGTCAGGCTCGGGCCTCGTCACCAGAATATGCATCACGCGCCCGCTGCGAAAAACCCTGGTCCGGCACGGCCGAGCAAGTCTTGAGCTGCAGCATCGCCAATACGCGCGGCGTCGGCCGCAGGTCCGTGCTCCTCCGTCGCGTGGTGGCGCACGCCATCGGGGGAGAGAATTTCGCCCCGAAACCGCAGCCGGTCGCTGTCGAGGGTCGCCAGCCCGGCGATGGGCGTGCGGCACGATCCTTCGAGCCGCTTCAGGAACGCGCGCTCGGCCGCAACGCAGATCGCCGTGGTGGCGTCGTCGAGCGGTGCAATAAGCCGAGCCGTCGCGGCATCACCGTCGCGCACCTCGATGCCGATGGCACCCTGCGCCACGGCCGGCAGCATCTCCTCCGTCGGCACGGCGCTGCGGATGCGATCTTTCAAGCCGAGGCGGTTGAGCCCGGCGCAGGCGAGGAAGGTCGCCGCCGCCACCCCGTCCTCGAGCTTCTTCAAGCGGGTTTGGACATTGCCGCGAAAACCGACCACTTCGAGATCGGGCCGCAACCTGCGCACTTGCGCCTGACGCCGCAGCGATGACGTGCCGACAACGGCGCCGGTCGGCAGTTCCGCCAGGGACGCGAATGCGAGGCTGATGAAAGCGTCGCGCACATCCTCGCGCGGCAGCGTGGCGCCGATGGTCAACCCCTCCGGCAATTCTGTCTGCATGTCCTTCATGGAATGCACGGCGAGATCGATCGCCCGCGTCAACAGTGCGTCCTCGATCTCCTTGGTGAACAGGCCCTTGCCACCGACCTCGGCCAGCGGCCGGTCGAGGATCTGATCGCCTGTCGTCTTGATGACGACGATCTCGAAATCCTGCTCGGACAACTTGTGTGCGGCGATGAGGCGGGCTCGCACCTCATGGGCCTGAGCAAGGGCCAGGGGTGACCCGCGGGTGCCAATTCGGATGGGGTTCGCTTGCAAGCGCGGCGCTCCAGGTGCTAGGCGGACAGTCTTTCGAAGCAGGTTGCTTCAGAGGCGGGTGACTTTCGAACGTGCGTGCGCATCGTCTCGACGACGCGTCGCGACATTAATGCCCGCGCTGGCGGCCGAACGCAAACGCGGCCACGGCGCACATCGCAATCGCCAGCGTCGTCGTGCCGGCCGTCCGCGTCGAGCGGGCGTGGCTCCCCTGACTGATGGATCGAATTTGGACCTGAGCCATGGCCGTATATTCCTCCCCATCGACCGGGCCGCTGGCAGGCCTCACCGAGACGTCGCCCACCCTTGTGCTCGGCATCGAGACGAGTTGCGATGAAACAGCGGCGGCCGTCGTCAGCCGTACCGGCGACGGGCGGGGCACAATTCTCTCCAACGTCGTGCGGTCGCAGTGGGAAAGCCACCGCCCGTTCGGCGGGGTCGTGCCGGAGATCGCCGCACGTGCCCATGTCGATTGCCTCGACGATCTGATCCGTGAGGCCATGACGGCGGCCGGCGTCGAATTCGGCGATCTCGACGCGATCGCGGCGACGGCCGGCCCCGGCCTCGTCGGCGGCCTCATCGTCGGCCTCATTACCGGCAAGGTACTGGCGCTCGCTCACGACAAGCCGTTGATTGCGGTCAACCACCTCGAGGCCCACGCGTTGACGGCGGGCCTGACTGACGGCTTGCGGCCACCCTACCTGCTACTGCTCGCCTCCGGAGGCCACACGCAGCTGTTGGCCGTCGAGGACGTCGGCCGCTATCGCCGCCTCGGCACCACCATCGACGATGCGCTCGGCGAGGCCTTCGACAAGACCGCGAAGCTGCTTGGATTACCGATGCCCGGCGGACCCGCCGTCGAGGCAGCGGCACGGCGCGGCAACCGGCAGCGATTTGCGTTTCCTCGGCCGATGCTGGGACGGCCGGAAGCGCATTTCTCGTTCGCCGGCCTCAAGACGGCCGTACGTCAGGCGGCGATGGCGATTGCTCCGCTCACCGACACCGATGTCGACGATCTCTGCGCGGCCTTCGAGGCGGCCGTCACGGATGCGGTCGCCGATCGCGTCGGACGCGCCATGGAGCTGTTCCAGGACATCGCCGCCGCACAAGGCGTCACGGGGCGCCATCTCGTCGTCGCCGGCGGTGTCGCGGCCAACCAGGCGTTGCGCGGCGCACTGACGACTCTCTCGACCCGCCGCGGCTACAGCTTCCATGCCCCTCCGATCGGTCTTTGCACCGACAACGGCGCGATGATCGCGTGGGCGGGCGCCGAACGGCTGGCGCTCGGACTTGTCGACGGGCTCGACGCGCCGGTCCGACCGCGATGGCCGCTCGACAAGGATGCTGCGCCAGCTCTCGGTGCGGGCATCAAGGGCGCGAAGGCCTGATGCGGGAGACCGAGGCATCGCGACCAACCGGCCGGCCTCGACGAACCGAGCCGAAAAGCGTCCAGCCTCCGCGGCCACGATAGATTTGGTTCATACTCGGCCGAAAAAGACCTAGAAACTATGCCTGTGTCGGGCGTCGATAGCGGGATCGCAACGTGGCGGAATACGAAAGTGTGGGCGTGATCGGCGGCGGCGCCTGGGGTACGGCGCTGGCGCAAACGGTGCGACTTGCGGGGCGCCGCGTTACCCTTTGGGCGCGCGAGCCCGAAACGGTCGCCGACATTGCCGAGCGCAAGGTCAACACCCAGTACCTGCCCGGCGTGCCGCTCGATGCCGAACTTCTCGCGACGTCGGACCTCGCCCGGATCGCGGCGGCGGATATCATTCTGATGGTCGCGCCCGCGCAGCACGTCCGCGCCGTCGCGACAGAGCTCAGACCGCTGCTGCGCCCTGGCCAGATCGTCGTCAATTGCGCCAAGGGCATCGAACGCTCGACGGGCAAGTTGATGGGCGACGTGCTGACCGAGACTCTGCCGGACGCGACGCTTGCCGCGCTCTCCGGGCCGTCGTTCGCGGCCGACGTTGCGCGCGGGCTGCCAACGGCGCTTACCATCGCCTGCAACCGCGAGGATATGGGCCGCCAGTTGGCCGAGGCCCTCGGCTACCGGCACTTCCGGCTGTACTGGTCACGCGACCGTCTCGGCGTCGAGATCGGCGGGGCGGTCAAGAATGTGCTGGCCATTGCCGCCGGAATCGTAGCCGGCAAGGAGCTGGGGGCGAGTGCCCATGCCGCACTGGTCGCGCGCGGCTTCGCCGAGATGATGCGCTTCGGGGCCGCCCTCGGCGCCGAGCCGCAAACCTTCATGGGGCTCTCCGGTCTCGGCGATCTGATATTGACCTGCGGCAGCCCGCAATCGCGCAATATGAGCCTCGGCCGGGCACTCGGTCAGGGCAAAAACCTCGCCGATATCCTGGGCAGCCGGCGCGCCGTGACCGAGGGTGTGTGGACCGCCGCGGCGGTCGTCCGCATCGCCGAGGCCAAGGGCATCGAAGCCCCGATAGCGGAAGCGGTCCATGCCATCGTCGAGGGCGAACAAACCGTCGACGACACCATCGCCGGCCTGCTCGCGCGCCCGTTCAAGGCCGAGGGATGATGTACTGAACCGTGGAGGCCGGCTGATGGCGGCGTTACTGTCGACGGCGGTCAAGCGTCGGGCGTAGGGCCGCCGCAATTCCCTGGCGATGATGAAACGAGCGCGACCTCCGGGCCCGACAAAGCGCGCTACGCGACGACATCGTCTCGACAAACGCACGCACTTGCGCTATCACCCGCGCCAACAACAATTTCCCTTTAATCCGGGATGCCCGCACCGCCGGGCCGCACGAGCCGCACCCGCCTGGGCGCCAGCCCAAGGACCGGTTGCGCGGCTCCTCTGCTATGATGAACAAAAACAAGGACTTGAGAAAAATGAACGTCATCCAGGAGCTCGAGCAAGAGCAGATCAAGGCGATTACCGCAAAGCGCGCCGTGCCGGAATTCGGCCCCGGCGACACGGTGAAGGTCATGGTCAAGGTGGTCGAGGGCAACAACACCCGCAACCAGGCTTACGAAGGTGTCTGCATCGCCCGTTCCGGCGGCGGCATCAACGAGAGCTTCACCGTCCGCAAGATTTCCTACGGTGAGGGCGTGGAGCGTGTGTTCCCGATCTACTCGCCGTTCATCACCGCGATCGAAGTTCTCCGCCGCGGCGCGGTTCGTCGCGCGAAGCTCTATTACCTGCGTGGCCGCCGCGGCAAGTCGGCGCGCATCGCCGAGCGTACGGACGCTCGCGCACGCCGTCTGAATGCCGCCTGGAAGGGCTTCAAGAAGCCGAAGGGCGAGGCGGACGACCTGACCCAGATCAAGGGTATCGACGTCGATCTCGCCGCTCGCTTGAAGCAGCTCAACTGCTTCAAGCTGGAGCAGATCGCGAACTTCTCCGATGACGACATCGCGAACGTGGACGAGAACCTCAAGCTCGATGGCCGCATCGAGAAGGAGGATTGGGTCGGCCAGGCCCAGCGCCTGATCGCTGAAGCCGCCGCTGCCGAGGTTCCGGCCGAAGATACCGACGCTGGAGATGCCGCGAAGGGCTGATCGCTCGAGACCGATCCGATCCCAACGGTCGGGTTAGGTCGCAAAGCGCAATCCGGCACACACCGTCGCGAGAGTGACCATCGCGAGAGTGATTGAGACCAACGAAAACGGGCGGACCGCAGGGTCCGCCCGTTTTCGCTTGTTTGCGTCTCAGGATGTGTCCACCGCGTCCGACCGATCGGGCAAGCGGCGTCAGGATATGCCGACGTTTACGACCAGTCGCCGGCCAAACTCCGATATCCGCTTGCCGCACCGCCGCGCCATGCCGTTCCAGGCATGGCGCGACCGGTGAGCCCGGAACTTGGGACCTCAATCCGTGACAGTGAACTCGATGCGACGATTCCTGGCACGACCATCGGCCGTGTCGTTCGAGGCGACTGGGTTATCCGGCCCGTAGCCAACCGCCTCGACGCGCCCCTTGGCAACGCCAGCCGTTACGAGGAAATCCGCGACCGCCTTGGCGCGGGACTCCGACAAGCGCTTGTTGAACTCGGCGCGACCGACTGAATCCGTGTGACCTTCGACGCGGATACGACCCTTGCTGCACCCCTGCGCAACCTTGGCGAGGTTGGACAACGTTGCGTTGCTGGCCGCGTCGATCTGGGCGCTGCCGGTCCTGAACCGGATCACGCCAGCCGCCGCCGCCTTGCGCAGCGCCACCTCGCAATTGGCAGCTTCGGCCGAGCGCGGCTTTGCCTCGGCGACTTTCGAGGGTGCCGTACCCCATCCAGACCGCTCTGCGAGCAAGGCCTTCATCGCCGCGTCGATCTGGCCCGCCGGAACCGGCGTCAGACTGGGAGCGGGCGTCGCCTCGAGCGCGTGCATGATCGGCTCACCGGCCGGGCCCTTCGTGGTACGGACTTCATCCTTCGGAAGAGGCCATTGCGCGCCCTTGGCGAGCCGCGGCCGGCCTACGTCGGCCGGTGTGCCGCCGCCCCATTTTTCGCGGAAGGCAATGAGATCGCCGGTCGCGGTGGTAGGAAGCGCCGGATAGCCCGCAACATTGACGCCATCGGACGTCGCGGCGCCCCCGCCACCTTGTGCCGGACTGGATCCCCAGCCCTCGCGCTCGGCCAGCAGTGCCTTCATTGCCGCGTCGATCTGGGCCGCCGGGATCGGCGTCAGATCCGCAGCAGGCGTCGCCTCGAGCGCATGCACGATCGGCTCGCCGGCCGGGCCCTTGGCGGTGCGGACTTCATCCTTCGGAAGAGGCCACTGCGCGCCCTTGGCGAGCGGTGGCTTCTCGACGGCTTGCGCTTCGCCGCCACCCCACTTTTCGCGGAATGTGATGAGTTCGCTCGTGGCCGTCGTCGGCAAAGCCGGATAACCGGCGACCGTCGCCCCATTGGACGGAGCGGTGGCGCCGTTCGAAGCCGCGGCGACATTTCCAGCCGGGGCGTTCAGCCAGCCCTCGCGCTCTGCCAGCAGCTTCTTCAGAGCGTCCGCAATCTGGCCCTGCGGCACAGGCGTCAACTGCGGAACCGGAGTAGCCGCCAGCGGCCGGATGATCGGATCTCCGGCAGGCCCAGCGGTGCGCCGCGTCGTGTCTTTCGGGAGCGGCGACACGGCTCCCGCGGCCAGCGGCGCCTTGATTGCCGTCGGCGCTGGACCAGGCCCCCACGTTTCGCGGACGGCAATGAGATCGGCGGTCGAGGTCGTCGGCAGCAACGGATAGCCGATCGTCTTCGACGGGCTATCCCCCCAGCTTGCGCGTTCGGCCAACAGCGCGGAAAGTGCCGTGGCGATCTTGTCACCGGCAATCGGCGTCAGCTCGGCCGCGGGCGTTGGCTGATACTCGTGTACGATCGTCTTGCCCGGCGGCGCCTTCAAGCTGTAACCCCGTTCCTTGGGAAGCGGGAATGCTGCCCCCTTGGCGAGCGGCGCTGCGATCTTCCCGGCCTGCGGACCCTTGCCCCACTTGGATCGTGCTGCGATCAGGTCATCGGTCGACGTCGTCGGCAGGACGTCATAGGAGCCGGAAGCGGCGGAGTCCGTTCCTGACGCTCCACTTGGTTCGGTTCCCCATGATTCGCGTTCAGCGAGCAGCGACTGCAGCGCTTTCTCGATCGCGGCCGGAGCGACAGGCGTCATCGCGGGCGCCGGCGACGCCTCGAGCGCATGAACGATCGGCTCACCGGCAGGGCCAGAGCTGGCGCGCACCTCGTCCTTCGGCAACGGCCACTTGGCGCCGCGGGCGAGCGGCGGCCTTTCGGCCTTGCCTGGAACACCCGCGCCCCAGCGTTCGCGATAGGCGATAAGATCATCGGTCGCCGCGGTCGGCAGCGCCGGATACCCGGCAACGGTCACATCCGACGACTTCGATGTGGATGATCCGCCCGATGCAGGGCCGGTGCCCCATCCTTCGCGTGTGGCGAACAGCGATGCCAGGGCCTCGGAGATCCGGTCGGCTGGCACGGGTGTCAACTCAGCGGCAGGCGTCGCAACCAGCGGATGCACGATCGTTTCGCCGGCGGGAGCGACGATCTTGCGCCCGGTGTCCGGCGGCAGGGGCACCACGGCCCCCTTGGCGAGTGGCGCAGCGACCTTTCTCGGTTCCGGGCCCTTGCCCCAGGCCTCGCGCGCGGCGAAAAGCGCAGCGGTCGAGGTGGTCGGCAGAACCGCGAAGCCGGTCTCAGCCTTGTCTGTCACCTGACCGGCGGCGGCGCCAGGAGTGGCCTTGCCGTTCGTGGCGGCGGCCCTATCCGCTGTCGTCGCCGTGTCGATCACCTTTTTGTCGAGGCTACGCAGCACCTGCTCCTCGAGGCACTGCGAAAGCAGTCTGAAGCTCTTGTCGTAAGGACCCGTCAGCCGGTCGATACAGATCTTGCGCACATCCTGCGGCACGACGTTCCAGCCACCCGAAAGTGTCCGCAGCGCCTCGGATTCCAGCAGACGGCACTGGCCGCCGGCGCTGTCACCGGCGCAGATATCGGCAATCTTCCACGAAGGCAGATCGGATGACTGTTGCCCTCCTGGCGTGCTATTCTTGCCGGGCAATCCGCCCGTCACTGCAACGGACACCGCGCTTGCGAGCACGAGTGCCGCGACAATGACGACTGTCGGCCGAACGGATGTATCGGTCATCCTCAGTCTTCCTCCCATATCTCTGTTTCGTTTCGGACATTCTTCGAGGTCCGTTTGCGACGGCATTGTTTTGCACTAGATTTCGCTGGAATGAAATATCCAGAAAGGTTGTCAACGACCATGTCGGATCTTGGCCACGGTTACGAGCCTGTGCGCGACACCGCAATCAAGCTGCATGGCGCGGATGCTTTCGAGGGCATGCGCAGGGCCGGCCGGCTGGCCGCCACGGCACTGGACATGATCGCGCCGCACGTCCTCCCCGGCGTCCGGACGGACACGCTTGACGATCTCGTGTTCGAGTTCGCGATGGACCATGGTGCCATCCCCGCGCCGCTCCACTATCGCGGCTTCCCGCGGTCGATCTGCACGTCCGTCAACCACGTCGTTTGCCACGGCATCCCCGGCCCGAAGCCGCTCAAGGAAGGCGATATCGTCAATATCGACGTGACGCTGATCGTCGACGGCTGGCACGGAGATACCAGCCGCATGTATCCGGTCGGCGAGATCTCACGGCGGGCGGAACGCCTGATCGAAGTTACGTACAATGCCCTCATGATCGGCCTTGACGCCGTCATTCCGGGCAACACCACCGGCCACATCGGAGCGGCGATCCAGAAATACGCCGAAGCGGAACGCTGTACGATCGTGCGGGATTTCTGCGGGCACGGGCTCGGCCAAGTCTTCCATGACAGGCCCAACATCCTGCACTATGGCGAGGAGGGAGACGGCGTACTGCTCAAGCCTGGCATGTTCTTCACCGTCGAGCCGATGATCAATCTCGGCCGTCCGCATGTGAAGGTGCTGCCCGACGGCTGGACCGCGGTTACCCGCGATCGGGAGCTTTCCGCGCAGTTCGAGCATACGATCGGGGTGACGGAGGACGGCTGCGAGATCTTCACACTTTCGCCCGGCGGCCTCCACAAGCCACCCTACGTTTCGACGCCGACGGTGGTATCCTGACGACGACAGGAATGCGGAATGAGTGGTGCGGGAGACAGCAAGAATCGCACGAATATTCCGCCGGAGACGCTGTTCTTCGGCGAAACCCTAGCCGTGACAGGCGACGCCCCCGGAAGCCGCGCCGCAGACGAATTGGCGTCTGCGCCAGGATTGCCGTTCGACCTTGATCAAGCGGGCGAAAGCAGGCCGCAAGCCGTCGCCAAGGAGGTGACGAACTCCGGGGGCGCAGCACCACCTCCGACGGCCTCACTCAACGCCGGACATCGCGACCGCCTGCGCCAACGCTTTCTGAACGGCGGCGCGGATGCGATGCCGGACTATGAACTTCTCGAAATGGTGCTGTTTACTGCACTGCCGCGCCGCGACACGAAAACCCTCGCCAAGAAGCTGCTGGCGCGGTTCGGAACGTTCGCAGCCGTGTTGCATGCCCCGCCTGGCCGCCTCACGGAAATCGAAGGCGTCGGAGACGGCGTCGTCGCGCATCTGAAGGTCGTCCGCGCGGCGGGACTGCGGATGATGAAGTCCGAACTCATATCGCAACCGGCGCTCTCGTCGACCAGCGACGTCGTCAATTACCTGCGCGCCGCGCAAGGCTACGAGACGCGCGAGCAGTTCCGCATTCTGTTCCTCGACAAGAAGAACAAGCTGATCGCCGACGAAATTCAGGGCCAGGGGACCGTCGATCACACGCCCGTCTATGTCCGAGAGGTCGTCAAGCGGTCGCTCGAACTGGCTGCCACCGCCATCATCCTCGTCCACAACCACCCGTCAGGCGATACGACACCCTCGCGAGCCGACATCGACATGACGCGGATGATCGCGGACGCCGCCCGCCCGCTCAACATCACAATCCACGACCACATCATCGTCGGCCGCGCCGGACACACGAGTTTTCGTGCCCTGAAGCTGATTTGATGCATGCTGGAGCACCGGAGCGTGCCGGTCGTCTGCCGGACAGCTGCCGTGGCAAACGCTCCGTTCGCACCCGAATCCGGTTGGGGCCGCGCCGTTTCGAACGGGGTTGGCCGAAAGATCGAGCGACCCTCAGCGGCCGATATCGAAGCGGTAGGTCAGTCCAAGTCCACCCATGAACTGGCTTTCGCTCTCCACGATCGGGCTATCGGCGGCATCGCCGATCAGGTGCGTGTAGCGTCCCGTCAACTTCAACGACCAGCGATCGGCGACCGGCACCGAAGCTGACAGCCCGAGGAAAACATCCTTGAACCCGGCATCGGCATCAAACGGCGCCAGCAGTGCAACCGAGGTCGCACTCTGCAGCGGCGTGATGCCGAAATAGGACTGCATATAGTCCTCGTCGGCCCAGGTCGTGCCCGCAGTTGCGGTGACCAGCAGTCCCGGCCGCAGCGGCATCTTGGCTTCGACGCCGAGGCGCGCGATGCCTCCCGTCTCGTCGCCCGTCACTTGATAATGATAGGACACGAACGGCATGAGCGCGCCGAAACGATAGCCTGCGTAGCCGCCGACAATCAGCCCGCCGTCGACGTCGCCGAGACCCAGCAGGCGGCGAGCGTCGTCATCCTCGCGGCCGAAGCGATAGCCGACCAGCGGACCCGCCTCGAAACCGGAGGCATCGAGCAGCCGAAACCGCAAGTCGTCGATGCCCTTGAACGAGACCTTACCGTCGCCCGTGCCGCTGCCCGGAGCCACCAGCGGGACGCCGATCACCTCGTACTCGCTCGAACCTTCGTACTTGGGCTTCACGATCACCAGGCCGCCAGCCTGGATCTCGCGGCCACCTTCGCTCGGCTCGCCCCACTCGCCCCCGGCGTTCGCCGTCCCAACGACGGCGGTCATGCCAGCAATGACCACTGTTGCCATCAGTGCCGCAACAGACTGCGGACGAATTCCGTTCTTCAACAAGTCGAGTGCCCCCAGCGTATCGATCACGCATGACTGCGCTTCAGAAGGACCAAACTACGCCAGAACGCCGTAAATCGATCACTAACAATCGACTGCCGCGGTGCATCAAAATGTGAACGTGGCCATCGTGTCACGCCATGCCCTGTGGACCGGGCGCGCTCTGGCGATTGACGCGCGGCCAGCGGCTGCCCAAGTTAGAGGCCTTCCGGGGGGAAACCGGCGCCGGGCGATCGCAAGCGCCGCCTTTGGCGAAGCACTCCTCGAACCTTGGTCCGCCTGTTCCGTAAGTGAGCCCACCATGCCGAATGCACGACATGCCAAAGTTCTCATCCTCGGGTCCGGCCCTGCTGGGTACACGGCCGCGATCTACGCGGCGCGCGCCATGCTCAAGCCGCTAATCATACAGGGCATTCAACCGGGCGGACAGTTGACGATCACGACCGACGTCGAGAACTATCCCGGGTTCGCCGATGCGATCCAGGGACCCTGGCTGATGGAGCAGATGGAGGCGCAGGCGCGCCACGTCGGCACCGAGATCGTCATGGACCACATTGCCAAGGTCGACTTGCGCGCCCGGCCGTTCAAGCTCGAGGCCGATTCGGGCGATGTCTATACGTGTGACGTCCTGATCGTCGCAACCGGCGCACAGGCCCGCTGGCTCGGCATACCCTCCGAGGAAGCCTTCAAAGGCTATGGCGTTTCTGCTTGCGCCACCTGCGACGGCTTCTTCTATCGCGGCAAGGAGGTCGTGGTCGTCGGTGGCGGCAACACAGCTGTCGAGGAGGCGATCTTCCTCACCAACTTCGCGAGCAAGGTCACGGTCGTTCATCGGCGCAACGAGTTTCGCGCCGAGCGCATCATGCAGGAGCGGCTGTTCAAGAACCCCAAG
>JAGRKS010000171.1 GCA_020442185.1 Hyphomicrobiaceae bacterium
TAGAACGGCAGGAAGTACCATTCGGGAACGATGTGCGGCGGCGTCACCAGCGGATTGGCCTCGATGAAGTTGTCGGAATGGCCGAGGTAGTCGGGCAGGAAGAACACGAACCATGCGAACACGATGAGGAACGCGAACAGGCCGACGGCATCCTTTGCGACCGCGTACGGATACATCGGCACCGAATCCGACTTCGTTTTGATGTCGAGGCCCGCCGGGTTGTTCTGGCCGGACACGTGCAGCGCCCAGATGTGCAGGGCGACCAGCCCGACGATTACGAACGGCAAGAGATAATGTAGCGAGAAGAACCGGTTGAGGGTCGTTCCCGTGACCGAGTAGCCACCCCACAGCCATTCGACGATCGCGGTGCCGACACCAGGGATGATGCCGTCCAGCGACGAGAACAGGTTGGTGATGACGGTGACGCCCCAGAAGCTCATCTGCCCCCACGGAAGCGCGTAGCCCATGAAGGCCGTCGCCATCATCGCGAGGAAGATGAACACGCCGAGTATCCACAAGATCTCGCGCGGCGCCCGGTAGGAACCGTAATAGAGGCCGCGGAAAATGTGGATGTAGACGGCGACGAAGAACATCGATGCGCCGACGGCGTGCATCGCCTGGATCATCCAGCCATAGTTGACGTTGCGGCGGATGTGATCGACCGAGTTGAAGGCCTCGGCGGCGCTCGGCTGGTAGTGCATTGCAAGCACGATACCGGTGACGAGCTGCGCAACGAGGCAGAACGTCAAGATGCCGCCGAATGTCCAGAGATAGTTGAGATTGCGGGGTGTCGGGAAGTCGATGAACTGCCCGTGCATCATCCGCCCGATCGGGAGCCGCTCGTCCATCCACTTGCCGAAGCCGGACGTCGGCTGATAGTTCGATTCGTGATGAGCCATGGTGCTCGAGACCTCTTAGCCGATCTTGATCTTGGTGTCGGACAGGAAGCTATAGGGCGGAATGTCCAGGTTACGGGGCGCGGGCCCCTTCCGGATCCGGCCAGCGGTATCGTAGTGCGAGCCGTGGCATGGACAGAACCAGCCATCGTAATCGCCCTTCGCATCACCCAGCGCCTGCCCCTTGGGGATGCAGCCGAGATGCGTGCAGATCCCGACCGTCACGAGCCAGTTCTCATGCCCCTTTAGGGTGCGGTTCTGATCCGTGGCCGGTGCGTCTGGAGCGATATTCTCGTTACGCGCGACATCATCGGGCAGATCGGAAAGCGGTGTCGCCTCGGCTGCCTTGATCTCCTCCGGCGTGCGATTGCGGATGAAGACCGGCTTGCCGCGCCATGTGATGGTGATGGCCTGGCCCGGCTTCACCGGCGCCAGATCGACTTCGGTCGAAGCCAGCGCCAGGGCGCTCTTGTCCGGGTTCATCTGCTGGATGAACGGCCAGAGCACAAAGCCTGCGCCAACCGCGGCAAAGACGTTGCCTGAGATGACCAGGAAGTCCCGGCGATTGGGCTCGTCAGCGTGAGATGCCACGTGCGCCTCCTAGATGTTCCAAATAACGTGCGGCTTACGCCTCGAATGGGCGCCGGCAGGTCGATTGTACGTGGATATGACGTCGACTGACCGGGTGAGAAGGTTCGGTCGAAAGGTGCCAATTCAGCAGCATCCCCCGGCCACGCGCTCTTTTGACATCCTTTGTCCGTCGTCTCAAGGCTGCGAAAGATGAACCTTTAGGGCAATTTGGCGCATCCTCGAGACCTAGCCGCCCCCGCCACCAGCCTATGAACGATCGCCAACCCATGCGCCTTGCCCTTTATCAACCCGACATTGCACAAAACGCAGGAACCCTCCTTAGGACCGCCGCTTGCCTCGCGGTTCCTGTGGACATCATCCAGCCGACCGGGTTCGACATGACCGACCGCGCGCTGCGCCGCGCCGGCCTCGATTACCTCGACCACGTGTCGATACACCGCCACGAGAGCTTCGAGGCCTTCGACGTTTGGAGGAAGACGAGCGGCCACCGCCTCGTCCTGGTGTCCCGGCATGCCGACCGGAGCTATCTCGAGCACAGCTACGCGACAGGCGACATCATCATGCTGGGCCGCGAGAGCGCCGGTGTGCCCCGTCATGTCCACGAGGCATCCGACGTCCGAATCATGATCCCGGTCGCGGCTGGCCTCCGATCCTTGAACGTTGCGGTCGCCGGCGCGATCGTTATCGGCGAGGCGCTGCGACAGACGGCGAGCTTTCCGTCTCAGCCTGCCAAAGGCACGTGACAGCTGCCGACGCCAGGGTCGGGGTCGGGGTCGGGGTCGGGGTCAGTGGTGGTGGCCAGAAATCTGAAACCCGGAGGGTCGGCAGGCTTTGCCTACCGGTGCCGGATCGGCGATACTTGCCGCCCGTCAGCCCATGGCGCCATGCGCCAGAGACATCGCGATGCTCGAAGTGTCGTCAGGCCGTGGCATGCAACAGCTTGCGTGCACGGCGCATTCCTGGTCGCTCGAGGCCAGCTACAACCGAGGTGACATGATGAAACGTCTTATCGCGACTGATCGCGTTGTCACTCTTCGGCGCGTTCGCCGTGTCCTTCGCGGCACGACCCTCGTGGCATTCGCCTCCGTCGCCGTCGCTGCTGGCGAATTGACGCCGGGGCACGCGGCGGAGGACGCAATTCCGAACCTGATCGGAACCTGGAGCGGCGAAAACCATACGATTTCCGACAAAAAGGGACTGAAGACCTGGAAGAAGACTATCCAGATCACCGAGCAGACCGACCGTCGGTTCCGCGGCTATTTCACCTACTCTCAGGGCCGCAAGGACTTCTTCGGGGTCATTTATCCCGACAACGTTTCGTTCACCTGGGTCGCCTCGGACAGCAAGGGATACAACCACGGCAGGATCCTCGGGGGCGATCGCATCGCGGCCTGCTATGTCGAGCCGGGCGAGGAGGCGACGGCGGGCTGCGCCGACCTCACCCGCCAGCCCGCAAAATGATGCGAGCACTCCGCCGGTCGGCGCCGCGTGCGAATAGATAAAATTCGAATGATCGGCCTCAGAGGATCTCAATTCAACTCGGCTAGTCTCCCCTGATCGCAATTGATCATTGGATCGGACGGGGGACGTCATGGGGATCGGTAAATATGCGCTCTATGCGCTCGGCGGGTTCATGCTCATCGGAGCCGTGGCACAGCAATTCATTCCGGAAATGACACCGGAGCAATCGCTGGCCTCCGGCAAGCGCTTCTTCGCCAGCCAGTGCGAAACGATCACACGCAATCGCCAGATAAACGGCAAGTTCGGGCGCGGACATGTCTATTGCGAGTGCGTCAGCGCAGGCCTCGAGAATGTCCTCAGCACGGGTGACGAATTCCGTTTCGCGGAAGCGCTGCACGACGCGTCCGGCACGGAGCGGTGGGTGCTCGAAAAGACTCGCATGGCGCAAGCCATCCAGAAGGCGCACGAGGAATACACGCCAATTCTGAGCGAAGAACGGGTGTCCTCGATCAATCACGATTTCTATCACATCACCGTCTCATGCGCGCGATCGATGTGATCGTTCGGGCGCCAGGGTCCGATATCGGAGTGGCAACATGATGCGCTTCATCTGGTTGGTGGCGATGCTCTGGGGCGCAGTGATGGTGCTCAATGGCATCGGCATGATGATCTGACGCGCGACGACGCCTGCGACGAGGCCAGGGCCGACACGCCGCCCGCTCAAGCCCGCTCGACGTTGATTGCAGATAGATAAATTTCGAATGATCGGCCTCAGAGGATCTCAATTCAACTCGGCTAGTCTCCCCTGATCGCAATTGATCATTGGATCGGACGGGGGACGTTATGGGGATCGGAAAGTATATTCTACTTGGTCTTGGCGGATTTTGTGCCATCGGCTTGGTCAGCGCGCAATTCGCGGACCCGATTCCTCCAGAGAAAGATCTCGAATTCGGCAAGAGCCATTTCGCAAGTCAATGCGAGCAACTGACCCGCAACCGCAAGATCAACGGGCGCTTCGGCCGCGGACATGCGTACTGCACTTGCATCATGGGCGAACTCGAGACGGTGCTGAATACCGGCGATGAATTCCGCTACGCCAATGCATTGCACGATGCTTCAGGATCGGAACGGTGGCTACTCGAAAAGACGCGGATGAAGCACGACATCGACCAGGCGCGCGAGAAATTCACGCCGATCATCGGCCCTGAGCGCATCTATTCGATCGACAGGGACTTTTTCGAAATGACCGTCTCATGCGCGCGATCGATGTGATCGTTCGGGCGCCAGGGGCCGAACTCGGAGTGACAACATGATGCGCTTCATCTGGTTGGTGGCAATGCTCTGGGGCGCAGTGATGGTGCTCAATGGCATCGGCATGATGATCTGACGCGCGACGACGCCTGCGACGAGGCCAGGGCCGACACGCCGCTGATCCCGGACGTCAGTACCGCTCGTCGGGCTCGTGTCCGACTTCACCCCTTAAGCCAGTCCCCGCACTTCTGCGGTTCGCTCGCGCCCCACGGCATGATCGGCACCGTCGATGTCGAGTTCTCGGGGCTGCCGTCGATCAGCTTGTCGGTATAGGTCACGTAGACGAGGACGTTGCGGCGGGCGTCGCAGCCGCGCACAATCCGCATCTTCTTGAAGAACAGCGAACGGCGCTGCCGGAATGCCTCATCGCCCTGCTCGAACTTCTCCTTGAAGACGACGGGGCCCACCTGGCGGCAGGCGAGCGAGGCGTTCGACAATTCCTCGGCGAGGCCGAGCCAGCCGGTCCAGCCGCCCTTCTCCGGCACCGTGAAGTGGCAGGTGACGCCGTCGATGACGGGATCATCGATGGCATAGGTCGCGAGCTTGTGGTCGGGCGACAGGAATTTCCACACCGTCGTCCGCTTGAAAATCAGCTCCGGCCCGTCGTCGGCGATCAGCGGCGGGACCGCAACGATGCTTGCCGCCAGCACCGCGCCCGTGAGCGCAAGTGAGCGAAGGAGGCGAGAAGTCGACATTTTCGTCATGGAATTTTTCCCCGCCGGAGGGGCCTCTGCTTTGGCCTCCAGGCCATGGCGTTACTCGGTCGCGACGCAGCGAGCCGCTGTCACGCTCATCCAACATCTGTGTCGCTCGTCAATGTGGTGCGGGAATCGCAGTCTACAATGCAGCCTCCGGTGACGCGACGCCACCACCTCAACGCGCAGGCCCCGCACTCGGATCCCGTCCCTAGTGTTGCGTCACTAACGCTTGGTCCCCGTTTGCTGCATGCTGGCCTGCCAAGCGTTGGTGATAAAAGCAACACTAGAATCACAGAGTTGCCAGTTTTCCCTATGTCTCCGACACTTGGTCGATCGGGTGCTGCAAGGGGAACCAAGTGTCGGAGACGCAACACTAGGCTGCGGACTCATAAACCCTGAGCCATAGGCGTGTCGAGGCGAGCTTGATCATGGCCAGATAGTTCAAGGGATTGCGGTCGAAGCGCATGGCGATGTGGC
>JAGRKS010000172.1 GCA_020442185.1 Hyphomicrobiaceae bacterium
TCTACCAACTGAGCTAAGCCGGCTTCGGGCGGCACCGAGGGCCGCCAGCGGGCCCGTTATAGCCACGTGCACCACCGGTCGCCAATCCTTTTCGACAGCAGATGTTTCGCTCGCCCGATGACGTTTTGGCGCGGGCGCCCCGTCGCCGGGGCTGTTCCGGCGGCTGGGCTCCGTCGGAGACCCGTAAAGATCCCTCAGCCGCGCGGCACGTAGATGTCGATCAACTCGAATCCGCCAGCATGATTGATCGTGTGCGGGCCGCCATGCGGGTTACCCGGATCGAATGTCAGCCGTCCACAAATAGTCTGCACGAAGCTCTCGTCGTCGAGCCGGTCGATCCGATTGAAAGTCAGAGCGCCGCCATATCCAGCCGTACAGTCCTGCGCAGGACGCCACAAGCAGCCATCATGCACGAACGTCGCGCCAGCCGAACGCGCTGCCGTCCTGTCGATCTGCAGCGGGTTGCCGGCATGCGGTTGCCATGGCCCCTCGAGACGGTCTGCCGAATAGAACAGAAGCGTGTCCCAGCACGAGCCGCGGCCGATCTTCAACCCGGCAGCGATCCACAGACGCTCCTGGTGCTCGAACAAGGTCGCATCGTGAAGCGGAAGTTCGGCAATCGTCGCGTGGTGGACGAAGCGGTCGGGAAACCGTTCCGCGCGATAGAGATCGAGCCGGCCTGATGCCGCTCCTTCCGGCAACATCCACAGGGCGCCGTCGCGCTCGAAGACCTGCGGATAGGAGAGGTGATGCGACAACTCGAGCACCGGCCGCGGCTGCGAAGACTGGCCGCGCGCATCGAGCGTGAAATGCGAGATGACGCCGCGGCCCGTCGCGTAGGGAAGTTCTTCGACGAACACGTGCGTGGCGCCGGCATGAACCAGCACGAAGGGGTCGGCGAAATAGCGATCGTGTCCGTCCCGCAGGCGTTGGAAATCAGCGGCATCGAGCGCCTCGCCAGGGACGGTGCGCTTGGCGGTCTTGCGCCACGCAACCTGCCAGGCGGGGCTCTTGTCGAGGAGCCGATCGATCGATCGCGATGCCTTCGCAGCGATGCGCCGGCCGATAAACTCGACCGACCGACGGCCCGTCTGTAGCGCGCGCCGGGTCGTTCTCGCGTTACCGGTCGATGTGCTCGCCGACGAAGCGTGGTCGGCGGCCGATATAAATTCAGGCAAAACCCGCGCGCCGGCAATGGCTGTGACGGCAAGGGTGATCTGGACGATCAAGGTATCGAGGATCGCGTCGGCACTTTCGAGCAGCCGCTGCGGTGTCTCGAGGGCAGGGCGCGCCACCGCGACAATGCGGCCCGTCGTGCTGTCGGCTAGCCCGGTTTCGCAGGCCCCGCCCGAGAGCAGCATGTCCCAGAGTGAAGCAATGCCAGTGTGGCTGTTGTAGGTTGGAACGAGCGTGCGCGGCGACGATGTTCGACCGAATTCGGGGCTTGCCCTGAGATCGACCACCAGATCGGGCGTCTGGCCCGCGCCGCCGCGCTGGACTTCATCCAGACTTGAGAGCGGCAAGCCCGCGGCGTCGGGTGATCGGGCGATATCGTCGACCAAATGATCCCGATCGGCGCCGGCGAGCGTCCGCTCGAGCAGCAGCAAGGCGCGGAGTGCGGGTGTCGACATCGGATCGAGAGGAGCCGCCGCCGAGGACTTGCGGACGAGCGAGACCGCGAGCATGCGATTTCCAGCGACAGCGAAATCCGACGGTGCGTTCGACCCAGTCGCCGTCCCAGTCGCCGTGCCCGTCAGGCGGCGGAACAGAGCGACCTGCCAACGGGGCAAGGGATGGTTATCGATGAAAAGGTGAACAATCATCCTGCAGGGCCGCTCTGCGCCCAAACTCCCATGGCATCGAACTGGAAGCGAGTTTCGCAGACGAGGTTGAGAATAATGTAAATAGAGGCTCCGATCAGCGCGGCGCTACAATGCTGTGGCAAGGCTGGCGTGATGGTGCCCCGTGCGTTTCTCGCCGGAAGTTGCCGGCAATGGGCCGCTGATCGGTGCCGATTGCGCCACGATCCGCGCGGCGGGCCAGCAACTGGCGAGACGTGCGCTGCTTCGCCTGACGTTACGGCGCGCTATTTGCAGTGCAATATTCGAGAGGATGTCGCCGCTCCTCCGGGCACCCCACCTGACCGGCGACCGGATCGGCGGCCGGTTCGCGATGATCGATAGCCAAACGGCCGAAACATCGGCTCGTTACAAAGAGAACTGCTTAAGACACATGCTGCTCCGTCAGACAGTGCTCTATCTCCCGGCTCAGGTCGTCGGACCCGTGTTTCAGCTGATCTCGGTGATCGCCTGGACACACTACCTGTCGCCCGAGCGCATGGGTGTCTTCGCGCTCGTGACCGCCGCGCAGGAACTTGCCTACATCGCCACGCTCTTCTGGTTCACGCTCTATACGATGCGCTATCACGACGTCGCCGCGCCAGAGGCCGACCGGCGCCGCTTCCTCGATACGGAAAGCGCGGTCATTCTCGGCTCGGCCATCGTCTCGTCGGCTGTCGCGCTGGGACTGGTGGGAATCATCGAGACGGAGTGGTCCGGTTCCCTCGTGTTGGCCGCGATCGCCTACATCGTGACGCGAGCCGTGGTGACACAGCTGACGGACCGCGCTCGCACCGAGCACGACACGCTCAGCTACACGATCCTGCAGATCGCCTGGCCGGTTCTCGGTCTGCTTTTTGGTATCGCACTGGTGACGCAGTTCGGCGGCACGGCGGACATGGTGCTGTGGGGATATACGCTGGCACAGGCGTTCTCCATCGTGGTTGCGATGACTCGTCTTGAAATCGGCACGCGTCCACAGGCGGCCTCGCGCGATATCGTGCGCATGGCGCTCAAGTACGGATTGCCGCTGCTCCTCGGGGCTGTCTTCGTCTGGGTCGCGAGCAACGGCCTGAGATTCATCGTCGAAACCTTCGAAGGCGCGGCGGCCGTCGGGTTGTTGACTGTCGGTCTCGCGCTCGGCCTCAGGGCGGCGAATTTCGCGGCCATGCTCGTTACCGCCGCGGCGTTTCCCGTCGCCATGAAGCGGGCGCGCGAAGGCGGAATGGCGGACGGCCAGGAGCAGCTGGTGCGCAATGGCGTGCTGCTGCTGGTCGCCATGCTTCCAGCCGCGGCGGGCCTCTGGGCGATATCGACACCGTTCGTCAGACTGGTGGTATCGGCGCCATTCCAGGAGATGACACTTCAGGTGTTGCCGATGGCGATTGTCGTTGGAACGCTGCGGAACCTCAGGCTGCACTACGGAGAACAGGTGTTCCTGCTTCACGAGAAGCCGATGGTGCCGCTCTACAACGATATCATCGATGCGCTGCTCGCGATCATCGGTGGCACGGTGGGGCTCTGGCTCGGTGGCCTGCCTGGCGCGGTGACCGGGGCGGCGGTCGGGGCTTGCCTGACGCTGCTCGTCACCATCGGTTGTGGCTGGCACTGGTATCGCTATGCCCTGCCGCCAGCCGACATTGCGAAGGTCGTACTAGCGACCGTGATCATGACGTTCGCGGTGACGCGCTTCGATATCGCGCCGACAGTCGGCTCGCTGGTTCTGGCGACGGGCATGGGCGCCGTCGTCTATGCAGTGGCGATCGCGGCGCTCTATCCAGCGGCGGCCCTCAAGGCGCTCGCGATGCTAAGTGCCGTCGTGCCGTGGCGTCGCGCCCGAACGCCTTCATGACTGAGGACGCCTTCATGACCACGGGCGATGTCGTGACGCAACCGGACAAGCGGCAAGTTTGTGTTCACCGTTATCGGCGAATCCGGCCGCAAGTCGCGATGAATACGGTCGCGCTGGCATGAAGATTGTGTGCAGATCCGAGGCGGGTCACGAAGATGGGTTCTCTCGTGTTGGACGCGCAATTCGAGTGCTGGCGAGCATTGATTGAGAGTTTGGACAGGACATCATGAACTATCGGCTTTGCGTCATCCATTCGTTCGACCCGCGCGGCGCCAAGGTGGGCGGCCTCGAGACATTCATCCGCGACATGATCGCGTTTCTGCCCGAGGACTTCTCGTTCCTCATGATCGGTGTCGATGCGATCGGCGATCTCGAACTCGGCAAGGTGACGCGCCAGGAATTTCGCGGCAAATCGTTCGATTTCCTACCGGTCCTGCATTTCCCGGACGATCAGGCGCGCGAAGCCGCCCGTTCGATCCGCCAATCCATCAACTTCCAATTCATGCAGGGACTGTTGCGCCACATCGCGACCGTGCGCGCTGTCCTGAAGCAGCAACCGACGAGCATCGACCTGCAGCGTGTCGAGTTCGCGACGCTTGTTCGCGCACTCGGTGTGCCATTCATTCAGATGCTGCACGGGGAAGGCGCACCGAAGCTGCAGATGGATTCGCTCCTCAGCAGCTATCGCTATGTCCACAATGTCAACGAGTGGCTGGCCGTCAAAGCGTGCAACAAGTTCCTGTGCGTCAACCCGATCATCACCGAGCGCATTCGCCAGACCTACCCGGCGCAGGCCGCGAAGATCGATACGCTTTCGACCTGGGTCGATCCGCAGACGTTCGCGCCGCGACCGCTTCCCGCGGACGATGGCTTCCGCGTCGCGTTTGCCGGTCGCCTCGATCTCTTCAAGGTGCCGTCGCTGATGTTCCGGACAATCGCGAAACTCGCCGAGAAGCTCGGCGACGGCGTCGAGTTCCACTACATGGGCACGAGCGATCCGCACCGTTTCGCCGAGTTCGCGGAAATCGAGAAGCGCTCTGTGCTGCACGGATTCAAGACGGCGTCTGGTGTCGCCGACGTTCTCGCCAACGCCCATGCCGGCATCCTGACGTCGGAATTCGAGGGCATGCCCTTCTCCGTACTCGAGGCGCTGGGGGCGGGGCGGCCGGTTGGCGCCATCCACTTGCCGCAGCTCGCGAGCGTCATTAAGGACGGTGTCAGTGGCTATCTCGTGCCGCGCTCGGACGACCGCGACGACATGGCGGAGCGGCTTGCCGATGCCTTCGTCGAGATCCGCAATCGCCAGCGCGACGGCCGTATCACGCCGGCAGGTGTTGCCGCCGAGATCGCCGACTTCCGGCCAGAGGTTCAGCTGGCGAAGTGCTACGAGAACCACCGCGACCTGCAGCGCGCCCGCTGGGGACAGCCCCGGTCGCGTCCGCTCAGCGCGGCGGCATCTCTTTGAGAGCACTCTCGACGGCAAACCATGCCGGCTTGCGCTTGAAGGCGTCGTCGAGGAGCAGGGGGCGCGGGCGGCGCCGGCTGTTCGGGCTCTCGTTGCGCGCCATGTAGGTGAGCCAGCTCGTGTGGTCGGCAAGCTGCCAGAAGGTGACGGCGGTGACGGCCCGGTGCGCTAGCACGACGGTGAGAAAACGTCGATAGAGATCGGCGACCGCGGCATCGCGGCGTTTCTCGTCGGCGGGGAAGGCGCTGTCGTTGACGTCGAGTTCGGTGATGTGGATCGCATATCCAAGCGCCGCGATCTCGTCGAGAAAGCCCTTGAACACAGCGAAGTCGTAGCGGCGATCCGATCGAAGATGGGCCTGCAGCCCGACGGCGTCGATCGGCACACCCTTGGCACGCAATCGCTTGAGCAGCGCAAGGAAGCTCGTGCGGAACACGCGGCCGTTTTCGTCGTCGGTTTCCGTCTGCGCCTCGTTGATGACGAGGAGGGCCGTTGGATCGAGGCTGCGAGCAAGGTGGAACGCCCGCGCGATGTAGCCTTCACCGAGCGCTGTCAGGAACGGTCCCTTGCGCAGATTGCCGGGCAGATGATCCCAAGGCGCGATCGGCTCGTTGACGACGTCCCACGCCCACACCTTGCCGCGATATCGCTCCATCAGCGTCGTCGTATGCGCTTCGAGCAGCAGTTCGACTTCGCCAGGTCCGAGGCGGTGGATCCAGTCGGGCAGGTCGTCGTTCCAGACGAGGGTATGGGCGCGCAACTTCAATCGGTTTCGCGCCGCGAAGTCGACGAGACGGTCAGCCGGGTCCAGATTGATGACGCCCGCGGTTGGCCGCAGTACCGACATCTTGAACGACAACTCGCTCGTCACGCTGCGGACGTCTGCGAGGTAGGCAGCGGCGTAGTGCGCGCCATATGGCGTGTCGAGTTCGTGCACCGCGAAGGACGCGCCGAGCACGATGCCGTTTCGAGCGGCGATGTCCCCGAGGCCGAGGCGCGCCGCCGCTCCAGGTTCGGATCGAAGCGAGGCCGAGACGGCGTGACGGCCTGTGGCGGTGGCGGCCGCGAGTGAGGCCGCGCCACCGAGCAAAGCCGCCCGACGCGAGATCTGTCCGGCAGGGCCCCAACCCATCGCGCTCAACCTCTTGGTGCGGCTTCAGCTGCGGTCGGCTGTGCTGTCGGCTCGACGCTCCTGAACATGACCCGGACGCGAGCGGCGTCGGCCATGGCCGCCGTGTTCCAGCGGTCGAGGTTTTCGCGTGCGGCATCGGCGCGTTCACGCCGCCAACCGGGCGTCTCGACCAGCGTGCGGATGAGGCGGGCCGCGGTTTCTGCATCGTCAGTTGGAATATAAGTTCCACTCGTGCCAAGCACTTCGCGGAATACAGGGATATCGGCGGCGACGACGGGCAGCCCGGCGAATTGCACCTCGAGTAGGGGAAGCCCCAGGCCCTCGTCATGGGCGGTCGAGATATAGATGTCGGCCGTCTCGATGATCGCGCGCGCCTCATCGAGGCTCAGATAGCCATGCATGACGATCCCTGGCTCATCGCCAAGAGCGTCGGCATCTGGCCCCCAGCCACGGCGGCCGATGATGTGCAGCTCGCAGCCGTCGAAGCCGGCGCGGGCAAGCGCGTGGCGTATGGCAGCGGCAGCTCTGTAGTTCTTGCGCGGTTCGACTGTTCCGATTGCGACGATCTTGAGTGGCGACGGGGCGTCCGTCCGCCCGCTCCTGTCGCAGGCCCCAACACCGAAGACGTTGGCGACTGTCGGCCGGTAAAGCTCGATGCGGGCATCGGAGGCGACGAAGGGCTCGAGTTCGGCGCGCGTTTTTGCGGAGTTGGTGAGAAAGTGCCTGAGCCGGGAAACAGCCAGCCGGAATGGCCGGGCCATGTAGAGCTTGGCCTTGAGGCCCAGGTCCTGTGGGCGGGTCACCAGAAACAGGTCGTGGACATAGAGCACGACGCGATCGCGGAAGGCGATCATCAGCGGCGATGGCGGAAAGCCCGGAAAAATGAAATGGGCGCGCGGGTTGATGAGTGCGAGCAAGGGAAACAACAACTGCTGTTTCAAGATCAGCATGACGAGGTTGGCGGCGCGGATGGGGCGGATATCGGCATTGGCGAAATGCGCCTTCTCGAACAGCTCGATAGCAATCCGCTCGAGTCCCGTAACGTGCCGACCGACGTGCGTCAGGTCGAGATAGACGACGGGCCGGGCACGATCCGGGGGTGGCATGGGCGCGCTCCAACTCTCAATTTGCGGCGATCGTATCGGGACCGACGGCGATATGGCGTGCCGTCGTTCCGCATAATTCTTCGACGATGCCTTCATAGGCTGGGAATCGCGATGCGAACGAGAAGTCCTCGGCACGCCTGCGCCGTTCGCTCGGTTCACCGGGCTCGGCGAGCGTATCCTCGATGGCCTGTGCGAGCTGCACTTCGTCTTGCAACGAGACGATGCGGCCGAACCGGCCGTGCTTAAGAATCTCGAGTGGTCCCGAGCACGCGGTGGCGACGACTGGCAGTCCATAGGCCATCGCCTCGACGATGACATTGCCGAATGGCTCCGATACGGACGAGAGCACGAAGCATTTGGCCTTGGCATAGGCCATCCAAGGTTCACGGCTGTAGCCCGGCAAGCTGACACGGTCGGTGAGGCCGAGGCGGCGGATCTCACCTTCGAGAAGCGCTTTCTGCGGGCCCTTGCCGAGAATGACGAGCCGTGCCGTGTTGCGCTTGACGCGCGCGAAGGCGCGGATGAGGGTCACAAAGTCCTTTTCCGGGACGAAGCGGCCGACGGCCAGCACGATGTCGTCGCGTGCCGCCAGCTCCGCGGCGCTCGGTACGGGTGCATCCTGCGGAAAGAACACCGGGTTGTGGATTGTCACCGTCTTGGTCGGGTTGGACTTCCACCGGGTCACCAGTTCGTCGCGCAGCCCTTCGGATACGGCGATCGTCCGGTCGGCAAGCCGGGACAGGACGGGCAGCGTCATATAGGTGAACCAGCTTAGCCAGCCGGTCTTCCATTCGTTGTAGCCGTGATAGGAAATCAGCGTGTGCATGGGGATGCCGGCGAGAGCCTTGGCGATCAGCACCTTGGTGTTGCAGCCGCCGACAGCCGACAGCGCGATGTCGGGTTGCTCGGCGCGCAGCAACTTGGCAAGCCGCCAGGTGGCGCGGAAGTGGTTGCCGCCGAGCGTTACGATCGGGATCGCCGGATCGACGTTCGCACGATTGTCGTCGGCTTCGAAGTCCTGAACGAAGATGACGTCGAAGCCACGCCTCTTGAATGCGGTTGCAATGCAAGCCCACAATCGCTCGGCGCCGCCGTCGACAAGAGCGTGCGTGTAGACCAGGATCTTCGTCGAGGTCATTCTTTTTGATCCATTGTTGGTGCCATGTGCATCACGGTAGATCGGCACGAGGCACGGAAGATGTGGTGCTTGCACGAAAACCAGAACAGCCGCTGCGGTAACGCGGGTTCGGGCCAGTTCAGCCGGTCGTGTTCGATCGGCCTTCGGGCGTGGTGAACGTCAACCTCGCCAGCAGGAGCGCGCACTGTGCATAGCGGGTGGCGAGGCGGCGCGGGTTAGTCGCGAGCCGCCAGATCCATTCGAGGCCGTTGTTCTGCAGAAAGCGCGGTGCGCGGGTTTGGCTGCCGGCGAGGAAGTCGAGGGCGGCACCGATGCAGACGAAGACGACAGGGGCGCCGCGCGCCACGGCACGGGCCGCCAGCAACTCCTGTTTCGGCGCGCCGAGCGCGAGAAAGCAGATGCGCGCACCTGATGCGGCGATCCGGTCGATGGCGGCATCGGCCGCCGCGCTTTCCGGATCGAAGCCCATGGCCGGTGCTTCGCTGCCCGCGATCGATAGTCGCCCTTCGGTATTCTCGACGAGCCGGCGCCCCGCCCGTCCGAGCACGCCCGGCTCCGACCCGAACAGATAGACAGGCAGGCCTTGCTCGGCGGCGGCAAGCGCCAGCGGCAGGACGAGATCGGCTCCCGTGGTGCGCTCGATGCCGGGTGACTGCGCGCGCGCAATCCGCGCGACAGGGGCCCCGTCCGCCGTCACGAAGCGCGCCGAGCGGTATGCCGAGCGGAATTTTGCGTCGCGGCGCAATTTCACCAGATGATCGAGATTGAGCGTGAAAACCGCGCATCCCTCGCCGCGGCCGGCGGCGTCTGTGATGGCTTTAATTGCGTCCGACATCGTCGCGACGTTTATTCCCCAGCCGTCGACGCTCGCGAGCAAGGGTGCGTCAATGCGCGCGACCGGCTGCGGGGCCGAGGATTCGAACGATGGGAATTCTGTGCTTTGGATCATAGCGATACGCGCGGTTACTTTCGACACACCAACACCAATGTTGCTCGATCTGCAAGAGACTTCGCCGAAGCGCTGGGCCGAGCGAAGTTCGGGTTCGGCTGCGGGCGACCGATGGCGGCGGCCTCCCAAGAGCTGACACATGCGCTGACAGAAGCAATCGCCGTGCCGTTGGCTGAAGGTCACGCAAAGGTGGAAAAGGTGCGCTGCAACAAGGTGGATGACACGTTAACGGTGCGTCGGCGCTGATTGGGCTCGGCGCGACGGCCGGGCAGGCACGTCGACGGGCCCTTCCGGCGGTGGACCGACCCGGTAACCACGTGGGTGGGCAATGTGACGCACCGTCGGTCAACGATGACGCGACGCCACCTCAGTCGGACGCAAATCGCGGCAGGTGAGTTGGTCGTGTCATCCGTTCTGGAGGCCGGCGAGCCGCTGGCGCGGTTGCAGGCGTTGCGCTGCCATACTGGGTGCTGTCGCCGCCGGCTGGGCGGGGCGGCGCATCAGCACCAGCATCATGAACGTGAAGATGCCGAGCAGCGGGCTCTTCGCGGACAGGCTGACCGATGTCGAGGCCACCCCATAGAAGAACAGGAACGCCCAGGCGGCGCCAGGCCGGAGGCTTATGATCACGTCGCGGGTGAAGGCAAGTAGCGCCGCGAAGAAGGCGATGCTCGCGATCAAGCCGTAGGACAGAATGTAGGCGATCCAGAAACTCTCGATGCCGAAGTCGAGGCCATAGTAGTGGCGCAGTGTCTCGATCTGACGCGCGTCGGGGCCGAGAATGAGCTCGGACCACGGCACATGGTTGAAGAGCTGGAACATCTCGGTGCGCGCTTCCGCACTGCCCTTGTCGTCGATGAAGCGCATCAGGAACTGATCGAAAAAGCCGGTCTCGGCGAGCACGGCGATGGCGATCCCCGCGACCGGTGCCAGCATCAGGATCTTGAGTACGGAGACCGATGAGAAGCGCCGGCCGGCGAGAATGCGCGCGACGTGCAGGCCGACGAGCGCCAGCATGATGAGCAGCATCAAGACCGTCGCGGCGCGGCCGCCGAAGACGATCATGCCGCCGGCGTTCACGACAAATGCCGCAAGCCGCGCCGACCATGGCAGATCCCGGCCGCCGCCAAGTGCCATCGCGAGGAGATAGCAGCCGGTAAGACTGGCGTTGGACAGCGGATGGCCGAGGAGCGCCGTCGAGCGCCAGTCATCCTCGATGACGACACCGGCTGCGACGAGGGGTGTCAGGCGCACGCCACTCGCGAACTCCCCGAGGCCGAGGAGGGCGTTTGCGAACATCAGCCCATGCACGAGGTAGGCAAGGTGTCTGCCGCGTCCTTCCGGCATGTCCTTGTACAGCAGGAATACGAGGAGCGGCAGAATGGCCGTGTCGAAGAAGGGTGTGAACGGCAGCTTCACGACGCGGAGCGAATGGACGATCAGCAACCCGATCACGATGAGATAGGGCAGCAGCGACCTGTGGCGAACAACCTGTTGCTCAAGCCATGTGATGGGATTGCCGGCGCTGACGGCCGCGAGCAGAACGAGGAAGCTCGCGAGAACGGTTGCCGGATGGATCTTCTCGAGCGGCGTGCCGCCGGTCTCGTCGTAGTTGAGGCCAAGTTCGACGAGCGCCAGCGGCGAGATGGTCAGCAGGACAATTGCCAGCACGCCAAGCCCGAAGCCGAACAGTGGTCCGGGCGGGCTCGTCCTGATGGGCAAGTGTGATGCCGTCCGTGGTCTCATGGAGCCCCGTTCGCCGAAAGCTGTCGTGGGGCGTCTCAGCCCGCGTTTGCCGGTCCCACGTTCAAGACGATGCCGGCCAGCCGGTCGCCTGACGATGCCAGCATGTCGGCGGCATCGGCGAGCGCGGATGGATCCGTCGCACCCGAACGCGCCACCAGAACGAAATTGTCGACGATCGGCGCCAGCGCAAGCGCGCTCTCGTCCTCGATCAGAGCGCCGCCGTCGATGACGACGAGATCGTAGGATTGCGCCAGGGCGCTTATGCCGGTCGCGAGTCGCTTGCGCTGGTGGCCCTTCAGCGTCCTGAGATCGGCAAGCGCGATCGGCAGGAAGACGAGGCCCGAGCGTGCGTCGCGCCGGGTGATGGACTGGAGGTGCGCCTTGTTGTCGAGAACGATGACGCCGTCGTGGTCGAGATCGCTTGCAAGCGTATTCGAGAGTTCCGCCGTCCGCGAACAGCCGTCGATCAGCAGGACGCGCTCGCCGGAAACGGCCGCGGCATAGGCGAGTGACAACGCCGTTGCCGAGGCGCCCGCCCCGGGCTCGGCAGAGAACACGGTAATGATATGCGGGCGATGGCCACGGTTGAGGGACCGGATGCGGCCGAGGAGGCGCAGAACTGCCTGTCGGTAGCCGACGGTCGCTCCGGTGCCGCTGGGATTGGCGATCGCGGCCATGAGGTCGCTCAGGCCGGTGCGGTCGGCGCCGCCTCGGCCTGGGATCATCCGCCCGATTGCGTTCGACGATGAAAGCAACGGTAGCGTTGCGATCAACGGCAGCCCGGTGGAGGACGCGACGTCCTGGACCGTCCGGACCGAATG
This sequence comes from Hyphomicrobiaceae bacterium, assembly GCA_020442185.1. GTDB lineage: Bacteria > Pseudomonadota > Alphaproteobacteria > Rhizobiales > Hyphomicrobiaceae > JAEUMD01. Next base: position 12,048 of record JAGRKS010000172.1, read on the forward strand.
GTCGAGATGATCGAGTAGGAGGGCGCGCGAGAGCCCGAGGCCAAGGCCGCCGAGGAGGCCGAGCGACAGGATCAGCCACGTGAGCGGCTTGCTCGGCCGGCTCGGGACGCTGGCGGGTGTGATCACGCGGGCTTCCGAGATCGCAAGATTACGTTGTTCCTGGGTCTGCTTGGCTCGCGCCAGGAAGGTGTTCAGCAGGTCGCGGCTGGCGGCTGCGTCTTGCTCGAGTTCCCGCAGGCGGATCTGTGCCGTGTTGGTGCGCGATACCTCTTCCTTGGAACGTTCGAGCGTGCGTGACAGTTCATCGACGCGGTTCTGGGAGATCTGGTGTTCGCTGCGGGCGCTGGTCGAGACGCGCTTCAATTCGGCATTGATCTGGTTCTTGATCTCGGCAAGCTGGGAGCGAGCGTCGATCAACACCGGGTGACGACCCTGCAGCTGTGTCGAAAGCGCGGCCTCGCGGCGCGCCACCTGGGCATACTGCTCGCGTAGCTTTTGTATCAGGCTGGAGCGAATGGCATCGGGCAACATGTCGATACCGCTGCCGCTCTTCAGCGCCGCGTCGACCTGTTCCAGGCGTGCCTTGTTCTCGGCCGCCACCGCGCGTGCCGTGATCAGTTCGCCGCTGAGGCGTGTCAGCTGCTGCTCGGTGACGAGGCCGCCTTCCGACGATAGGATCTTGTTCGCCTTGCGGAACTCGTCGATGCGGATCTCCGCCTTGCGCAACTGTGCGCGCAGTTCGTCCAGGCGAGAATCGATCAGCTTGTTGGCGCGGCCAGCATCCTCGGCCTTGGCGGCAGCTTGATCTGCCAGATATGCCTCGACCACGGCCTCCGTCAGACGCGCGGCCTTGACCGGCGAGGACGACGAGACCTCGACATCCACGACATAGGTCTTTTGTGCGCGCTTGACCTTGATGACCTCGGCGAGGTTCAGGATGGCGCGGGTTTCGGCATCGGGAGGCGCCGGCCTCGGGATGATCATGCCCTTGATCCGCGACAACAGCCCATTCGACGGCGGCGGGGCGAATTCGGCGTCCTTGTCGAGTTGCATGGTATTGACGACGCGGCGCAGCACGCGGTCCGATCCGATGATAGCGAGCTGGCTTTCGACAAGTGCAAAGTCCGAGCCGAGGTTGCCGGCGACGACCTCTTCCGGAACGATGTTGCGCGCGCGGGGATCGATGAACAGCGAGGTTTGCGCGGTGTAGATCGGCGTTGCCGTGACCAGATAGGCGATGGCCAGGGCGAGACCCGCCAGCGTTGCGGCGAGGATGCTGCCGGCGCGGCGTCCCAGAATGGTCAGAAAGCCGCCCAGGTCCTCGGTATCGGTGCTTGGCCGAGCTGAGGCATTCCTCTGAACTTTCTCTAGAGAATTCAACTCGTTCACCGCGCCGAGTTCCCGGTGGTTTGTAGCCAATCCGCTGTTTCGCTTGGCAATATGCATCATTTGACCACTAAACCGTTCGATCCAATCAAGGAATCTGGTCCCTGAGCCCAACAGGGAAGCGACGTCAGACCGATGGCCCGACAACGGATATCGAAATGCAAGCCGCGTGCCTCAGCGGTGTATAGGCGGGCGGTGGTGGTAACGGTTGGGTGAAGAAAGTGTAACTTAACCGAGCTCGAATTATCTCGCCATGCTGCACTGCAACAGGATATAGAACTTGCATAGGCTCAGCATCTTGCCACCGGCGGTTAACACTTTGTCTTTCGCCGGCCGAGTGAATATACAGTCATGCTGAGCATAGGGTGAGTTTCGTGACGATTGGTGTGCAGAGAGCCGACGCGGTCCATCCGGTTCCACATGGACGTTGGGCCGTCGGTAAGACAGGCTTCGCCGTACTGGCGTTTCTCTTCGAGTTTCTTGTCGTCACATCCGTCTCGGTTGCGTGCGGCGTCGCCTATCACGAGGTGATGTACGGCGGCGTCGGATTGATCGAGAATTACCTCGCGGTCGGCGGTCTGGCGGCTCTCATCTATACGGTGCCGTTCGCCTTCCGAGACGAATACGGCATCGACGATTTCCTCGAGGGACGACGCGCATCGAGCCGGCTGTTTCTCGTCTGGAACTATACGTTCCTCGTGCTCGCGGTGATCGGCTTTCTCACCAAGACAACGGGCGTCTTCTCGCGCGGCTGGCTGGTCCTATTCTACACAGTCGGGTTGTTCGGCGTGATCGCCGCCGACGCCCTGATCTCGCTGGCGCTGAAGCGTGCGATACGCAGCGGGCGCGTCGAGAGCCGGCGCCTCATGCTGATCGGCTCCGAAGAAGAAATCGCACGCCATATCCAGGAAATCGGCGGCGCCCAGACGAATGCGCGTGTCGTCGTCGCGGGCGTGCTGCCGGACCCGGCGAATCCGGACGGCGAAGTATCGTTCGACTCGGTGATCGAGCGCATCGTCTCGTCCGCGCGGCTACAGCGCATCGATGATGTCGTCGTGCTCGTCGATCTGGCGCAGACGCCGCGTATCGAGCGCATCGTCTCATCGCTGATGGCACTGCCGGTCGGCATTCATCTCGGCGCTTCGAGCCTCATCGGTCGCTTCGCCGATCCCAAGATCGAACGCTTCGGCCGAACGACGGCGCTGTCGCTGACGCGCGCGCCGCTGGGGCCCGTCGAGGGCATGGTCAAGCGCGCATTCGATGTCGTGATGGCGAGCCTCGCGCTCGTATTGTTGTCGCCGCTGCTAGTGACGATAGCCATCGCGATCAAGGCCGATAGCAACGGTCCGGTGTTTTTCCGCCAGCGCCGGCGCGGCTACAACCATGCCGAGTTCCGAATCTGGAAATTCCGGACGATGACGACACTCGACGACGGTCCGACGATCGAGCAGGCAAAGCGGGGCGATTGCCGCGTCACGCGGATCGGAAGGCTGCTCCGCCGCTTCAATCTCGATGAACTGCCGCAGCTGTTGAACGTGCTGGCCGGGAATATGTCGCTCGTCGGGCCGCGCCCGCATGCGGTGGCCCATGATCTGCATTTCGAGAAGCTGATCCAGGAGTATCCACGCCGGCTCAATATGCGGCCGGGCATCACGGGATGGGCGCAGGTTCACGGATTTCGTGGGGCCACCGAGACCGACGACGACATGCGCCTGCGGGTCGAACACGACATCTACTACATCGAGAACTGGTCGCTCGTGCTCGATCTCTACATCGTCGCGCTGACCGTCCTTTCGCCGAAGGCGTACCGCAACGCCTATTAGCACTCGACAAGCCCGACCGGTGTCGAGCGTTTCGGGTTCCGGTCGCCCGAGATGGTCTGCGTGAGGGGACATGGGGAGGGTGTCAGCGCTTGGGATTGCGCATCCGTCGTCTGGTCCGCATTCGCCATCTACGCGAGTTGCCGGGGCGTCGTGCGTCGGCTCAGCTCTCGCGGAACGTCCGCGACATGGCATCCAGCAGCGGCTTGACGAGATAGCTCAGGATCGAACGCGAGCCGGTCTCGAGATAGACTTCGGCCGGCATGCCGGGCAGCAGCGTGTGGCCCTCGGGCAGCTTCGCCAGTTCCGCCGGCTGGATCGATATATCGGCTGAGAAATAGCTGCGACCGTTGGCATCCGTCAGCTCGGCCGCGGACACGCGCATCACTTCGCCTTCGATGCGCGGCGTCGTTTGGCTGTTGAACGACGGGAAGCGTATGCTTGCCGGCTGACCGGGCCGCACCTTGTCGATGTCTTCGGTCTTGAGTTCGGCCGATACGATCAAGCGTTCGTTTTCGGGAATGATCTGGAGGATCGGGGAAGCCGGCGTCACGACACCACCGATCGTCTTGTTCTGGAGCGCGTGAACGAGGCCGGCGCGCGGGGCACGAATCTCGATCCGCGCCAGACGGTCGGCGAGCGTCTTCTCGCTTTCGAGCTGTTCGCCGAGCGCGGCCTGTACCTTGCGCAACTCGTCGACGACCTCGGTGGTGAATGTCTTTTCGCTCTGAGCGACCCTGAGGTCGAGCTCCATGATCGCGCCCTGGACTTTCGAGATTTCCGATTGCAGACGGCCGATCTCGCCTTCGAGCCTTGCGGCCTCACGCTCCAGCGGCGCGATCCGCTGCTGATTGACGTAGCCCTTTTCGAAAAGCGGTCGGATGCCGGCCAGTTCCTTCTCGTTGATGGCGAGTTGCTTGCGCGCCGATTTCAACTGTGAACCGAGACCGGCAATATCGCCATCGAGCTGCCTGCGGCGTTCGCCGATTACCGATTGCTCACCGAGCCGGCTGGTGCGGCGGGCGACGAACAGCGACGTTTGCGCCGCCAACAGTCGTGCAGTCTCGGGATCGGAGCGGTCGAGCCCGGGCGGCAGCGCGAACGTGTCGCGACGATCGCGTTCGGCCTCGAGACGCGCCTGCTGGATCGAGAGGTCCCGGACACGGCTCAATGCGACCGCATGGCTGCTGGTCGCGGCTGTGCCTTCGAGACGCAACAGGACGTCGCCCTTCTTAACGCGGTCGCCGTTCTTGACGAGAATATCCTTGATGATGCCGCCGTCGAGGTTCTGCACCGTCTGGTAGCTGCTTTCGACCGTCACGCGGCCCGGCGCCACCACGGCGCCGACGATCGATACCAGGATGCTCCAGGCGAACAGGCCGCCGACCATCCAAAGCACGATGCGTTTGCCGAAGCGGATCCAGGGTTCGGTGCTGGTCCATTCCTCGCCGGCACGGAGGCCGCCTGCATTTGCGGCCGTTGTCATGCGCCGGCTCCATTCTGCGGCGGCGTCGTGGCGGGTGCGGCGGGCTCCGGCTTCGGCGCACCGGTGCCAGCCGTCGCGCCCTGGAACAGCCGCATCACCTCGTCGCGCGTGCCGAAGGCCCGCTGGATGCCGCGATCGATATAGAGCAGCAGGTCTGCCATGGTGATCGCCTGCACGCGGTGCGAGACGAGTACGATCGTCTGGCCGCGACGGCGCATGCCGTCGATCGCGGATGCGAGCGCTTCGTCGCCGACGCGGTCGAGGTTCGAGTTGGGCTCGTCGAGAACGACGAGTGCGGGCCGGCCGAACAAGGCGCGGGCGAGACCTATGCGCTGGCGCTGGCCGGCCGACAGATACGTTGCGAACGCGCCGAGCTGGGTATCGTAGCCGTTAGGCAACGCCAGGATCAGCTCGTGCGCGTGGGCCTGCTCGGCGGCCGCAACGATGTCCTCGTCGCGAGCGTCGGTGCGGAAGCGGGCGATATTCTCGCGAACGGTTCCCGAGAACAGCTCGACGTTCTGCGGCAGGTAGCCGATGTACTGGCCAAGATCCTCGGGCGACCACTGATCGATGCGCGCACCGTCGAGTTTCACCTGTCCCGCAACGGGTGGCCACAACCCGACGAGGGTGCGCGCCAGTGTCGATTTGCCGGAGGCACTCGGGCCGATGACGGCGAGCATCTGGCCGGGACGAACGTCGAAGGCGACGTTGTTCAGGATCAATTGGCGGGTGTCGGGCGCGGTGACGCGCAGACCCGTGACGGTCAGCCGACCCTTGGGTGGTGGCAGTGCCGTGCGCACCGGCGGGGCCGGCTCCTTGCGCAGCAGGTCGTCGAGCTTCTCGTAGCTCTCGCGCGCCTTGAGGAATGCGCGCCACTGGCCGATTGCCTGCTCGACGGGGGCTAGTGCGCGGCCGAAAATGATGGTGCCTGCAACGATGGCGCCGGCACTGAGCTGTCCGTTGATGGCGAGCGCGGCACCGATGGCAAGCATCATCGACTGCAGAAGCAGCCGCAGCGCCTTGGACAATGCGGACATGCCGCCGATCTCGTCGGCTGCTGCGATCTGCCAGGCGATCGATTCGTGGTTCGCCTTCTGCCATCTGCGGCGGTAGGCGCCAAGCATGCCCATCGCAGTGATCGCCTCGGCGTTGCGCTGCCCGGTTTCGGCAAGCTCGATGCTGCGGAAGGCGGACTTGCCAGCGGCGGTGATCGGCGGGCGGCTGCGTCGCTCGCTCACGAGCGCCAGCGCGAACAGCAATCCAGCGCCGATGGTCGCGGCGATGCCGAGTGTCCAATGCAACATGAAGATGACCGCGAGATAGAGCGGTGTCCACGGTGCGTCGAAGAAGGTGAGGGGGCCCTGGCTGGCGAGGAACTGACGAAGGGTGTCGAGTTCGCGGAGCGCGGGCAGGGCGGTTCCCTGGCCGAGAACCGAACGGCGGAGCGAGGCCTCGAAGACGCGGTCGCCGACGCGGGAATCGACCTCGGCACCGATGCGCGAAACGATCCGCGAACGTACGAGATCGAGCACGCCGATGATGGCATAGAGGACGGCCGTCATCACGGTCAGCGCGATCAGCGTCGAGATGCTGCCGGTCGTGAGCACGCGGTCGTAGATCTGCAGCATGAAGAGCGGACCGGCGAGCATCAGGATATTGATGACGAACGAGAACACGCCGGCGGCAATGAACGCGCGCCGGCTCATCGCGAGGGCCGTCGCCAGTTCGCTGTTGCCGGCGCTCGCTGGCGCGAGGCCGTTGCCGATGCGCGGTGCGCGCGGGGTGGCGTCTGCGGGTTCGGTACGTTCCGCGATAACGGGTGCTGCGGCGGCGGCTGTCGATGAGCCGTCGGCGCGTCGCCGCGTCTCGCCGTTGACGGCGGCGCGAGGGCTGCGCAACGGCCTGCGGATCGGCTCGCGTGCGCTGGCGGTGGACGTCGCATCACTCTCGGCTGTCACGATGCGACCGCGCGCCCGCCCGGCCGGGGCTTCAACGCCGGTGTCGCCAGAGGTGGCGATTGCTTCAATATGGGGGCCTGTGCCGGTTTGATCGTGGCGGGTGGCGTTGGCGTTGGCGCGATCTTGTTTCTGCGGTTCCGACGCGTTCTGGGGAGCGCCGTTTGAAACGTCCTGCTCCAAGGGGCCAGCAGCCGGGGCGGCACGGAGGGGCGCTCCGACCGATTGGGGTCGTCGCCGGTCAGCTCCGAATGTTGGTCCGGTTGCCAATGCCGCGGCGGCGGTATCTGGTTCGGACGGCAGGACGGAAAATCGGCGCAAGCCTTCCGGCAGATCCTCGGCCGCAACGCCGATAGGGCGCACCGTGATGTTCGACCCTGCGCCGGCAAGAAGCGCGGCAAGCCGTTCGGCCGCGGCGATCATGCGCTCGCGGTCGTCGGCATCCGGATCTGGTTCGTGGGCACGCTTCACGGAAGTCCCAACGCAGTGGAAGATGTTGTCGCGTCACGGGGCGGACGCGCCCGTAGACACGCCAAAACCTTGGATATGACGAGTTATGGGGCCGTTAGGGTTGGGATTTGATTAATCGGGACACGGAAACAGGACATCATGTAATTCCATGGCCTTGCAGCAGGGATGTTTAGCGGAACCTTAGCCAATTTCTGTAAGATGCAACGAGGGCCGAAGCCTCGAGTGTTCAGGAGTTGATCGTATGCGTCTCAAATCAATGATCGCCGCCTTGGCGGTACTTGCCGCTATCGTGCTCGCGCTGCCGCAGGCGGCCGAGGCTGGCGGTTTTCATCGCCACCATGCTCCGTCCGGCTGGGGTAAGACCCGGACGGTCCGGCACTGGATCTATTATCCGCGCTATCACCACGTCACATATCGCCACGCTGGCACGGACCCCTATTCCTATCGCTATGAGCCGCGCCGCTATTACCCAGCCTACAATACGCATTACTGGGTGCCGGCGCGTTGCTATCGCAAATGCCGCAAGCATTATCGGCTGCCGCCCTACCAGGCATCGTGGGGACGTCCGAGCAAGCGGCACTATCACCGCCACCATCATCATCGCCACTACCATCACCGGCACCATCGTCACGGTGGGCGCATCTGCCGTATCCGTCATTGATGGCATTGAGCAGCAGGGCGAAGTGATGATGGTCTGACGGCCGCCTTTGCCGTCGCCAGTTTGCACACGCACCCTTACGGGCCGGGCGCACTACGCGTCCGGCCCGTTTGCGCTTTTTGTGCCGGTGGTCACAGTGATGCCGTCACGAACGTCGCAACATTGCGCCGTGCCCAATCCGGCTGGCTCGAGCTGGCGTAGACCTGACGAGCCTAATCAAGCCGCCGCCCTGCGGCCCGAGCGTTTTCGAGGCGGCAAACCGGAGAGAGGCGCGGTTCGCGCATGACGCCGGACGACCGACAGCCGTCGGAGGTTCATCTTGCATCGGTGGAACCGTTTCGCGGTCTCACGCATTGACTTGTTTTGCCACTATCCGGCGCTGCCGACGCAACTCGGCCAATGAGAGGATGTGGGCCATGCCGTTGCGAAACACCCCGGCCCGGCGGTTTCCGCGTTCAATTCCCGGCGACGGACAACCCCAACGCCTTCTGACGTTTCTTGCACTTCATACCGCGCTCGGCGCGGCGCTCGGCATCGCATTCGCGGCGGTGCTCGTACTCGCCAATGTCGCCGGCATCAAGGACTTGTTGCAGTCGAGCAGCGAGCCAGTGGTGCCGATGATCCTGTTCTTCGCATCCTTTGCGCTGACGTTCGGCAGCATCGTCGTCGGGATCGCGGTCATGTCGTTGCCGCTCGAAACCGAAGACGACGACGACGGCGGCCCGCCCGATATCCTCGACGTGCCCCACCGTCCTCGGCCCGGCCAGGATCACTGAACCGCTCGCTGTGTTTCAGTCGCCGCGCTCCCGCCGCCTCATGGCCGCGAGATGCAAGGCGATGGCCGCGGCATTCGAAACGTTGAGGCTCGAAAGCGTATCGGCGGTCGCGATACGGCAGACGCGGTCGCAGGTCTCGCGCGTCAATTGCCTCAGCCCCTTGCCTTCGGCGCCGAAAACGAACGCCAGCGCACCGGCGAGTGGCTCGGCATCGAGTACGCCGTCTCCCTCGCCGTCGAAGCCGATCACCGTGACGCCCTCGGCCTTGAGCGCCTGCAGCGTGCGCGCAAGGTTCTGTTCGAGCGCGATCGGCACGATTTCCATGGCGCCCGATGCCGCCTTCGCCAGCGTGCCGTTGAGCGGCGGGCTATGTCGTGCCGTCATGACCAGGCCTGCGGCGCCAAAGACCGCGGCCGACCGCAGCACGGCACCGACGTTATGCGGGTCCGTCACCTGATCGAGTACGACCAGCGGTGCTCCGCCCCGCGCGCGTTCGACAAGCGCTCCGAGTTCGGCGTCCTCAACGGGGCGCACCTCAGCGGCGATCCCCTGGTGGACGGTGTCGGCACCCAGCAAGCGATCGAGATCTTTCGGCCGGACGCGCTCGACGGAGATCTTGCGCTCGGCAATCGCGTCGGCGACGCGGCGTTCGGCGTTTTCTGTTGCCATGATCTTCAGGACAACACGCGCCGGGTTCGCCAGGGCCGCTGCGACGGCGTGGACGCCAAAGAGCGTGACGCGGTCGGGCGTATCGCCATGCAGGCTGACATTGGGGCCGCCATGTGGGCCGGGCCGGCCTGAACCTTTGGCGTGTTTGGGGCGTCTGTTGGGCGGTCGCTGGGTCATTTTCCGTCGAAGTGCCTCTCTGCCCGAAAGTTGGCTGGTGCCGGTTCTGTCGAGCCAGCGCCGGGACCGCGTTGGCCTCAATGCGGAGCCCCCCCCGAGCCCGCCCCCGGACCAGTGCCACGTGCCCTCGTGCCTGTTCCGTCAGTCAGGACGCGCCGCCGTTGCCGAGGCTCTGTGGTCGCCTCCTCTATCAGCATCCGCTCGGCCCGTCACAGGCTTTGCGGTGACGGCCTTTGCGGCGTGGAGCTACGAGGCGGGGACGATCGGCGCTCAGGGTGGTTTGCGACGTCCTGGACTGGGAGCACCATGGCGGTCGGCGCGCGCGCCCGTTGCCGATCCCCCTACGGAAGTCTGCGGCCGAGGGTGGCGAGGTGCTTTCGGAGCGATAAACTTACCGCGCACCGCGGCCCTTGACATCACCCGGCGCTGTCCGCATAAAACGGTCCGTTGCCCCGCGGTCTATCCGATGCGGGGCGCTTTCATTTTGGTTCGGCCGTCAGGTCGCGGGCGCTTGCGCCACGTGACATTGCGGCTGGCCCGGCTGGAGGGGTGCCCGAGTGGCTAAA
>JAGRKS010000173.1 GCA_020442185.1 Hyphomicrobiaceae bacterium
AGCCGCTCCTCGAATTCGCCGCGGTATTTCGCGCCCGCGATCAGCGAACCCATGTCGAGAGCCAGAAGCTTCTTCTCGCGGAGGCTATCTGGAACATCCCCCTTGATGATGCGCAAGGCGAGCCCCTCGGCGATCGCCGTCTTGCCAACGCCGGGTTCGCCGATCAACACAGGGTTGTTCTTGGTCCGCCGGGAAAGAACCTGGATCGTCCGGCGGATCTCCTCGTCGCGTCCGATCACCGGATCGAGCTTGCCCGAAGCCGCCGCTTCCGTCAGGTCGCGCGCATAGCGCTTCAAGGCATCGTAAGCCTGCTCGGCTGACGCGCTGTCGGCCGTGCGGCCTTTGCGGATGTCGTTGATAGCCTGATTGAGGGATTGCGCGGTGATGCCAGCGCTCTCGAGGATCTTCGCTGATGCCGACCCCTTCTCAAGCGCCAAGGCGAGCAGGAGTCGCTCGGCGGTGACGAACTTGTCGCCCGCCTTGTCCGCCACCTGCTCGGCGGAGGCGAATACCCGGGCAAGCTCGGGCGAAAGATAGACCTGACCGGCCCCACCGCCCGATACGCTCGGACGCTTGGAGAGCGCCAGCTCGACCGCCTGCAGCGCCTGGCGATGATCACCTCCGGCGCGCTGGATCAAGCCGGAGGCCAGCCCTTCCGGATCGTCGAGCAGCACCTTGAGCAGATGCTCGGGTGCAAATTGCTGATGGCCTTCGCGCAGCGCGACACTCTGCGCCGACTGGACGAACCCCTTGGCCCGATCGGTATACTTTTCGAAATTCATGGCACCACCTTCGCTTGCGCGGCATGAAAGCCCTGATGAGCACTTTCAAGCCGCCGGATTGGTTGTATCGTCAAGAAGCAGCCCGTCGAGCCCGCAATGGCACCCTATCCGGGACTTTCCCGATAGATATGGTAGCGTCGCGAACGAGTGGAAGAGGGCGCGACAACCATGTCGCGCGGTCTCGACCGATCCTCGGAGAGGTTTTGTTTGGGCGTGAGACGAACGCGGTCTCTGGCCGGCGCTGGTGCAGAGGTCCTTCAGGCAAGTTGGGGTTTCCATGTTTTCATGGCTACGGCGGCGCGACGAACAGATCTACCCCAAGGACGAGATGGGTGAAGCGCTCTACAGGTTCTGCTCCAATCCCGGAAAATTGCCGGCCGAGGTGGCCGTCTGGTACGACGTCTATTTCGACGCGGAGGCCGATGCCGACGCGGTGGCGAAGGTGCTCGAACAACGGCGCATCGATGTGATGCGGGACCATGACGAGGAACCCAACGAAGGCTACGGGCCATGGAACATCGACTTCGAATTGCCGGTCCGCGCACGCCACATCGACTTGAAGATGAGCCACGACCAGATCGGACGACTCGTCGCCGACTATCGCGGCAAGATCGCGACATGCGATATTTCCAAATGGGACGGGGACGAAGACGAATGAGCGCTGATGATCGGGCGAGTACGATCTGCGCCTACGCACGCGTTCCGCGGCTGCCAGCCGGGGGAAGGCAAGCCGGGGGAAGGCAAAGCGAAGCACCATGACCGACCCAACCGCACCGCACGTCACCGCGCTCTACCGCTATCCCGTCAAGGGGCTGACACCGGAGCGGATGGAGGCCGTCAATCTCGCGCCGGGTGAAACCGTGCCGGGTGATCGCGCCTGGGCCATCGAGAACGGACCGGGCCGCTTCAACCCCGACGAGCCAAAGCACCTCCCGAAGATCAACTTCCTTATGCTGATGCGCAACGAGCGCCTTGCTACGCTCGAAACCCGCTTCGAAAGCGTCAGCCAGACACTGACCGTCCTGCGCAGCGGCAAGCAGGTGGCGCGCGGACAACTCTCGACCAAGCTCGGCCGCTCCATGATCGAGCAATTCCTTGCGGCCTACATGAAGGACGACCTGCGCGGCGCACCGCATATCGTCGAAGCCCCCGGCCACAGCTTTTCCGACGTCGCCCTCAAATGCGTCCATATCGTCAACCTGGCGAGCGTTCGTGAAATCTCGCGTGTCGCCGGCAGACCGATCGATCCGCTGCGCTTCAGGCCGAACATCATCATCGACGGCATCGCGGCGTGGTCCGAGTTCAACTGGATCGACAAGCGGATCGCCATCGGCGACGTGGCCCTCGACGTCTTCACCCGCACGCAACGCTGCGACGCGACCAATGTCGATCCCGCGACGGGAAACCGCGACATGGCGATCCCTGCGCTCCTGATGCGCACGTATGGACACACCGATTTCGGTGTCTACGCCACGGTCGCGAGCGCGGGCAGGATAATGCTGGACGATCCGGTGACCGTCAGCCCTTGAAGCCAGCCGACACGCAACCGATAGCGATCGGCGGCGCTCTGCGAGGGCGGAAACCGGCGGCCGATGCATGGCACGTTGCATGGCGTCTCGCGCCACGACCAACGCGCCGGGACGTCACGACGCCGCGGCACGGCAAAACGCCCGGCCCGCGATGACGGCTGGGCGGCAATAACCTTGGCGCAGAGATGACCGACGCCGTCGCGAAGGCGATGCAAACGCGACGGCCATCAAAACACGACGAGCGACACCGAACGCCGTGATCTGCGACCGCGAATTCGCACCGCTATGTTCGACTGCTACGTTCTGCTGCAACGTGGCCGACGTTACGTCGAGCGCAGCCAGCGACCGAAACCGACGCCAGACGCTTATCGTCCGCTGATCCTCCACCGGCGCCCGTGAAACGTACTATTCCACGGTGTCATCGGCGTTGACGGCCGCGGCTGGCGCTTCAGCTGTGTCGCTCGCGACCTCTTCACGGCGCGGCCTACGGATCGGACGGCGCAGAAATTCGGGCTGCTCGTCGCCACCAGCGAACTGGTCACGGCGGCGCTGCGGAGCTTCGCTGCGGCGGCCTCCAGCCGAATCACCGCGCGACCGCGGCGGACTCTCGCCCATCGGTGCGCCACGGTCGGCACGCTCCGGCCGTTCGGCCGGTGTACGATCGGAGGCGCCACGTTCGGGCTGATGCCGCTCTGGCTGTGCACGGTCGGGCTGGCTGCGTTCAGACTGGCCCCGCTCAGACTGGCCCCTTTCAGACTGGCCCCGCTCGGAGTGAGCACGATGCGCGCCATTCTGATTGTGGTGGTCGTCCTGATGGCGGTTGCCGCCACCGTGACCCTGATGGCGATCGCGCTGCGGGCGGACCTGGAAATCACCGCGGCCGCGACGCTCCTGCCGGGCGCGCGGTTCTCGCTGGTCTTGCCGGCCGCCTTCCTGCTGGTGGCCACCTTCGTTACGGCCACCACCTTCGAAGCCTCGGATGCTCGGCTGAGGCTCATTGAGCCCCATGTACGGCTGCCCCGGATCGACGTTGCCGTCGTCCATGTCTTCGTCGCTGTAGTCCTCACCGTCGACAAAATCGCCGGTCGTCTGCGGACGACGAACCATGCCGCTTTGGACGTCACCGCCCTGCTGCATGTGCTGCTCGCGGAAGGCCATGATGATGCGGTTGTAGTGCTCTGCGTGTTGCAGATAATTCTCGGCGAGCACCGGATCGCCCGACGACTGGGCATCACGAGCCAGCGAAATGTACTTCTCCGCAATGTGCGCGGGAGTACCCCGGATTTTCACATCCGGACCGTTGCTCTCGAAACTGCGAGTCAGCGGATTCTGGCTCTTGCGATTGCGTCCGCGACCACGGCGGTTCTGCTGTCCCTGCCTCATAGGCTCCCGTTCTCGATCATGCCAACCCTAGGCGTTCGGCCCGACACGGCCTGAGCCATCCCGGGACAAACCGAAGCCGAGGCCGCCGAGCGGCCCGACCTCCAAAAAGTAAAACTGCGTGCGTTTGGCGGCGTTTTTCGTTTCCGCAATTGCAGACCACGGACAGATCAATGTCTCGTGGCCACCCGTTGATATCTCGTGACGCTCGACCGGCAGCCAAACTTCCAATCGGAGAGCGGCGTTCGACGCAGGTGCCAATCTTCAACGATTCAAATGGCGCCAGTTGAGCGACGTCATCACGAGGGGGGACGTCAGCGCGACTATCTGCGGTCTACAACATGCACCCCAGGACAGCTGGGCCAACGCCCGGGACTATCGACTGGATGCACGTGATCTTTCTCGCCTGCCGCAAGACTAGCCGTTCCGCTCCGTGAATCCAAGCCCTAACTTGCTTCGCTCGACGGCTGTGGCCGGACGGCAACGACGCGGATATGGCCGGCAAGATCGGGGACCGTCAGGCGCTCCGCGACGCGTCCTCCAGCGGTCAGGATATCGAGGACCGGCGGCGCCTGGCCGGCGCCCACCTCGACAGCGAGCCAGCCACCCGGCTCCAGCCTCTTCGAATAGCTGGCAAGAACCCGATAAAAATCGAGACCGTCGGCGCCGCCATCGAGTGCGGCGATGGGGTCGTGACAGCGGACTTCGGGGTCGAGCCCGGCGATGTCACCCGTCGGTATGTAGGGTGGGTTCGACACGATCAGGTCGAAAGAGCCACGGTCGAAATGCCGCATGTCCGCCGCCTCGAACCCCGCTCGCGGTGCCACGCCAAGGCGAGCCGCATTCTCCTGCGCGGCGGCAATCGCTCCATCGCTGATGTCGATCCCGGTTCCGGTCGCCGCGGGCATTTCCGCCAGCAGCGAGATGAGAATGCACCCGCTTCCCGTCCCGACATCCAGGATGCGGCACGATCGACCGTCGAAACCGCTGCGCCGGACAATATCCAGAACGGTTTCGACAAGGGTTTCGGTTTCTGGGCGCGGATCGAGCGTGTCCGGGCTCAGAGCGAACGTCCGCCCGTAGAACTCCCGGATGCCGACTATTCGCGTCAGTGGGACACGGCGCAACCGTTCCGCCACCACGCACTCCAAGCGTTCGACCGCGGCCTCCGGCAGACCGGCGCGGCTGTTCGTGACGATGTCGATCGGTCGCCAGCCGGCCGCTACGGCCAGGATCCGGCGGGCCTCCGCCATGGGATCGGCGATGCCCCCCGCCTCGAGCCTCAGGGCCGCGGCGCGGACGGCCTCCGCGACGGTCGGGATCGGTGCACGTTCAGGAGCCGCAATGGGCACCGCCGCGGGTGCTTCGGCCGGCACCACGGAATTTGTGCGCGAGGGCTGCAAAGCTCCGTCCTCCCGGTCGTCGGGATCAGGCGGTAGCATGGCTGTCCATATCCGCGAGAAGGCTCGCCTGATGGTCTGTGACCAGCGCGTCGATCAACTCGTCGAGTGCCGTTCCCTCCATTACCTGATCGAGCTTGTGCAGCGTCAGGTTGATGCGGTGATCGGTGACGCGACCTTGCGGAAAATTATAGGTGCGGATTCGCTGAGACCGGTCACCCGACCCCACCTGCGACTTGCGCGATTGCGAGCGCTCGGCATCGGCACGTTCGCGTTCCAGCTCGAACAGGCGAGAGCGCAGTACCTGCATCGCCAGCTTGCGGTTCTGGTGCTGCGACTTTTCCGCCGACACGACGATGATGCCGGTCGGAATATGTGTAATCCGGACGGCCGAATCCGTCTTGTTGACATGCTGGCCGCCGGCGCCGCTCGCTCGCATCGTGTCGATGCGGATGTCTTCCGCGCGGATATCGATATCGACGTCCTCGGCCTCGGGCAGAACGGCGACGGTGGCGGCCGACGTGTGAATGCGCCCGCTCGCTTCGGTGGCGGGGATGCGTTGAACGCGGTGGACGCCGGATTCGAACTTCAGGCGAGCGAACACCCCGGCGCCGGCGATCGAGGCGACAATTTCGCGATACCCGCCAAGATCGTTCTCGGAAAGCGAGATGATTTCGGTACGCCAGCCCTTGAGGTCGGCATAGCGCGTGTACATTCGAAACAGGTCGGCCGCGAACAGCGCGGCTTCGTCCCCGCCAGTGCCGGCCCTGACCTCGAGGATAGCGCTCTTTTCGTCGGCTGCGTCCTTCGGCAACAACAAGATCTGAAGTTCGGCTTCGATCTCGGCGAGCTTCGGCTCGAGTGCTTCGATTTCGTCCTCGGCAAGCGCCATCATCTCGCGCCCGGCGGAGCTATCGCGGCGCATCGCCTCGAGCTCGCGCAACTCCTGGCGAGCCGCGCGCAGATTGCGGATGGCGGCGACCACTGGATCGAGTTCTGAAAATTCGCGCGTCAACTTGGCGTAGGTCGCCTGATTTGGCCCGGCATTGAGCTCGCGCTGGATCGCCTCCCAGCGATCCACCACGCGGTCGAGCTTGTCGTCGGGTATCGTGCTCATCGGATCAATGGCCTTCTGCGTGCCGGGTGGCGGGCTCTCCCGAGAGCCGGCGAACTTGGGCGCGCATCTAATCCGAACGGCGGCCGATCTGCAATTTGTCAGAACGCCTGCTCGCTGGGTCGGCGACGTCGATCCAGCGATGACCCGCGCGCGAGGGCGCGAAGCGGACGGCAAAAAAGTCGGAAATCGATCGCACCGCGTTCTTAGCAGGCGGCGGCAGTTCCCTCAGGACGGAGGCGACGACCAGATTTTCACGGCCGACGCTCCAAACCGTCGCGAGGATGACAGCGGCGGCGAGCGCCCACCGCGCCCGAGCCGAGATACGCCGCGCTCCCGCAGGTCGGTCCGCCTGAGGCGCCGGCGCGGTTCCGGATGTGGTCGGATCGAGCCCTTCCGGCGCGGATCTCCGGAAACCGGACCGTCTGGATAACCAGAAGCCAGAAAACCAGGGGCCGGCAATTTGCTGCAAGTTGAAGCCCCGCCGGCTGCGCAGTACCGGCAGCCGCACCGCTGCCCCGGCGAGTGCGATCGATTGCGCCGCGGGTGGTGGCTGCGGGATCCCGGCGTCAGCGGCTGAGCGCGGCACCGTCGAGACGCTGCGCTCCGCTTGCACATACCCCGCGAGAGCGATTTCGAGGCTCGCGAGGATCGGCCGAGGATCGATGCCGCCAAGCCCGAGCCAGCGGCCGACGACCCGCTCGGTTTCCGGCCACGGCGGCAACTGACGAAGAGCGCCCGCCTCGAGCGCCCGCACGGTTTCGACCGCCGTTTCGAGGAACCAGGCGAAAGCAATCTCGTCGAGCCCCTGAGCGAGCCGGATTTCAGCCAGCAAGCCTGACAACTTGCTGGCTTCGGGCGATGGGATCTCGGAAAGCGCGACGGGCGTTCGCATCAGAGCCGGCTGGATTGGTGCTCGCTGTGTTGGCGGAAACACTGGGGTGCGGGCCGGTCGGGATGCAAATGCTTGATGCCGCAGGTGTGCACCTGCGTCACCGATTGCAGAACCCTCCGATCGACCCTGACGCATCACGATCCCACTCAACCGACACTTTCGACGGTGAACCGGCGAAGCTGTCCGCTCGCCGCCATCGTACCGCAAGCAGTGATTGTTCGGACCGCGCGACGGCGATGTCAAAGGCCCGCCATGCGTTCTCGCCGGAGGTGTTGCCGATCGGCCAGCGTCGAGGGGGAGAGAATATCTAGATTTCGACGCCGCTCTTGCGCGCAAAGCGCGACAATGCCGCGCGAATGTCCTTTTCGCCGCGGGCGATCAACCGGTCGATCTCCTCGGCGACGCGCGCGGCCTCAAGCGACAAAATCATCGCCTTGACCGGTCCAACCGACGCCGGCGCCATCGACAGGGAATGGATCCCGACGCCGATCAGCGCCATCGCCTCGATCGGGCGCCCGGCCATCTCGCCGCACACCGTCACCGGCACATTATTGCGACGCGCCGCTTCCGCCAGCTGCTTGAAGGCCCGCAGCGGCGCTCGCGACAGCGGATCGTAGCGCGTGGCGACGAGCGCATTCGTGCGGTCCGCGGCGAACAGGAACTGCATCAGATCGTTACTGCCCACCGATATGAAATCGACCGTCTTGAACAGTTCATCCAGCTCGAACAGCAAACTCGGCACTTCGAGCATTGCGCCGAGGCGGACGCGCTCGGGGCAGGGCAAACCCTTGCGGCGCACGATGCCGAGTTCGCGATCGAAGATCGATTTGACCTCGACCATCTCGGCAGCCGTCGAAATCATCGGCACCATGAGACGCAGCTCGCCGCCCGCCGTTGCGCGGATCAGTGCCCTGATCTGCGTACGCAGCAGCGCCGGCCTGTCGAGCGACATGCGGATCGCGCGCCAGCCGATGGCCGGGTTCTCCTCTTTCACTTGCCGGAGATAGGGCAACACCTTGTCGCCGCCGATGTCGAGCGCACGGAACACGACTGGCCGGCCTTGTGCCGCCTCCAGCACCTGGCGGTAGCTCTCGGCCTGCCGCTCAAGGCGGGGAAACGTATTCGACACCATGAACTGGAGTTCGGTGCGGAAAAGTCCGATGCCGTCGGCGCCGGATTCTTCGAGATGCGACAGATCGTAGAGAAGGCCCGCATTGATGTTGAGTTCGATCGCAACAGCGTCGCGCGTCACCGCCGGTCGGCCGCGCAGCGCTTCGAATTTCTGCTGCCGCCGCGCCCGGAACCGCACCTTGTCGGAATAGGCCGATATGACGTCCGCGAGCGGCCTTAAATGTACCTCGCCCGCCTCTGCGTCGATGATCGCCGCGTCGCCGGGGCTGACGTGCTCAACGACGCGCCTGGCACCGCCGATCGCCGGTATGCCGAGCGCCTTGGCGACGATCGCGACATGGCTTTGCGGGCTGCCGTCCTCGACGATCAGGCCGCGCAGCTTCTTCGGGTCGTAATCGAGGAGTTCGGCCGGTCCCATCGTGCGCGCAACGAGGATGGTGTCCGACGGCATGTCGAGCGGCCTGCCGGATGCGCTGGTGCCGCCGGCCAGGATCCTCAACAGCCGGTCGGACAGATCGTCGAAATCGCGCTGCCGCTCCCGCCAATAGGGGTCGGCGTCGCGCAGCATCCGAGCCCGCGCGCTGTTCTGCACGCGCTCCACCGACGCGTCGGCCGTCAGCCCGCTCTGCACCGCCTCGCGCAAGCGCCGCTCCCAGCCGCGATCGTGGGCGAACATCCGATAGGCTTCGAGCACGTCGCGATGATCGCCGTCGCCGGCAAGGTGCTCATGCTCGAGCGTCTCGTCGAGGCCCGACCTAAGCTCTGTCAACGCCGCCTCGAGTCGGCGAAGTTCCGCCGCCGGGTCGTCGGCGGCGAGCTTGGTGACGACGATGCGCGGCTCGTGCAGCACGACATG
>JAGRKS010000174.1 GCA_020442185.1 Hyphomicrobiaceae bacterium
GCAGGACCAGGCCATGGCCTACGGCATCGGCGGATCGCGCTACAGCGAGAACAAGCGGGCCGTCGAAGACAAGTACATCGGGCCGCTGATCAAGACGATCATGACGCGCTGCATCCATTGCACGCGATGCGTCCGCTACATGACCGAGATCGCGGGCGTCGAGGAACTCGGCCTCATCAGCCGCGGCGAGGATGCCGAGATCACCACCTATCTCGAGAAGGGCATCATGTCCGAAATGAGCGCCAACGTCGTCGACCTGTGTCCGGTCGGCGCGCTGACGCACCGGCCATGGGCGCACAATGCGCGGCCTTGGGAGTTGAAGAAGACCGAATCGATCGACGTGATGGACGCCGTCGGCTCGAACATTCGTGTCGACACCCGTGGCGCGGAAGTGATGCGCATCCTGCCGCGCAACAACGACGCCGTGAACGAAGAGTGGATTTCCGACAAGACCCGCCATGTCGTCGATGGATTGAAGACGCAGCGCCTCGATCAGCCTTACATCCGCCAGGACGGCCGCCTGGTGCCGGCGTCGTGGGACGAGGCGCTCGGCATCGTCGCCGAGAAGCTGAAGGCCGCCGCCCCCAACCGTATAGGGGCGATCGCGGGCGGCCTCGCCGGCGCCGAGGAGATGTTCGCGCTCGGCGAACTGATGGCCTCGCTCGGCGTCGCCAGCATCGACTGTCGTGCACCGCACGAGGCGCTCCGACCCGCCGCCGGACGCGCCAGCTACCTCTTCAACACGACGATCGAGGGCATCGATGCCGCCGATGCGATCCTGATCATCGGCGCCAACCCGCGCACCGAGGCTCCGGTCCTCAATTCCAGGATCCGCCGCCGCTGGCGTCAGGGCGGGCTCGAGGTTGCCCTCGTCGGTGTCGACCAGCCGCTGACCTACGGCGTGACCTACATCGGCGCCGGGGCCCAGAGCCTCGCCGATATCGCCTCGGGCGCCCATCCCTTCGCCAAGGTTCTGGCAGACGCCAAGAGACCGATGGTGATCGTCGGGGCGGGCGCCTACCGCCGGCCGGACGGCGCAGCGATCATGGCGCTCGCCGCCCAGATCGCGGAGATGGCGCGCGCGGGCTCGGATGCGGACGCGGCGATCTTCAACGTGCTGCATACGGACGCCGCTCGCGTCGCGGGATTGGATCTCGGTCTGGTGCCGGGCGACAACGGCCTCGATACCGCCGCCATGATCGCTGCGGCCGGCGCCGGCAAACTCGATCTCCTCTATCTCATGGGCGTCGATGACATCGATACCGGAGCGCTCGGTGACACCTTCGTTGTCTACCAGGGAACGCACGGTGATCGTGGCGCACACCGCGCCGACGTGATCCTGCCGGGCGCCGCCTACACCGAAAAGAGCGCGACCTACGTCAATACCGAGGGGCGTTCGCAGTTCGCCTTGCGCGCGGTGTTCCCACCCGGTGACGCGAAGGAGGACTGGACGATCCTTCGCGCGCTCTCGCAGCGCGTCGGCAAGACGCTCGCCTACGACACGCTCGCTCAGTTGCGCGCCCGCATGTACAAGGCGGCGCCGCAGCTGGCGCGGCTCGATCATGCCGAGGCGACGCCGGGGGCGGCGGAGGCCGAAGCACTCGCCGCGTTGCGCAGCCGTGGCGGAGAGGCCGATCAACGCCCGTTCGCCGTGGCGATCGAGGACTTCTACCTCAGCAATGCCATCGCGCGCGCATCCGCCGTGATGGCGGAGTTGAGCGCACTCAGGGTTGCGGCCGAAAGGGGCCGTAGCCAGAGCGCCGCGGAATGATGGGGGGCGAGGCGATATGATCAACGGCGTGATCGAGTGGCTGCATGCGACGTTGCCGCTGCCCGGCTGGGCGGACTGGCTGTGGTGGCTCGTGGTCTATGTGGCAGCGAGCCTCGCGGTGCTGCTCGGGTTGCTCGTCATCATCGCATTCCTGCTGCTGATGGATCGCAAGGTCTGGGCCGCCGTGCAGATGCGGCGCGGTCCCAACGTCGTCGGTCCGTTCGGCCTTCTGCAGTCGTTCGCCGACCTGTTGAAGTTCGTGTTCAAGGAGCCGCTCATTCCGGCGGGCGCGGACAAGGCGGTGTTTCTCCTCGCGCCGCTCGCCAGCGCGACGTTCGCGTTGACCGCCTGGGCCGTGATCCCGGTCAGTGAGAACAGCTGGGGCACGTGGGTCGTTTCCAATCTCAACGTCGGTGTTCTCTATCTGCTGGCGATCTCATCGCTCGGCGTCTATGGCATCATCATGGGTGGCTGGGCGTCGAACTCGAAATACCCGTTCATGGGTTCGCTCAGGTCAGCGGCGCAGATGGTCTCCTACGAGGTCTCGATCGGCCTCGTCATCATCACCGTTCTCCTGTGCGTCGGTTCCCTGAACCTCGCCGATATCGTCAACGCCCAGAAGACCGGCATCGGTACGAGCGCCGGGTTGCCGGGTTCGGCGCTCGACTGGCATTGGCTGGTCCTGTTCCCGATGTTTGTCGTGTTCTTCATTTCGGCGCTCGCGGAGACCAACCGTCCGCCGTTCGATCTGCCGGAAGCCGAATCCGAGCTCGTTGCCGGCTTCATGGTCGAATACGCCTCGACGCCCTATCTGCTGTTCATGCTCGGCGAATACGTCGCCATCGTCACGATGTGCGCGTTGACGACGATCCTGTTCCTCGGCGGTTGGCTGCCGCCGATCGATGTCGCCCCGTTCAACTGGGTGCCCGGCATCTTCTGGTTCATGGCCAAGGCGACGTTCGTGTTCTTCATGTTCGCGATGGTGAAGGCAATGGTGCCACGCTACCGCTACGACCAGCTGATGCGGCTCGGCTGGAAGGTGTTCCTGCCGCTGTCGCTCGTCATGGTGGTGCTGGTCGCAACCGTTCTCCACTTTGGAGGTCTCGCATGAACGCGACGATGATCGGAGCCCTTGCCGGCGCCGCATTCGGCCTCGTCAACTTCATTGCGCTTCGCATGCTGGCGAGCCGCGTCGAGGCGGACGCTTCTTCGCCCGAGAAGAGGCGCTCGGCGAGCATCCTGCGTCTGGTCGCGCTCGCGGATCTGCTGATATTTCCGATACTGGGCTTTTTCCTCGGCCCCATTGTGCTCGGCTGAGGACGGGAGAGACACATGAGTGTAGCAACCGGCATTAAATCGCTGTTCCTCGCGGAGTTCGTTTCGGCGTTCTTCCTGACGATGCGCTATTTCTTCTCGCCCAAGGCGACGCTGAACTATCCCTTCGAGAAGGGGCCGCTCAGCCCGCGCTTTCGCGGTGAGCATGTGTTGCGCCGCTATCCCAACGGCGAGG
>JAGRKS010000175.1 GCA_020442185.1 Hyphomicrobiaceae bacterium
TGTCGATGCCCATGCCGAACGCGATGGTCGCGACGACGATGGTGCCGTCGTCCTCGACGAAGGCGCGCTGCACATTGCGCCGCGTATCGGCGTCGAGGCCTGCGTGATAGGCGAGGGCGCGGCGGCCTTTCGCGGTCAGCCAGCGCGCGGTTTCATCGACCGCCCGGCGGGACAGGCAGTAGACGATGCCGGCGTCTGCGGGATGCTCGGCGGAGATGAATTGCCAGAGCCGTTCGCGCGCGCCCATCGAGCCCATCTCGGCGATCGTGTAGCGGATGTTCGGGCGGTCGAAGCTCGCGACGAAACGCTCGGCATGTTCGAGGCTCAATTCGCTGACGATCTCGGCGCGTGTCCGCTCGTCGGCCGTCGCCGTCAGCGCGATGCGAGGCACACCAGGGAAACGGTCCGCCAGGATTTTGAGCTGGCGATACTCAGGGCGGAAGTCGTGCCCCCACTGTGAGACGCAGTGCGCTTCGTCGATGGCAAAAAGCGCGATCTCGGAGCGGGAGATGAGATCGAGCATGCGCTCCTGGATCAGCCGCTCGGGTGCGACGTAGAGGAGATCGAGTTCGCCAGCCTTGAGTTTACGCTCGATCGCCTGCTGCTCTGGCCATGACTGCGACGAGTTGAGGAACGCGGCGGCGACGCCGGCGGCTTCGAGTGCCGCGACCTGATCCTGCATCAAGGCAATGAGCGGCGAGACGATGATGCCCGTTCCGCGCCGGACGAGCGCCGGCACCTGGTAGCAAAGTGACTTGCCGCCGCCGGTCGGCATCAACACGAGTGCATCCTGCCCCGCCAGCACGCGCTCGACAATGCGTGCCTGATGCGACCGGAAACTCTTGTAGCCGAACGTCTCCTGCAGAACGGCGAGCGCGGCCGCGACGCTGGCGTCCGGCGCGGCATCGCGGTTTGCGTGGGCGGGCTCTGGCAGAGGGTTGGCGCGTGCCATGAATGTTCGAAATCCGGCTAGCGGGGTGGAGCAGCATTTTAGGCGATTCGCGAACGAGCCGATTGGCCGCGGCGGAACAAGCACGGGATAGGTTGCAGGTGGGGCGCGGGGGCAACGCGCAAAGGTGAATGTCGCCCGCTGGCCACATTCAGAACGGGTTCATATTGCGTTCGCTAGGATCAGCCTCATGATCACACGGCGCCGGTGCGGTCGATCGAGGGAAAACGGCGCGACGAAAGGTTCTGCACGATGACGCGACGCCTCGCCACTCCCAGGTTGGCAGCCATGATGTCGGTGGCCGCAACGGCCGCCGCGGTTCTGGTTCCGGCAAGTGCCGAGGCGCAGGCCAACTGCCAGTGGTATGCGGCCACTTCGCTGAAGCAGCAGCAGCAGAACGAAAAGCTCCGCTGCGGATTTGCCGGTCCCGAATGGAGCACCGATCTGGCCCGTCACAATGCGTGGTGCGCCAGCGTACCCCCCGACGTCTGGAAGGCCTCGGCACAGCGCCGCGACCAGATGATCGCGAATTGCGCCCGCAAGGCACGGTGACGGTCGAGGTGGTTCGTCATCGTCGCGGGGCCGGCTGAGATTACCCGCCGGTCGGCGCTTCGAGACTGGAGCCGCCGCCCGCCTGCTGACGCTCCCCCAACCCGTGATTTCCCCGACGCAGGTGCTGCCCCCCCCCGGCGATCCTGCCAGTCAGCCGCGCCGGTCCCCCACCGGCGCGGCTGAAATCATTTTTGCCGGCGTTGTGCCGAAGCTGTTGTTCCGCTGGAGGATTGCGCGGTGGCCATGCTGCTGCAACAACGTCGCCATTCGCCCTCGGCGCGGCCGCGATTCGGCGAAAAAAGGAAAACGCCGAGCGGTCGGCGTGCCATGTCGGGTGACGGAGTGACGGCTGGGGGAGGGCTGCGACCGAAATGAAGAAAGTCATGTGGGCGGTGCTGTTGCCCGCGTTCGTGTTCTACGCCTTGTGGCCGGCATTCTCGGTCTATCAACTGAATCAGGGCCTGCGCGTGGGAAATGCAGCGCGCGTCGCCGGCAAGATCGATTTCGAAGGACTGCGCGCGAGCCTCAGGCCGGCATTCGCGCGACGCGCTTCGGTCGCGAGCGCTGACAGGTCGGTGGAGATAGCGGAGGGTCGTCGGCACATTGATCCGGCTTCGTTGTCCGGCCTGAACCGAGTGGATCGTGTCGAGCAGGGGATGGCTCACGTGCTTAGCCCCGACGGTCTGCTGCGGGCCTATCGATCCGGCCGAGCCATACCCGACGTCATCGCGGATGCTGTGACCGGCGACATGCAACATTCGACCGGTCTCGCTGCCAGCAATAAGCGCCCGACTGGCGCGGTCGATGGTGCTGTCCGCCGCGAGGTGCCGATCAGTCTCGCCAACATCAAGCGGCTGACCTTGACGGGGCCGGCGTCGATCGAAGTCGCCATCGCCTGGGACGCGGCATCGAACCGTCGCGACGTTACCGCCGAGCTGGCGTTCCAGGGCGGCGACTGGCGGCTCGTATCTCTGCGGCTCGACGAAGGGAACTAGTCGAGTACATCCAGCGGATCCTGATGTACTCAGTTCTGGCTCGTTCCGATAGACGATGTCGCGGGCGGCGCGCGCGAGTGTTTCCGCTCGGCGAAAACCGGCGCGAACAGCGGACGAAGATTGAGCGCGCCGTAGGTCGAGAGGTGGTCGTCGTCGTAGTAGAGGGGTCGGCCGTCGATCTGCATGGCGCATCCATCGGGAGAGCACATGTAGGTACTTGGATCGAGCGTGCGCGCGAGCCCCCTCTGGTCGAGATCTCGTGCGATTTTGAACATCAGGTTGCTGCGCTCGTGATGCCAGGTCTTGTCGATCGGTGGTACCCGCTTCGGGTCCTCGCCGCGCATCATCGCCCGCGCCAGCATGTTCGGCACGTTGACGAGGGCGTCGGGCACCGTCGTCATCACCCATGCCTGGGCGCCAGCGGCCCGTATCGCCTTTGTGGTCCTGTCGAGTGCGCGCCGGATGACCGCGTGATTTTCCGCGATCGACTGTTCCTTCGATTGCGGGTCGGTGACGTAAACCTTCCGTCTGAGCTCGGCGACGCCTGCGTCCATGATCGGCGACAGGTAGGCGTTCCAGCGTGCGACCATGACCACGTCGTCGAGCTTCTCCGACTTGATCAACGTGTGGGCGGCATCGTTGAGCGTGGCGCAGGCGACCGTGCGCTTGCGCGTCTTGTCGGTCTTGACGTCGAGTAGCGGCGGGCATGCCGGCAGCCAGACCAGATAGACCGTCGCATCACGCTCCCGGCCCAGCTTCTCGAACACCGGCACGAGCGCGCCGGCATGGCTGTCACCCCAGACGAGAATACCGTGCGCGCCCGGCGAGCCCTTGTGCAGAAGGCAGACGTCACCCTTCTTGCAGACGATGCCGTCGTGCTTCGATGCGGCCTCGCGCGTGTAGGACTGCATCTGCGGAGGAAAGCGGCCGATGAAGCCGAGCGTCTTCTCGCCGGCGATTGCGAATGCCCCGAGGGCGACGGCGCCGGCGGCGGCCGTCTTGAAGATCGTCGGCGCCGAGATGCCACCTTTGCGGCGGCGGATCGGCTTTTCGAGGAAGTGCCAGCAGAGCGTCGCGAGCACCACCGATAACGCGATCATCGACCAGACTTCGGTCATATCGGGTTCGCGTCCATAGACGCCGCGGAACAGCGAGAACAGCGGCCAGTGCCAAAGATAGAGGGCATAGGAGATCAGGCCGATGAAGACGAACGGTTGAAACGAGAGCAGCCGGCCGCCAATCGACATCCGGTCCATGCTCGACCAGATCAGCAGCGCCGCGCCGACGACGGGCGGAATTGCGCCGATGCCGGGGAAGGGGATCTGCTCGCTGTAGGCGAAGATCGTAATGGCGATCATGGCAAGGCCGGCGAGCGACGCGGCATCGGTCACCAGCCGGTTCGACGACCGGGGCACCATGCCGAGGGCGAGGGCGGCGCCGGCAAGCAACTCCCACGCGCGGACGTGCGGCCAGTAGAAAGCAGCCGCCTCCTCGTTGGCGACGAACAGGACGGCGAGTGCCAGCGACAGCAGGAAGAACGCGACGATGATCGCGGAACGCCAGGAGTTCAGATAACGCGTGAGTGCCCACAGCAAGGGTGGCCAGACGATGTAGAACTGCTCCTCGACCGCGAGCGACCAGGTGTGCAGCAGCGGCGCCAGCTCCAGCGGCTGGTCGAAATAGCCGCCAAGCCGCGCGAAATGGAAGTTCGAGACAAACAGCAGCGTTTGTGACGCGCTCTTGTTGAGCGACGCGAAATCCGTCGGCGTCATCAGGAAGAAGCCAGCGGCAAGTGTCGCGACGAGCACCGCGAACAGCGTCGGCATCAGGCGGCGGATGCGGCGCTCGTAGAAGCCCGAGAGCGTGAAGGTTCCGCTGTCGATCTCGGCGGCGACAATCGACGTGATGAGGAAGCCCGATATGACGAAAAAGACGTCGACGCCGACGAAGCCGCCGGGGAACGCCGCAAAATTGGCATGGTAGAGCACGACCGGCACGATTGCGACCGCGCGCAGGCCGTCGATATCGGGTCTGTAGCTGTGCGAGCTGGCTTTCAACGACGCCCCCCTTCAGGCGTCCCCGTCTTCGGGGATGCACTTCGCCTGCCGGCTGCGAACGCCGGCGCAAGTGATGCGGACCCTCAAGAACTCAGCAGCGCCCCCCGATGATGCCATGTTCGGCGGCACCCCGACTCACGCGAAAAGCACTGCGCGGGGCTTCGATCCAACGCGCAGAACACTGAGTTCAATAGCCTTCTACAATTAATGGCTCGATCGGCAAGCCGCCTCCCGCGAACCGGCCAACCGGATATTGCTCTAGACCAATCGCTGCGAGTGGGCAAGGCAACCCGGGAGCGGCTGCGAGGCTGGTGAATAACTGTGCCTCAGATGCCATTCCCCGCACGCCCGCAAGACTCGGAAAGTCGAAGGTGGCTCAAACCGTTATCGTCTTCATGTCGCGGAAGGTGATTTCGGGATTACGCTCGATGACGGTCTGGAGGTTGTACACGGACGGCGCCAGGTAGACTTTTTCGCCCTCGCGATCCTCAGCGACCAGCGAGCGGTGGCGACGCACGAATTCGTCCAGCGCCTGCGGCGTCTCGCCCGTGATCCAGCGGACACTGTCGCAGGGGGCGGCATCGAAGGCGGTCGTCAACGCATATTCGTGCGTCAGCCGGTCGGCGAGCACGTCGAGCTGCAGGGCGCCGATGACACCGACAATCGGTTGGGTCCCGTCGATCGGCGAGAACAGCTGCACGGCGCCCTCCTCTGCCATCTCGTCGAGCGCCTCGCGCAGCTTCTTCGATTTGATGGCGTCCGTCGTCCTCACGCGCCGCAGGATTTCGGGCGCGAAGTTCGGGATGCCGAGGAACGTCACGTCCTCACCCTCGGTCAGTGCGTCGCCAATCCGTAGCAGGCCCTTGTTCGGGATGCCGACGACGTCGCCGGCGAAGGCCTCCTCGGCGAGCGATCGGTCCTGGGCGAAAAAGAACTGAGGGGCCTGCAGCGCGAACGTGCGGCCGGTGCGAACGAGCTTCACCTTCATGCCGCGCGTCAGCTTGCCCGAGCACACGCGCATGAACGCGATGCGGTCGCGATGGTTCTTGTCCATGTTTGCCTGGATCTTGAAGATCACGCCGGTCATGGCCGGCTCGTCGGCATGGATGGTGCGGATGGCCGCCTTCTGGTCGCGCGGTGTCGGCGCGTAGGCAATCAGTGCTTCGAGCAGGCTCTTGACGCCGAAGTTCTTCAGCGCCGATC
Source organism: Hyphomicrobiaceae bacterium (assembly GCA_020442185.1). GTDB lineage: Bacteria > Pseudomonadota > Alphaproteobacteria > Rhizobiales > Hyphomicrobiaceae > JAEUMD01. The sequence goes on from JAGRKS010000175.1 coordinate 5,757, forward strand.
CGAAGAAGACGGGCGTCAGCGTGCCCTGGCGAAAGGCTTCGAGATCGAACGACCGCGCACTATCGCCGATGAGTTCGACCTCGTCGCGCCAGGTGGCTGCGGCTGCAGGCTCCATCAGCGTATCGAAGACGGGATCGCTCGCGTCCGAGACTTCCGTGCCGTCGCCCTCCTGGTCGAGACGGCGCAGCTTGTTGGTCCGCAGATCGTAGACACCCTTGAAATCCCGCCCCGAGCCGATCGGCCAGACCATCGGACAGGTGTCGAGCGCGAGCGTCTTCTCGATCTCGTCGAGGGCTTCCAGAGGCTCGCGTGCCTCGCGGTCCATCTTGTTGACGAACGTGATGATCGGGATGTCGCGCAGCCGGCAGATCTCGAACAGCTTCAAGGTTCGCGCCTCGATGCCGCGCGCCGCGTCGATCACCATGATGGCGGAATCGACTGCGGTCAGCGTCCGGTAGGTGTGATCCGAGAAGTCCTCGTGGCCGGGTGTGTCGAGCAGATTGAAGACGTGTCCGCCGTATTCGAATGTCATGACGGATGTCGCGACCGAGATGCCGCGCGCCTTCTCGATCGCCATCCAGTCCGAACGCGTCGACTGCTTGTCCTTCTTGGCTTTCACCTGGCCCGCGAGCTGGATCGCGCCGCCGAACAGCAGCAGCTTTTCCGTCAGCGTCGTCTTGCCGGCGTCGGGGTGCGAGATGATGGCGAACGTGCGCCGTCGCGCGATCTCGGCCTTGAGGCGCGGATCGGCGGTGCCCTTGGGCGCTGGCGTGGCGTTGGCGAGCGTCTCGTCGGTGGTGTCGGTCATACGGAAACCTTGCCCAAACCTATCGGGTGTCATCCTCGGGCTTGTCCCGAGGATCCAGGCATCATCCATCATGAGTGAGGCTTGCCGACGTGTTAGACGCTGCCGCGCGCGCGATCAACGCTGAACGACGGGGCAACGTCCGAGGACGACAACCGGGGCTCTGGTCCGAACGAGTTGGGGCAGGCGCCTACACGTCACGGTTCGCGGTGGTCGCCAGCATGATGGAGCTGGAGGTACTTCGTTCGGTTTATGTTCCAAGTGACCCTCGATAGCCAATCGCCGAAGGAGAAGCAGCTGAACCCGAAATGCCGGCAGTCGCGCACCGCGATTGTTGCTAAGGGCCGAACCTCGGGACTCTGCTGGCGATGACATCCTCTGAAACGTCACGCTCGTGAATCTCAACAAACCAGAACAAGAAAGGGCGGCTCTCGCGAGCCGCCCTTCCTTTCCATATGGCCGGCGCGGATGCTTGTGGGCATCCGAAGCGCCACCAACAAGCGCGGATGCTTGTGGGCATCCGAAGCGCCAGGCAAATGGGCTTACATCATGCCCATGTCGCCCATGCCGCCCATTCCGCCCATGCCGCCGCCGTGGCTGTGGCCGGCGTCGCGCTTCGGCGCATCGGCAACGGCTGCCTCGGTGGTGATCAACAGGCTGGCGATCGACGCCGCATCCTGGAGAGCTGTGCGCACGACCTTTGCCGGATCGATGATACCTTCCTCGATCATGTCGACATACTTGTCATTCTGGGCGTCGTAGCCGTAGTTGGCACCCTTCGCGTCGAGCACCTTGCCGACGACGATCGAGCCTTCGACGCCGGCATTGTCGGCGATCTGGCGGATCGGCGCCTGGAGCGCGCGACGGACGATCTGGATGCCCGCATCCTGGTCGGCGTTGTCGCCCTTCACGGTGATCGCGAGCGTTGCCTTGAGCAGCATTACGCCACCGCCCGGAACCACGCCTTCCTCGACGGCCGCACGGGTCGCGTTGAGGGCGTCGTCGACGCGGTCCTTGCGCTCCTTGACTTCGACTTCCGTCGCGCCGCCGACCTTGATCACGGCAACACCACCGGCGAGCTTCGCCAGGCGCTCCTGCAGCTTCTCACGGTCGTAGTCGGACGAGGTCTCTTCGATCTGCGCCTTGATCTGCGAAACGCGGGCGTCGATGTCCTTCTTCTTGCCCGAGCCGTCGACGATCGTCGTGTCGTCCTTGGTGATCGTCACGCGCTTGGCGCGGCCGAGCATATCGAGGGAAACCGACTCGAGCTTGATGCCGAGGTCTTCCGAGATCGTCTGGCCGCCAGTCAGGACGGCGAGGTCCTCGAGCATGGCCTTGCGGCG
>JAGRKS010000176.1 GCA_020442185.1 Hyphomicrobiaceae bacterium
TCGCCAATCCGAACTGCTCGACGGCACAGATGGTCGTCGCGTTGAAGCCGCTGCACGACGCCGCCACCATCACGCGCGTCGTCGTCTCGACGTATCAATCCGTTTCGGGCGCTGGCAAGGAAGGCATGGACGAACTCTGGCAGCAGACCAAGAGCAAGTACGTGCCCGGCACCGACGTCGTGCCGAAGAAGTTCGCCAAGCAGATCGCCTTCAACTGCATTCCCCAGATCGACGTCTTCATGGAGGACGGCTACACCAAGGAAGAATGGAAGATGCTGGCCGAGACCAAGAAGATCCTCGATCCCAAGATCAAGGTCTCCGCAACATGCGTGCGCGTGCCGGTGTTCGTCGGCCATTCGGAATCGCTCAACATTGAGTTTGCGAATCCGATCTCCGCTGACGAGGCGCGCGAGATCCTCCGCAGCGCGCCCGGCATCGCCGTCGTCGACAAGCGCGAGCCCGGCGGCTACGCCACGCCGATCGAAGCGGCGGGCGAGTTCGACACCTACGTCAGCCGCATCCGCGAGGACACGACCGTCGAGAACGGCCTCGCGCTCTGGATCGTCTCCGACAACCTGTTGAAGGGCGCGGCGCTCAACACCATCCAGATCGCGGAAGAGATGATCATCCGCAACATGCTGAACAAGGCGGCTTGATCGAGCCCACCTGCGAACCGCATCGCGACCACAAGCACAGACGCCCGCTCATTGAAGCGGGCGTTTTGCTTTTGCGGCGACTGGCGCGACATGAGTTGTGTTGAACGCGAACTGAGTCTCCGCCGCATCGCGAACTTCACCCCTCCCCGATCATGCCCGCCACGTGAAGGGGATCTGCGATGGGAGCGAAAAGGGAAATTAAATTGACGCGCGCCGGCAAGCGATAATGCTCCACCAAAAGTTCCGCTATCGGCGGCGACACAGACGCCCGTACTTCGGAAAGAATTTCTCTTATTGACCCTGAGCGGCTGTCAACGCTCAAGGCAGTGCCGACAAAATCGCGTCTCTTGTGCAGGAACTGAGCAGAAGTCGCGTCATCACGGATCAGGAAACGTGCCTTCGGGCAGGTCATCGCCCTTGATCCACGCGATGCTGGTGGGAAGCTGCCCCTCGGTCTCCATGAATTCCTTGACCGCTTTCCAGGCCTCATCGAATGGAATGTAAAGACCAACTGGCATTGGGTCGTTGTGCAGTGTGCGCACCCATTTCCTGAGCCTCGTTGTGTCGCCCTTGGAGAACCAGTCCTGGCGCGGGACGCCGCCTCCTATGCGCCAATAGTGCAGAAGTACACCGAGTTCGGGATTGCCCCACATTGAAAGATAGATGTCTTTGCGCCCCCGTCCCCAGGGCAAGTGCTTCGTCCCATCGAGCCCTTCAAGGCTGAGACCTGCACTGTCATTCCCACCCGTGTAGAACCACTCCTTGCCCTTCGGGGCCAAGAAATAAGGTTCCAACTCTCTGATCTCTGGCCATCCAGGACCAAAGAAGTTGTCGAAATAAATGTCCTTTCTCATCGGCGCCCCCTTCGGATCCAAACACCATCGCGCACAATCCACAGGGCTCCGGTTCCATCAATTATTCGGACAGTAGGATTGCCGAGCAGCGAGCCAATATAGGGCAACAGAATATCGCAACTTCTGCAGAGCGGTCGATCCGTGCGCATTTCGATGTCACGCCCCCTGAGCGTACCACCATATACCTGCGCTGCTCGCAAGAGCGCATTGGCTTCAGCATGAAAGACAGCGTTGTTTGGAATTCGGCCCCAGTGCGTTGTCGACATCACATCTGGAAATTCATCGATCAACTCCGACCGCAGGACCTGCGCTAGCGCTTCGTCACCTGAAGTGTAGCCAGGTGCGTCTGAATTCACCCCAATGATGGGCGTTCCGTCCAGGTCGATGTAGGCAACCGTGCCTGAAGCGCTTGATGCTTGTCGGCTGGGCGGAACTTGCGGCATCCCCGTGATGTACCGGTAGGCCTCGACGATCTCGCTAGAGCGCGGTCTCGATGATGGCGCTGTTGGATCGCTGAGGGCAGGACCCTGATTGCCACCAATGCCAAAGCGTGGATCGGATCTGGTCAGTTCATGAAAGCGCGCATCTGCCTCGCGTGCCGCGGCCTCCAGCGCGCGAATTTCACCTTCGACGGTTTCGGTCAGGCTGGGTCTTGGTTTCCAGCCCGGTTCGATCTCGCGCACTCTGTCTCGTGAGCTGCGTGCTAGGGCAAGCGCATTGGCAAGGCGCATGGATTGCCCGAGAGTTGCCTCATGGTAGGAGCGACCGACGCGAACCCGAACCGTTTGCCGACGGCTTGAAGCAAGATGGACGAGCCCGCCACCGGCGCTGCCGCCTGAACTCGTCCATTGTCCGCCATCGGGATTGCCTGCCGGAGCACGTGGTTGACCGGGATTGAAGCCCGCCTTGATCGCGACTTGGACGAAGACCTTGAACGCCAATACCACGCGCGCCCATGCCACTTCGCATTCCAAAGCGATGGGCGGAATGCAGGCTTTCACTGGTGACGATATGGGACCGCGCACTGGACTTCACTCGCTGACAGACCTGCGAGTGATGATCGACGTTTCAGTTTGTGCGGGGATTAGTTTGGGTGATGTTGAAACCAAATGGAAGCCGGACACCGGAGCTCCAACGTCTGTCACGGCAGCTCATGGCCCATCCTGCCGAACAGTCCACGTCTCCTTCAAGAGACGGAACTGCCCCAGCAGCTCGCTCGTGTCCGCATGCAATCAAGCCGCACGACGTCGCGTCGGGGGATGCGCGCACTCGAAATTCGCCCCCCTATCCCGCCAACCTTACCCCGCTGACGCATGCCTCGGCGCCTTCACGCCGCAGCGCTCCATGGGCAGCGCCGTCGTTGCCCAGCCGTCCTTCGTCACGGTGACGACGTAGCGGCGGCAATCGGCGGCTGCGCCCTGCACGAAGTGGACCTGGAACAGCGCCAGCTTCGGTGCGCGCTTCTTCGGCCATAGGAACGCCTCGCCGTCAGCGACATCAGCGATCGCCTTGGCGATGGCGGCGCGCGCATTGCGATAATCCTCCTCGGTCAAGCGCGACAGCAGCGCCCGCGACAGCTCCGGGTGGAGCCCAGCCGCAAGCGCGCGCTTCTGGTAGGGATCGGCTGAATCGACGACCGGCGGTGGCAGCGGCGCGGGTAGCGTTTCCGAGCGCGCCCCTTCCGTCGCGCTCGGCTCTGCTTCACTGTTTGCCGCCGAAGGCTGGCTCTCGGCTGTTGCATCAGTCGTCGCCGCCGTGTCAGCGGGCGGCGCAATCGCGGCGACCGCCTCACCTGACGCGGCGCCCGGCGCCTCGGCGACGTCCTTCGGCGGCGGATCCATCTGCGGCACCCCGCCTTGCGCCTCCGGAGAGGGCGGCACCGGGACAGGCGACGGCAATGCCGCCGATGCGGCGCGGCTTGCCTCGATCCCGGCCATCACGGCCGCCAACCGTTCGCTCGCCCAGGGTCGCCAGTGCGCTTGGGTTTGCCAGAGCCCGTACCCCGAGGCTGCAATGACAAGCGAGGCAAACATCGCGCGGACCTTGCCGATGCCGCGGCGCCGGCGCGGCCAATAGATCGGCTCGCCCGGATAGAACGTTCTGCCAGCGTCGGGGGCCAGCCATTCGGCAACCTCGCGCGCTTCATGCAGTTCGCTGTCGTCGTCTTCGACGCGCTGGCGAGAAAAGGAAGATTTCGGGCCTCGCATGGCTCACCCCCAATCAGTGACCGTGTTGCAAGCCCTCCCCGGTTGCATATGCGCCGCGAAGGAACGGCAAAAGAATGGCGAAGCAGCCAGCATGCGACGGACCGATCCTTGAGCTTGTTTTGAGGATTTCGATTGCCGGCAAGGTCATGAGAGGCCGTGCGGCGCGTCAGGTTCGCCATGGCATCAAACAAAAAGCCCGCTCTTTCGAGCGGGCGACGCGGCGGGGATCGGACTGGGGATCCCAGTGGGGATCGGATCGGGGCAGCGGAGCCTCTCAGGGGATGAGCTTGTAGCCGCCGGTTTCCGTCACCAAAAGTTCGGCGTTCGAAGGGTCTTTCTCGATTTTCTGGCGCAACCGGTAGATATGCGTTTCGAGCGTGTGCGTCGTCACGCCGGCGTTGTAGCCCCAGACCTCGTGCAGCAGCACGTCGCGCGTTACCACCTTCTCGCCAGCACGGTAGAGATACTTCAGGATCGAGGTTTCCTTTTCCGTCAGCCGGATTTTCGAGCCGACGTCGGTGACCAGGAGTTTGGAGGCGGGCTTGAACTGGTATTGGCCGATGGCGAACACCGCGTCCTCGCTCTGCTCGTGCTGGCGTAGCTGGGCGCGGATGCGGGCCAGCAGCACGGCGAACTTGAACGGTTTCGTCACGTAGTCGTTCGCGCCGGCATCGAGCCCCAAAATCTGGTCTGCGTCGCTGTCGTTCCCGGTCAGCATGATGATCGGGCCCTTGAAGCCGGTCTTGCGCAACAGCTTCACCGCCTCCCTTCCGTCCATGTCAGGCAGGCCAACGTCGAAAAGGATCAGATCATGATGATCGCTCTTGGCCGTCTCGATGCCCTTGGAGGCCGTGCTGGCGACCACGACGTCGAATTCGTCGTGGAGTGCCAGTTGATCGCGCAGCGAGGTTCGCAGATCGTCATCGTCGTCGACAATCAGAACCTTACGGGCCGTGCTCATCTGATCTTCGCTCCAATAGAGGGTAATGGTCCGAACTTAGCACCACATTCGTGGCTCAGGTAGGGGTGCGGCGCATGCTGTTAAAGTGGCGCGACCGTCAAAACCTCGCTTCTCACACGGACTTGGACGAAATTCCCAATACCACCCAAACCGAATTCTTCGCCCTCCTTCGCAAACATCGGGCTCAGATGCCGCACAATTATCGTCACATACGCGTTATGGCCTTATCCCGTTCCGCCGAAAACGGCTATTTGGCGCTTGCGAACCGAACTTGGCCGCTGGCACTCGGGCGGACGGGCCGCCTGGCGAGGAAACGTGAGGGAGATGGCGCGACGCCGATGGGCGAATGGCACCCGGTCGGCGTGTACTACCGGCCGGATCGTGTCGCCAGGCCCGCAAGCGCATTGTCGGTACGCGCCCTCTCCCCCTGCATGGGCTGGTGCGACGCGCCGGCCGACCGAAACTACAACCGACCGGTGCGGCTACCCTATCCGGCCAGCGCCGAGCAACTCTGGCGTATCGATGGCCTGTACGACATTCTCGTCGTCCTCGATCACAACCTGCGTCCGCGCGTTCGCGGCGCCGGCAGCGCCATCTTCCTGCATTGCGCGCACCCCGGCATGGCGCCGACCGAAGGCTGTCTGGCTCTCCGCACCGAGCACCTCGCGCAACTGATCGGCCAGCTTGACCGCACGACACGCATCATCATCGCGTAACGGCGGCAGAGCATGGCAGGCGCGGCATCAGCTACGCCACGGCCTAGGCATTTTCTCGGCCGTCGTCCTCTCAGCAAGCCACAAAGAACCGGCACCCCGTACGAAAAAGGGCCCGGCTGCTTTCGCGCCGGGCCCAGTTCTGAGCACGTCTTGGGGGAGACGAATGCTCGGGAGGTAGGAATAGCGGTTCGCTTAAGCGCCGAGGCGCTGGCTGCCGCTACCGAACTCCGGATAGGCCTCGAGACCGATCTCGGCCTTGTCGAGACCCGCGACTTCGTCCTCGAGCGAGGGACGCAGCCCGATCGTGACGCGCAGGATGCCCCACACGATGACGCTGGCGACGATGACGAATGCCGCAACCGAGCCGACGCCGATGGCCTGCGCCAGGAAGGTGGCATCGCCATTGGTCAGCGGAACCGCCATCGTGCCCCAGATGCCGGCCAACAGGTGGACCGGGATCGCACCAACGACGTCGTCGATCCGCATCTTGTCGAGCAGCGGCACCGCGAACACCACGATCACGCCACCAACGGCGCCGATGGCGATTGCGAAGGCCGGGCTCGGGGCCAGCGGTTCGGCGGTGATCGAAACGAGACCCGCGAGAGCACCGTTCATCACCATCGTCACGTCGACCTTGCCGTAGAAGATCTGCGTGAGCACGAGTGCCGCGACGACGCCGCCGCATGCCGCCAGGTTGGTGTTGACGAAGATGCGGGAAACCGACGACGCATCCGCGATCGTGCCGATTGCGAGCTGCGAGCCGCCGTTGAAGC
>JAGRKS010000022.1 GCA_020442185.1 Hyphomicrobiaceae bacterium
CGCAAGATCGGCTCGGGCAACATCGGCGCCACCAACGTGCTGCGCACCGGGAACAAGGGGTTGGCTGCGGCGACGCTACTGTTCGACGCCCTGAAGGGTACGGCCGCCGTCCTCGCCGGCCATTGGCTTGGTGCCTTTGGCGGCTATGCCATCGTGGCTTCGCTTCTGGCCGGCATGGCGGCGTTCCTCGGCCACCTCTTCCCGGTCTGGCTCGGCTTCAAGGGTGGCAAGGGCGTCGCAACCTACATCGGCGTGCTGATCGGTGCCGGCTGGCACCTGGCGCTCGTGTTCTGCGGCGTTTGGCTGCTAGTCGCCGTCGTCTCTCGCTATTCTTCGCTCGCGGCACTCGTGGCAGCCGTCGTGACGCCGGCGGTTGCCTCGTACTTCGTACTGCCTGAGGTTGGCATTCTCGCTACCTTGATGAGCTTCCTGCTGGTCTGGAAGCATGTCCCGAACATCCGCCGCCTCGTCGCCGGCCAAGAGCCCAAAATCGGTGCGAAAGACAATGCCTGAGCCGGGCTCGCTGTTCACCGCCGCCCCGCTGCCACAAGCGCCTCTCGACGATGCTCAGCGCTTGGCATGCCTCAGGCTGATCCGGTCGGAGAACGTCGGGCCGGTGACGTTCCGCCAATTGATCAATCACTACGGCGGCGCGGAGCCCGCCCTCGCGGCTCTGCCGGAGTTGGCGCGGCGAGGCGGGCGCGGCCGCCCGATCCGCATCACGCCGCGCGCCGACGCCGAACGCGAACTCGAGCGCGCCCGCAACATCGGTGCCGTCCCGATCTTCACCATCGAGCCGGGCTATCCGCCAGCCCTCGCCAGTATCGAACAGCCGCCGCCACTTCTCTACGTGCGCGGTGTGACGAGCCTCCTGGCCCGCCCCGCCATCGCCATCGTCGGCTCGCGACAATCATCCGCCGCCGGTTTGAAACTGACGCGGCAGTTCGCCTCTGGCCTCGCCGCCGCGGGATACGCGATCGTTTCTGGCCTGGCCCGTGGCATCGACGCCGCGGCCCACGAAACCTCGCTCGAGCGAGGCACCATCGCCGTTGTCGCTGGCGGCGTCGACATCGTCTATCCCCCGGAAAACGCGGCCCTGCATGCCGCCATCGGCGAGCAGGGCGCGATCGTGTCCGAGATGCCGCCGGGCTTCGTTCCGCGCGGCCGCGACTTCCCGCGGCGCAACCGCATCATTGCGGGCGTTGCCCTCGGTATTGTCGTGATTGAAGCCGCGCGGCGGTCCGGAACGCTCGTCACCGCACGTTACGCCGTCGAACACGGACGGGACGTCTTCGCGGTTCCTGGCCACCCGCTCGATCCGCGCGCGGAAGGCACCAACGGGCTGCTCAAGTCCGGTGCGATCATCGCCACGGAACCGGCCGACGTCTTGACGCACATGGCCCCCCTTTCGGGCCTCTCGCCGCATCCCTCGTTCGCGGAACCGGACGTGGCGCCGTGGGAGCCCGCCATAACGGCCGAGCCTCCACATCTCCCTGGCGAGACCGACCGCAACCGTGTGCTCGACGCGCTTGGCCCAGCCCCCGTCGACATCGACGCCGTCGCGCGCGAAACCGGACTGCCGGCACGCACCATCAACGTCATCCTGATGGAATTGGAGCTGGCAGGGCGCATCTGCCGCCAGGGCAACCAGTTGGTGGCTCGCATCGCATGAGACGCGCAGCACGAAGCCGTTGCGGACTATGGCTCCGTCCGATCGGGACCAATCCGTCACGAGGTCCTGCCATGCTCATCCCGCAGCGCTCTCTTCAGTCGCTGCGGGCGCTCTGCAGCCGCGCCTCCGTATGCGCCAGACCGAGGATGCCCGCCAAGGTCCCGAGGCCACCGCGCGCGGCCATCTGTTGCAATTCGAGGATCATGTCAGCCATGTAAGCGAGCTGGTCGGCACGCCCGCCGATGGGACCCGGCCCCTCGTCGCCGTCCGCATCCGTGATCAATTGTGCTAGGGTGCCCGTCGATTTGTCGCTTGCGTTCATAGCTCGTTATCCACCCCCGTAACCACTCCTCCAAGTCTCTTCCCGGATATAACCTCCGGCTGAATATTGCAACCATCAATCCGCCATCACACGATTCCAATCTGCCATCGCGTTTGACAGCAGGATGGGTTTCGCGGATGGTCTGCCGCCGTTGAACAAGCCCGCATGGCCATCGCCGCTGGCGTCGCAATCACGTTGCAGCTTCCTCAAAAGGGGCGGGAATAGTGGCGACGGCGCCGGCGCATCGCCCGTTTCGAAAGCCTGGCATGAACGTCGTCATTGTTGAATCGGCCGCCAAGGCCAAGACCATCAACAAGTACCTGGGCAAGGACTACAAGGTCATCGCCTCGTTCGGCCATGTCCGCGATCTGCCGGCCAAGGATGGGTCGGTCGAGCCCGACAAGGACTTCCAGATGCACTGGGAGGTCGACGACGCGCGATCCAAGAAGGTGATGCGCGAGATCTCGGATGCTGTGAAGTCGGCGAGTAAACTCATTCTCGCCACCGACCCCGATCGCGAGGGCGAGGCCATATCTTGGCACCTGCTCGAAATTCTCGAGCAGAAGCGCGTCCTGAAAAAAGGCGTGCCGGTGGAACGCGTTACCTTCAACGCCATCACCAAGCAGGCGGTGCTGGAGGCAATGAGCCACCCGCGCAATATCGACGAACCGCTCGTCGACGCCTACCTTGCCCGCCGCGCCCTCGACTATCTCGTCGGCTTCACGCTGTCGCCTGTGCTGTGGCGCAAGCTGCCGGGCGCCCGTTCGGCGGGGCGCGTGCAATCCGTCGCCTTACGCCTCGTCTGCGACCGGGAAGCCGAAATCGAAGCATTCCGGACCGAGGAATACTGGACGATCGAAGCTGCCCTGAAGACCGCCAAGGCCGAAGACGTCAAGGCGCGACTGACGGCGATCGGCGGCACCACGTTGAAGCGGCTCGACATCAAGGACGAGGCTACCGCCCTCGCCATCAAGGCCGCGATCGAGAACAGCGAATTCGTCGTCCGCGACGTCGAGAAAAAGGCGACCAAGCGCAATCCCTACGCCCCCTTCACCACCTCGACGCTGCAGATGGACGCCTCTCGCAAGCTCGGCTTCTCGGCGAAGCAGACGATGAACGTCGCGCAGCGGCTCTACGAAGGCGTCGACGTCGGCGGCGAAACGGTTGGTCTCATCACCTATATGCGAACCGACGGCGTACAGATCGTGCCCGAGGCCGTCTCCCAGATCCGCGACGTGATCTCGGCGCAGTTCGGTCGGGAATATTCACCGTTCGCGCGTGAGTGGAAAACCAAGGCGAAGAACGCGCAAGAAGCGCACGAAGCGATCCGCCCGACCGATCCCAGGCGCACCCCGGACAGCGTCAGACGCACGCTCGACCGCGATCAGGCGGCGCTCTACGACCTCATCTGGAAGCGCACGATCGCGAGCCAGATGGCACCGGCCGAACTCGCGCAGACAACCGCCGAAATCGAGGTCAGGGGCCGAGACGGCAAGGCCTACGGTCTGCGCGCCAACGGCTCAGTCATCACCTTCGACGGCTTCCTGCGTGTCTACGAAGAGGGGCGCGACGACCGCCAGCGTTCGATCGACAAGGGCAAGGACGACACCGACGGCGATGACGACCAGACCCGCCGCCTCCCGCCGCTCGCCGCCGGCGACCGGTTGAAGGACGACGCCATCGCCGCCGACCAGCATTTCACGCAGCCGCCGCCGCGCTTCACGGAGGCAACCCTCGTCAAGCGGATGGAGGAACTCGGCATCGGCCGGCCCTCGACCTATGCCTCGACCCTCGCCGTCCTCGTCGAACGCGACTACGTCAAGCTCGACAAGAAGCGCCTTATTCCCGAGGACAAGGGCCGGCTCGTGATCGGCTTCCTCGAGAGCTTCTTCAAGCGCTATGTCGAGTACGATTTCACCGCTGGCCTCGAAGAACAGCTCGACCTCATTTCGAACGGCGATCTCAAGTGGAAGGACGTGCTGCGCGATTTCTGGACGAATTTCACCGCGGCGATCGACGACATCAAGGATCTGCGCGTCGGCGAGGTGATGGAAGCCCTGAACGACATGCTCGGGCCGCACATCTTCCCCGACAAGGGCGATGGCTCGGACCCGCGCACATGCCCGGCCTGCGGCAGCGGCCGGCTCAGCCTGAAGCCGAGCAAGTTCGGCCCCTTCGTCGGGTGCGGCAACTATCCCGAATGCCGCTACACGCGCCAACTTTCACAGACGGGCGACGCCGGTGACGCCGCCGTGCAGGACGGCAAGGAACTCGGCATCGATCCAGCCACTGGCGAGCTGATCATTCTGCGTAACGGCCGCTTCGGCCCCTACCTGCAGCTCGGCGAAGGCGTCGACGGCGAGAAGCCGAAGCGCTCCAGCCTGCCGAAAGGCGTCGACGCGGCGACGATCGGCCTCGAACTCGCCGTCAAGCTGCTGTCCCTTCCGCGCGAAGTGGGTTCGGACCCGGAGACGGGCACGCCCATTCTCGCCGGCCTCGGCCGTTACGGTCCCTTCGTGCAGCACGACAAGACCTACGCAAATCTCGAAAGTTTCGAGGACATTTTCACGGTCGGCCTGAACCGTGCCGTCACCTTGATCGCCGAGAAGCGCGCAGGGGGCGGCAAGGGCCGCTTCCAGCGCGCCAAGCCGGCCGTGCTCAAGGACCTCGGCGAACATCCCGACGGCGGTGGCAAGATCGAAGTTCTGTCGGGCCGCTACGGCCCCTATGTGACGCACGACAAGGTCAATGCCACGATCCCGCGCGGCAAGGAGCCCGAGACGTTGACGGTGGCCGAAGCCGTGGCACTGCTCGCCGAACGCGCCGCGAAGGGCGGCGGAAAGAAGCCGGCGCGCAAGGGCAAATCGGCTGCGAAGACGAAGGCGGTGGCAGGCGGCGGCGGCAAGGCCGCGAGTGCCAAGGCAACCAGCGCGAAGAAGCCCGCGTCGAAGAAACCCGTGGCCGGCAAGGCCGCCGCCAAGAGCGCCGCGAAAGCCAAGACCCCGGCCAAGGCCTCCGCGAAGCCGGCCGCCAAGAGCAAGGTCAAGTCCCCGGCTGACGGCGGGTGAAAGGCGCGAAGTTGGCACGCAAGAACAAGTCGGCACCGCCCCCCGGCGACGGCGACCTGCCCACCCGGGACCAGGTTCTGGACTTCATTCGCGATGCCCCGAGCAAGGTCGGCAAGCGCGAGATCGCCCGAGCCTTCGGCATCAAAGGTGGGGCGCGTATCGCGCTCAAGAAGCTGCTCGCCGACATGGCCGAAGAAGGCCTGATCGCCGGTGATCGCAAGGCGCTGCGGAGCAAGGGCGGTCTGCCGCCGGTCGCTGTTCTCGAAGTCAAGGCGCGCGACGACGACGGTGATCTCGTCGCCGAACCCGTCGTCTGGGACGAAAGCGATGGACCACGTCCCGGCGTGTTGCTCCTGACCGCGCATCGCGGGCGCAGGGACGCGGGTGCCGAGATCGGTATTGGAGATCGCGTGCTGGCACGTATCACCGAACTCTCAGGCGTCGATGTCGAGGGCTTTCGCTTCGAGGCCGAGCCGATCCGCCGGCTGCCGCGCGATCAGAGACGGCTGCTCGGCATCTTCCGCTCGAGCCCACGTGGCGGCGGCACCATCGAGCCGATCGACCGCAAGTCGCTGCGCTCCTGGACGATCCAGAAAGCTGATCAGGGTGGTGCCAAGGACGGCGATCTCGTTCGCTTCGATCTCGCCAAGCGTGGCCGCTTCACGACGCCCCAGGCCGCCATCCTCGAGACGCTCGGCAATCCCGACGACCAGCGCCAGATCAGCTTGATCGCCGTCCATGCCCATGGACTGCCGGACGACTTCCCCGAAAGCGTGATTGCCGAAACGCGCGACCTGAAGCCGCCCCGGCGTGACGGCCGCCTCGACCTGACCGGCATGGCGCTGCTGACGATCGACCCCGCGGATGCCCGCGACCACGATGATGCCGTCCATGCGGCGCCCGATACCGCGGCGAACAATCCCGGCGGCTTCGTGGTCCATGTCGCGATCGCGGACGTCGCGCATTACGTGCGTCCCGGCAGCCGCCTCGACCGTGAAGCGCGCCTGCGCGGCAACTCGGTCTATTTCCCCGACCGCGTCGTGCCGATGCTTCCCGAGAAGATCTCGAACGACCTCTGTTCGCTGCGCGAGGGCGAGGATCGGCCTTGCCTCGTCGTGCGCATGATCTTCGGCGCCGATGGCGAGAAGCGGTCGCATACGTTTCACCGCGCCATGATGCGCTCGGCCGCCAAGCTCAGCTACCAGGAGGCCCAGGCAGCCTTCGACGGTGCGCCGGGCGAAGCTGCGGAACCTTTGATGGACGGCGCACTGCTGCCACTCTGGGCCGCATATCAGGCCGTCGCGGCGGCACGCGACAAGCGCGGTCCGCTCGATCTCGACCTCCCCGAAAAGAAGATCAGGCTCGGCCCCGACGGTCGCGTTGCCGACGTCGTCATTCCCGAGCGGCTCGCCGCGCACCGCCTGATCGAGGAGTTCATGATCCAGGCCAATGTCGCGGCCGCCGAAACACTCGAGGCGCGACGCACCCCGGTCGTCTACCGGGCGCACGCCGAGCCCTCGAAGGAGAAGCTCAAATCGCTGCGCGAATTCCTCGAGACCATGGATCTCAAGCTGCCGACAGACGGATCGCTCAAGCCGGCGGCCTTCAACCGCGTCCTCGAGCGGGCCAAGGCGATGCCGGTGCCTGAACTCGTCAACGAGGTTGTCTTGCGCTCACAGGCGCAGGCCGAATACACCATCGAGAACTACGGCCACTTCGGCCTCAATCTCAGGCGGTACGCGCACTTCACCTCGCCCATCCGCCGCTACGCCGATCTCCTCGTCCACCGCGCGCTGATCCGCGCCCTCGGATTTGGCGACGACGGCCTCGCCGATGACGAATTCGGCGGACTTGCTGATACCGCACGCCTGATCTCGGAAGCCGAACGGCGCGCCATGGCGGCCGAGCGCGAGACGGTCGACCGGCTGATCGCCAATCACCTCGCGGACCGCGTCGGGGCGACCTTCAACGGACGCATCGCGGGTGTTACCCGCTCGGGGCTGTTCGTGAAGCTCGACCAGACGGGAGCCGATGGCTTCGTGCCGATCTCGAGCCTCGAGGGCGACTTCTACCACCACATCGAGGAAGCCCACGCGCTGCTGGGCGCCAGATCGGGCGGCGCCTATCGGCTCGGTGACAAGGTCGAGGTTCGCCTCGTCGAAGCGATACCGAGCGCCGGTGCATTGCGCTTCGAGATGCTGACGCCGCCGGCGAAGGGGGCCTTGACCGCATTCAAGGGCGGGCTGAAACTCCGGCAGCGGCGTGGCCGACCGATGCCGGGCGGCCAGCGGGCGACGCGTCGGCGCTGATGCAACGGAAGCCTTGTGCGCCGCGGGCTTGGCGGCGCGCGCCAGACCAATACACAAGGCAGTGCCCGACGGCGCGGCGTTTTCACGCCTTTCTGATGCCCGCTGGTGCGGATAGGTTCGCAACGCTGATCAATATCAGATCGACATCAGCCGGACCTCCGCGACAGGGCGGGCCACGGCCATCTGGTGCGTGGGGCGATCCGAGGCAGGTGGTCCCGAGGCTTGCGCCATCGTGCCGGCCGACAGGATAACCAGCCGGCGAACAACACGACGTCCCGGCGAGCAAGACAACCAGCGAGGCTGACGTGATCGAACAGACAACTCCCGGTGCGACAGTCGCCCCCGCAAGCGATCGCGACGTGAAGAAGTCGATATTGCGCGGCCTCGGTCAGCACTGCCCGGCCTGCGGCAAAGGCGAAATCTACGGCCGCTATCTCAAGGTTCACGAGAGCTGTCCGGCGTGTGGGGAGGAATTGCATCACCACCGCGCCGATGACGCACCACCCTACTTCACGATGCTGATCACCGGCCACGTCGTCGTCGGCGCGCTGATGACGGTTGAGACGACCTATGCGCCGCCGATGTGGGTTCACGCCGCCATCTGGGGCCCGATGATCATCTTGATGAGCCTCTTCCTGCTGCCCCGCATCAAGGGCGCCCTGATCGGGTTGCAGTGGGCGCTTCGGATGCACGGCTTCAGCGGCAAGCCGGATGAAGTCGAGGTGGCGCCTGCCGCCCGCGCACCACAGGCCTGACATGGCGGCCAGCAGCCGCAAGCGCCACGAAGCCGCGGCCCGCGACGCGGCGTCCGTTCCGCGCATCACGCGGACGTTGACCCCACGCGACGCGGCAACACTGATCCTCGTCGACCGCTCCGGACACGAACCGCGCATCCTGATGGGCCGGCGCCGTGCGAGCGAAGTGTTCCTGCCCAACAAGTTCGTATTCCCTGGCGGCCGCCTCGACCGTGGCGACTGGACCGCCACCGCCCACGACACCATGTCCGAGCGGGACGTACAGCGGCTCATGTGGGACATGAAGGGTAGAGCCAGCCCCGAACGCGCCAGGGCGCTCGCACTCGCCGCGATCCGCGAGACGTTCGAGGAGGCGGGGCTCGTGATCGGCCGTCCATCAGCCAGCCAGGGCGTGCCGACGTCACGACATCCGACATGGCGACGATTCTACCGTTCGGGCTATCTTCCGGCGATCTCGCGCCTGTCGTTCCTCGCCCGCGCCATCACACCACCAGCAAGACCCCGGCGCTACGACACCCGCTTTTTTGTCGCCGACGCAACAGAGGTCGCGCAAGAGAGCACGCGACCCGACGACGAACTCAACACCATCGGCTGGTTCACGATTGCCGAAATCCAGACCCTCGACCTGCCGAACATCACACGTGCCGTCATGGAAGACCTCGTGGTGCACCTGGCACGCGGCGACACTGCGGCACCGGTTCCGTTCTACAGTTTCAGAAATGGGGCGTTCCGCCGCGATCTCATCGCATGAGGTTTGCTTGACACCGGTTCGCGCGCGGGTATGTTGCGCCCAACCTTACAAATTCGAGCAAAGTGACCCACGAACATGGCCAAGCCTGTCGTCCAGAAGATCAAACTGCTGTCGACCGCCGGCACCGGTTTCTTCTACGTGACCAAAAAGAACCCGCGCAACACGACCGAGAAGATGTCGTTCAAGAAGTACGACCCGGTTGTGCGCAAGCACGTCGAGTTCAAGGAAACCAAGATCAAGTAGGCAGGCCGAAGCTCCGATCGGCCGCCGCGGGTGATGTAGCACGGGATCTTTTGGGTCCTGGGCGCGCGATATGCTGGCCGCACCGCCTGCTCGTCGCGCAAAAGGCATGGCCGGCCGGTTTACCTATCTCCAGCGATCCCCGTGCGCACACTCCACCCGTCAAAGGCGCGCTCATTCACGGTGCGACCGGGCACCGTGATTTCACGTCGGCAGCCGGTCTTTTGCGACATTTGAGACGCGTCGTCGGCTGCGGGACATGAATTGCGCAACCAGATGGGGATCGCAGCTACGCACGAGTGCGCGGCAGCAGAAATCCGCATCGCGTCCTTGCGACAAATTTGTTCAACAGAGATGTACTGAAGGCTCATCCGCGAGCGGCGATGTGCAAGGCACGATCGCAATCCGTTTTGGGGCGTAGGGAACCATGGCTCGCCTCGGCAGCGGGGTATGATTCCGAGAAAACCACGGTTCCCTACTTCCAAACGAACCGCCAAAGAGGGCGTTGGCGTTTCGCCGGTCCTCACAACCAGCTCAGTGCGCAGCTTATTAGTGGAGGCTAAAGCAGCTGCAATCTTTGCCGATCGTGATTTTCCTACGGCACCAGGAGATGCGGCGAACCCAGTGTTCGCAGGAAACTTGTTTCAGAGGCTATGCTTCCAGCCGGACACTTGTCCTACTTCTCACCAACCGGAGATAAGCCGACGATCCTTCTGATGAACTTTGCTCAGATCAGCGTCCGCAAATTGGCAGAACATGCGGTGGGACGCAAGTTTCGCTTGGCATGTGCTTCCCATATCACTGCGTAATTGCACTAGATGGCTTAACGGGGGCAGCTTTCGAACCAAGCCATCGTCGCGAGCTTCCGATACCGTTTCACAACTCAAGATGGTTGTACAGTCAGTCGACGCATCATAATGCGAGTTGGCAGCTGTGGCCTCGCTCAGATCGATAAAATTTTTAACGCATTATCATACGCTTACGGCCTGCCGCTCAAAATATTCTATTCTTGCATGGCTGATATGCACTTTTCGCCGCACACGGTGGAGGCGGAATGCTACGTCAGGCTGTAGGCGATGGGTAACGTCGCCGTCGCGCAATCGCCTCAAGCGGCGGCATTGACCCGATTGCGCCCCGATCGCTTGGCCGCATAAAGCGCCTGGTCCGCCCGCTTGAAGATGGTGTGGGGCGTATCGTCCATAGCTTCGAGGGTCGCGATGCCGACGCTCGTCGTGACCCGGATGGCAAGGTCCTGTGCCAAGGGGAACGGGTCCGCCGCGACACAAGCCCGGAGGCGCTCGCCGACCTGGTAGGCACGATCGATTTCGGTATCCGGCATGATAATGACGAATTCCTCGCCGCCAAGCCGGCAAGCGAGATCGATGCCGCGCGTATTGCGACGCATGCGTTCCGCGAACTCTCGGAGCACCTCGTCACCGGCGTCGTGGCCGTACGTGTCGTTCACCTGCTTGAAGAAGTCGATATCGGCGATCAGCAATGACAGATTGCGTCCGCTGCGGAGCGCCTCGCGAACCAGCGTCTCGAGGTGACGTTCCATGTAGCGGCGGTTGTGCAGCCCGGTCAGGGCGTCCGTGATCGCCTGCTCGACGGTTTGCTCGATCCGATTGCGCAGAAAATCCGAATGTCGCTTGCGCTTGATCTGTGTTTTGACCCGCGCCAGCAGCTCGTGGCGGTCAATTGGACGGATCAGATAATCGTTGACGCCCATGTCGAGGCCGCGCAGCAGTCGGGCTTCCTCGCCCGGCTCCACCAGCATGATGATCGGTAGATGCCGCGTGCGCTCGAGAGAACGCAATTGCGAGCACAGCCTCAGACCGTCGGCGCGCTCCAGACTGAGGCTGACGATGGCCAGGTCGAAATCGTATTCGGTGAGCGTGAACAGGGCACGCTGCGGATCCTGCTCGATGAAGGTGTCGTGCAGCTTTGAAAGCGACGCCAGCAGCCGCGTGCCCGACCGCGGATGATCCTCGACGACGAGTATTCGGCCCGAACGACCGGAGAGCGCCTTCTGCAGCGCGTCGTCCTCGGCGATTCCGAGTTGCCGGCTGGTCGACGCACGCATCAGCATCTCGTCGTTCAGCGTCTTCAGACGAGCGAGATTCTTGACGCGCGTTACGAGGGCTATGTCGTCGACCGGCTTCGTCAGGAAATCGTCGGCGCCGCTCTCGAGGCCCTGGATCTTGTCGGAGGGCTGGTCGAGCGCCGTCACCATGATGACAGGGATGTGGTGGGTGTGGGGATCGGACTTGATGCGCCGGCAGGCCTCGAAGCCGTCCATTCCCGGCATCATGACGTCGAGCAGCACGACATCGATGCGCTCGCGGGCGCAGATATCCAACGCCTCCTGGCCACTATAGGCCGTCAACACCTCGAAGTATTCGGCCGCAAGCCGAGCTTCGAGGAGCTTCACGTTGGCCAGGATATCGTCGACGACGAGAACGCGGGCAGTCATATTTCACGCCTTACTATGCACCGGCTATTGGCCTTAGGCTTCGCCGATGAAACGCCGAACCGTTTCGAGGAAGGTCACGACAGAGATAGGCTTCGAGATGTAGGCTTCGCATCCGCCGGAGCGGATCCGCTCTTCGTCGCCCTTCATGGCAAATGCCGTGACTGCGATGACGGGAATGCTGCGCAGCTCGTCGTCGTCCTTGAGCCAGCGCGTCACCTCGAGGCCGGAAACCTCGGGAAGCTGGATGTCCATGAGGATGAGGTTGGGCCGATGCAGGCGCGCCAAGTCGACAACATCCAGGCCGTTGCGGGTCTGGATGGTTGCATAGCCATTGACGTCCAGTAGATCGTGGAAGAGCTTCATGTTGAGCTCGTTGTCTTCCACAATCAGGATGGACTTGGCGGCGCGCCGACCAACGCCGGCCTTGTCCCCGATCGCCATCCTCATCTCTTGATAAGTCATCGCTCTGCAAGCCTGCCCTTGCGCTTCCGCCGTTGTGCACCGATTCTGGGGCAGAAACTCACCGACACTTTGCATCGCCAGCCGTAACCAACAGTTTAAGCTGGCGAACGATTTGCATCCTCAGGGGACCAGATGGCATGAAAACACGCGTCAAGGGGCCGGATCGCGAAGCGGCTGAGACAGCGGCCCTGAGGGGCCTCGGCTTCCTGGCCGGCGACCCGGAGCGTCTTGGCAGGTTTTTATCGCTGACGGGAATGGGGCCAGCGGAACTGCGCGCCGGCGCCCGCGATCCAGCCATGCTCGCGGGCGTCCTCGAATACCTCCTCGGCGACGAGACGCTGCTTCTGGTTTTCACCAGTGAGGCCGGGATCGCTCCGGAGAGCATCGCCCAATGTCACCACGTCCTCACCCGCAACGGCGCCGCGGGCGGTTCCGCATGAGCGCTGGCCTTCCAGGTCCGCGACCGGGTGCCGACGCCGCGACCGGCGCCGTCTGTCACCGCCCGTGCCGTCGCGGCTTCAACTTGCATAGAGGTCCTTCGCGATCATGACGCTGGGCAAGGCGAGTGTCGGCATCGATCTCGGAGGCACCAAGATCGAGGGCATCGTACTCTCGAATGACGGAGCGACGCTCGCCAAGCGACGTATCCCGACGCCACGCGAGAACTACGACGCAACCCTTGTTGCGATCGCCGCGCTTGCGGAAACGGTTGCAACCGACGCCGGCCTCGATGCAGTGGCGCCCGTCGGCATCGCCATGCCGGGATCCATCGTTCCGGCAACCGGCCTTGTCCAGAACGCCAATTCCACGTGGCTCAACGGCCGACCCTTCGCGCGCGATCTGGCGGCCGTCCTCGGACAACCGGCGCGGTTCGCCAACGACGCCAACTGTTTCGCGCTTTCGGAGGCAGAGGACGGCGCGGGGCGTGGGGCGCGGCGCCTGTTCGGCGTCATTCTGGGCACCGGCTGCGGCGGCGGCATCGTCGTCGACGGGCAACTGCTGGACGGCCAGCGCGGGATTGGCGGCGAGTGGGGCCACAACAGCCTGCCCTGGCCTGCGGCCGACGAGCACCCGGGCCCACGCTGCTGGTGTGGCCGTGACGGTTGCCTCGAAACCTGGATCTCAGGCCCCGGCCTCGCCGCCGATCACCGCCGCCTGACGGGCGCCGACATGACCGCCGAGGCGATCGCCGCCGAAGCCGCGCGCGATGGTGCCGCGGCCGATGCCGCCTGCCGGACGCTGGCACGCCACGCGAGCCGCCTTGCGCGGGGGCTTGCCCACGTCGTCAACCTGATCGATCCCGACGTGATCGTGCTCGGCGGCGGGCTGTCGCAACTCGCCCATCTCTACGCCGCCGTTCCGTCCCTCGCCGCGCCCTACATATTCGCCGACGACAAGCAGCTCGATATCCGCCCCCCGGTCCATGGCGATGCGAGCGGTGCGCGCGGAGCGGCCCGCCTGTGGCTGTCGGCAGCGTTGAACAGCGGGATGCCGCAGGGTGCATCGGACACCGGGACCACCCGCAGCCAACCATGAAGCGCAGGCCGGATCTGCTTTCGGTTTGGGATTCGGCTAGGGAGACTTCGAGCCGGCCTCGGGCGAAGAACCCTCTCGCGATGCCTTGCCCGGCGCGGTGCGCTTTCCGGCAGGGTCGGGGACACACTCGGTCGCGGCGAAATAGGTCAGGTCGGTCAACTCGCCGCGCACCGCGAACTCACCGTAGTCGATGACGAGGCCGCTCGATACGCCATTCGCGAAGATGCGGAACGTCAGTTCGTAGGACGGCACGACATCCTTGTTCTCCTGGCCCTGCTCGAAATAGCTGATGGCAATCGGCCACGACGGCACCTTGGCCAATGTTTCGCGGTTGCCGACACCGTCGGGCACGCCGGCCGCCGCGAATGGCGTCGCGCCGCCGATAATGGCACTGGTCTCATAGACCTTGCCGCCCTTTTCGGAGCCGTCGTAAAGCCTCGCCATGAGCTGACGCTTGCCGTCGCGCGCGGCAGCGACGAGGGCTGTCGAATGTTGCATGGGAAAGTATACTTCGGCGGGCAGCTCCAGCGTCGTCTTCGCGGGCTTGCTGACATCGACCTCGATCTGGCCGGTCTCGGGCTGACGGCGAGCATCGCCATTCGCCTGCTCCACGAGTTTCAGGTCGCGATACTGCGCCGTGCTGAAACGCAACCGCTGGCCGGTGCCCTCCTCCCAGCTCGATGTCCTCAGGTCATTGACCTGATCGCTGCCGTCCTGAGACGTCATGCGCGTCACGAAGCGCATGTTCTGGGTGAAGCCTTCGCAGGCGCTGCCGGAAAGCTCGTAGACCATGCGGCCCGACAGATCGACGACGCCGGAACCGGAGGCCGCGCGCTCGAGGGTGATATCGTAGACCGCGCGATGCGGCGCAAAGTGGATCGCATCCGTACCGGGCGAGGCCAGGACCGGCGTCGCCAGCATGACCGCGGGCAGGCAGGCGAGACGACGCACGGCGCGCGAATTGGTAACCATCATCTACTCCCGATAGGATCATCCACTCGGCGGACGCCGCCTGCAGCAAGCGGTGGCAAACAAGCCCCGCCGGCCAAGGCAACCGCGGCCGCAGCGACGGTGGCCTCGGCGCCGGACCCTATGCTCATCCGCCCGGACTTGCAAAGAGGCGAGCGTCGGCTCACACATGGTCGCCTCAGATGGCCCCATGGTGCGGCAGCTTTAAGGTAGTGCCGGCACCGGGATGCCTCACCCCGACTTTCCGTGGCCAAGCTGGCGGCGCCGGCCGCACAACCCGAGTGGAGACCCGACGATGACAGGAAAGATCGAGGCACGCCTCGCAGAACTCGGCCTGAACCTTCCCGAGGCGCCGGCCCCAGTCGCCAACTACGTGCCTTATCTGATGGCCGGGGACCTGTTGTTCATTTCCGGCCAGGTGTCGAAGGCCGCCGACGGCACGATCGTGTGCGGACGGCTGGGCGACGGTCTCGCCATCGCCGACGCTCAGACGGCGGCCCGCCATTGCGCGCTGAACATCCTCGCACAGGCCAAGGCGGCACTCGGTGATCTCGATCGCGTCGCCCAGGTGCTCAGGCTGACGGGCTATGTCGCCTCGACACCCGAAAGTGGCGATCAGCCGAAGGTGATCAACGGCGCGTCCAACCTGATGGTCGAGGTTCTCGGTGATGCAGGACGCCACACACGCGTCGCGGTCGGCGTTGCCGCCCTGCCCGGCGGCTGCGCCGTCGAGATCGATGCCATCCTGCGTGTCACCGCTTGATCGCTTCATGACGACCGATCTCTCTGCCTTCCTGCGCCCGATCGCTCATCGCGGCCTGCACGGCGCGCCGGGCGGCGGCGCGGTCGAGAACACGATCGCCGCCTTCGACGCGGCGATAGCCGGCGGTTACGGCATCGAATGCGACCTGAGGGCTGGGCGCGACGGGCTGCCGCTCGTATTCCACGACGAGGCGCTCGATCGGCTCGTCGTGGGCACCGGGCCAGTATCGGCGCTCGATCGCTCCAGCATCGCCGCCATGCCGTTCAAGGCCGCGCCTCGCGAACGCATACCGACGTACGCCGACCTCCTCGCCCGCGTTGCGGGGCGCGTGCCCCTCCTCGTCGAGATCAAAAGCGAGTGGCAGCCGCCGGACCGCGCGTTTCTTGCAGCCGTCGCCGCTACCTCCCAGAATTACCAAGGCCCGCTGGCGCTGATGTCGTTTGATCCCGCCGTGATGGCTGCGATCCGCGAATTGGCGCCGGACGTCGCGCGCGGCATCGTCTCGGGCAACTATCTATCGGCCGAGGATGGCGATCACTGGTGGCAAGACCGATTGAGCCGGACGCGAGCGGAGCGTTTGACGCATCTGCTCGAATCGGGACCGGCGGCTCCCCATTTCTATGCCTACGACGTCGCGTCGCTGCCAACGCCGGTGACGCGGTACGTCCGCGAAGTCGATCGTCTGCTGGTGTTCACATGGACGGTGCGTAGCGCTGCGGATCGCGAAACCGCAACACGACATGCCGATGCCCCGATTTTCGAGGGCTTCGCGCCCTGATGAACGTGGTTCTACGCCTCGTCCGATCCGCTCCGCGGCCGCAACCGTTGGACAGTGGAGGCGGGCCGCAGAAGCGTCCGGACCGGAGGATGGGCCGGCCGTCGAAAAGCAAGCCGTCACAATGACCGTCAGGAAGCATGTGCCGAGGACCAGAATCCATTGAGTGACACCCCGGAGCGCGATACCGCCGACAACGACGGCACGACCGGCGAACTACCCGCGAACGTCGTGGTCCACCCCGCCATCGCCGACATTCCGGCCGATGCCTGGGACCGGCTCGCCAATCCCGATCCCGCGCGCTTCAACCCCTTTGTCGCCCACGCCTTCCTGAAGGCGCTCGAAACATCGGGCTCGACCGGCAAGCGGACCGGCTGGCACCCGCGCCATCTGACGCTGGTGGAAGGCGAGCGCATAACGGGTGTGATGCCCGCCTATCTCAAGACCAACAGCCAGGGCGAGTACGTTTTCGACCACGCCTGGGCTGACGCATACCACCGTGCCGGCGGGCGCTACTATCCCAAGCTCCAGGTCGCGGTCCCGTTCACGCCCGTGCCTGGACCGCGCCTGATGGTCGAAGCCGGAATCGAGGCAAACGCGCGGGAAATGACGCTCGCGAATGCCGGCACATGGTTTGCGCGCCAAACCGGCGCCTCGTCGATGCACATCACTTTTCTCGACGCAGGTGCATGGCAGCGGCTCGGTGCCGCCGGGTTCCTGCAACGGATCGGCCAGCAGTTCCATTTCGCCAACGATGGCTATGCCTCGTTCGAGGACTTCCTCGCAACGCTCGCCTCCCGCAAGCGCAAGGCGCTGCGCCGCGAACGCGCTGCCGCCGTCGCGAGCGGACTGACCATCCGCCACGTCAGCGGTCGCGACATCACGGAAGCGGATTGGGATGCCTTCTTCGCGTTCTATCGCGACACCGGGGAACGCAAATGGGGGCGGCCATATCTCAATCGCCAATTCTTCTCGCTACTCGGCGAGCAGATGGCCGACCGCTGCCTCATCATATTCGCCGAACGCGGCGGCCGGCCGGTCGCCGGTGCCCTCAACATGATCGGCGGCGACTGCCTCTATGGGCGTTATTGGGGATGCACGGAACACCACCCCTTCCTGCACTTCGAGCTTTGCTATTATCAGGCGATCGACTACGCGACATCACACGGCCTCGCACGGGTCGAGGCGGGTGCCCAAGGCGAGCACAAGCTGGCCCGCGGCTACCAGCCGGTCGCCACCTACTCGCTGCACTGGATCGGCGACGAGGGTCTCAGAAGCGCCGTCGCCCGCTACCTCGACCACGAACGCGAGGCGATAACCGCGATCAACTCTGACCTCGCCTCCCAGGGCCCTTTCCGGCGCTCCGGCTCAGACGTTTGAGCCGCGGTCGCGCGGCTTGACGGCCCCCACGAGCCTCGCCGATAACGCTGCGACGAATTTTCAACGGAGGCATCCATGTCCGCCGAACCGACGGCCGAGATCTACGACGAGGACAATATATTCGCCAAGATCCTGAGGGGCGAGATCCCGTCGCACAAGATCTACGAGAACGACGACTTCATCGCGATCATGGATGTCATGCCGCAGGCGCCGGGGCATACGCTCGTCGTACCAAAGGCGCCGTCGCGGAATCTGCTCGATGCCGACCCTGTCGTGCTGCAGCGGCTGATGCCATTCACGCAGCGCATCGCCAAGGCGGTGCTCAAGGCCTTCGATGCGGACGGTCTGAGGATCATGCAGTTCAACGAGGCAGCGGGTGGCCAGACGGTGTTCCACCTGCACGTGCACATCATCCCCCGCCACGAAGGCGTCGCCTTGAAGCGCCACGAGGGCGGCTTCGCGGCCGCCGAGGTGCTGGCCGAACACGCAACGATGATCCGCAAGGCCTTGAAGGAGATCGCGTAGAGACGCACGGCGCGGCAACGGTTCGTCGTCGCGACCATGCTTGGCATCTCAGCCGCGCCGCCGCGCCGGATCAATCTGGTCGGCCGCGAGCTTCGGCTCGATGAGGTGCGCTGCGTCGTCGGGATCGACCGCGACGCCGCGCGCATCGACCATTGGCAGATCGCCATCGTTCCAGCCCTTGATTCCCAATCGCAGGGAATAGACCTGCTCGTAGCCGATCAGCTTCATGACGACCGCTGCCAGCGCGCTGCGATTGCCCGAGCGGCAGACGATCACGACCGGCCGCCCACGCGCGGCAACGAGCTCCGGCTCGGTCTCGGCATAATCGTATTCGCAAGCGGCCTCGAGGATGCCGCGCGGCACGTTGATGGCGCCGGCGATGTGGAGAGCATCGAATTCGCTTCGCTCGCGCACGTCGAGCACGATGAGGCCAGGGACCTCGCGGAGCATCCGCTCCAGGTCCCACGGCATGATCTCCTCGATCTCCGCCGCCGCTTTCGACGACAATGACTTGTAGCTTTCACGTGACATCTTTAACGCTTCTCCGGAGGCTTAGACACGTCTGGCAGATGATCCATCCGATGTGTGTGGCCAGAGAGGCCGACACGCCCCATATGGTCAAGGGTAGCGTCGCCGCACACTCGCCCCCGCGACGCGGCCTCGTGGCCGCCACGGCCTGAAAATACAACTGAAACTAGAGGTTACGCGCCATGTCCCGCATACTCGTCGTCGGCGCCAGCCATGGCATCGGTCTTGAAACGGTCAAGACCCTTCTCGCGGACGGTCACCAGGTCCGTGCGATGTCGCGCCAGGCATCGAAGATTGCGATCGATCATCCCAATCTCGAGAAGATCGATGGTGACGCGACCGCGCCCACCGATATCACCCATGCGCTCGACGGCGTCGATGCCGTCGTGCAGACGCTCGGTGTCGCCATGGGGCTCGATGTCATGCTGCGCGGCACGACGCTCTTTTCGCGCGCGACACGCATTCTCGTCGATGCGATGCGCGCGGCGGATATCAAGCGTCTGATCGTCGTGACCGGCCTCGGCGCTGGCGACAGCCGCGGACAGTTCGGTCTCGTCTACGACGGCTTGATGTTTCCCGTATTCCTGAAGCGCATCTACGACGACAAGGATATCCAGGAACAGATCGTCAAGTCCTCCGGCCTCGAGTGGACGATCGCGCGGCCTGGAGTTCTCGTCGGCGAACCGGTAACGGGCCGCTACCGGGCACTCGTGGATCCGCGCGAGTGGCAATTCAAGACGGTGGCGCGCGCCGACGTCGCCCGCTTTCTCGCGGACGAAGTGCGCGATGGCGCCTTCATCGGCCAGACGCCACTCGTCATCCAATGATGAGCGTGCCGGCAGCGAGCGCCAATGCACCTGCGCCGACACCGACGGAAAGCCTTCGGCCGATGTAGAAGAACGCCGCCACACCAGCCACCATCGCGAACGATCGCACGCCGAGCGACACGCCCTGCAGCGCGCCTGCGGGAAACAGCACGAGCCGCATGACGAGACCCGCGACCAGCGCCGTCGCAACCGATCTCACCCACTGGAACACGCTGCTTTCGATGTTGAGATTACGACCGAGGAAAAGGCCGATCCAGCGCCACGGCTCATGCACCAGAAGCGAGATCGCCAACAGGATCAGCGCCGTCGACCATCCCGACTGCAATTCACTCATGACTTGTCCCAGGCGCGAGCGCCGAAATGCGCGATGGTGCCGCCGATCAGTCCCGTCAACAACAGGTCGAGGCCAGGAACCATGATGTAGAGCGGCGGCCCGAGCATCGCGCCCGCGACGATCGCGAGCCTGTCCGACAAGCCGCTCGACGTCGCGATCAGCGAGACGAGAAAGTAGACGGGCGTCAGGAACAGCAGCACCGCCGCGATGAACGACGGCACGGCGCCGGCCGCAAGGAAGCCCGCCGTCGTGCCGAACAACGTCGCCGCGACCAGCCCCGTGCCGATGCCGATGAAGTGATCGATACGGTGCTCGGCGGGAATGCGCGGCAACCGCCGCCAGCCCTCCATCCAGGCGGTGACCGCAATGAAGTGCGCGGCGATGATATATCCGAGACGCGTGGCGCGCGGCCCCTTCAGATAGGGCATCAACGCGACGCTCATCGGCAGAAGACGAATGCCGGTCAACGCCACTGCCAACGCGCCGCCTGCGAGCGAGCCCCCGCGCGCCATCTGATCGAGCATGACGACTTGGCCCGGTAGCGCGAAGAACACGCCCATCATGAAGACTGCGTTTGCCAGCGAGAAGCCTGCATCGTTGGCGAGCGCGCCGAAGCCGCCCGCCGACGCCAACAGAATGAGACCAGGGACCGAGAAGGCCACCATCATCCCGCGCCGGAAGACGGCCGCGCGCGAGGCCCCGCGCCACCAGGCTTCCTCGGGGGCCGGCTGCGGCGGCAAGGAGTCGTCGTCGATGATCACGGGATGAGGGCGCTCGTGCGAGAGGCGTTGGATGATGCGGAAGAAGGCGAGATGAATTATGGGCTGCGCTTGGTCGCGTCAGACGCGACGTCAATCTGAGCACCGCCGGGTCAGCATAGTCCACATATGCCCAATTTTCAGCCTGCGAAAAATGCAGAACTGTGTCGCGGGGATCGGGCAAGCCCCACCGCGAAACGCGGCATACCGCCGGCCCAGAGCGCCAAAAAGCCAGAACGCTGGAACGCCGGAACGCCGGAACGCCGGAACGCCGGAACGCCGGCATCAAGACGTGATACCGCGCTCCGGCGCCAGCAGAATGTCCACGCATCGAAGCGTTACGCGCGGCAGACGTAGTAGTAGTTCTGCAGGTCGTGAGCGAGTTCATGGACCTCGACCGAGCCGAACCCTGCTTCCGTGAACATGCTTTCGGCCGTCGACCGCCCCCACATCGCACCGAGCCCTGCGCCACCCTGCGCCAGCGACACCGTCATGCAATGCATGCACGAAATCGTATAAAGCAGCGTGCCGATCGGATTGTCCCGATCGCCCGCATGGCTGCCCGAGCCCTTGATGTCCTGAGCCAAGTATACTCCACCTGGCGCCAGGGCGCGGCGAATGCCCTTGATCATCGCCATCGGCTGCGGCTGATCGTGGATCGCATCGAATGACGTGATCAGATCGTAGGCTGCGAGCGGGGCCGCGCGATCGAAATCCGCAAGGTCCTGCGTGCGGAACTTGATGTTTGCGAGACCGCGCGCGCGCGCCGTCGATCGCGCCCAATCGATCGCCTCCTCGGACAGATCGAGGCCGGTGAACTGGCTCTTGGGATATCGTTCTGCCATCTGCATCAACGCACGCGCCCGGCCGCACCCGACGTCGAGCACCGCGATGCCGTCCGCGAGACGACGCTGCAGGCGTGGAACGAGCGGCAGGATGCTTGCTTCGAGTTCCGGCAGCACGGTCTGGCCGGATTCTTCCGCCATCACCTCGTGAAACCGTCCGAACCGCGCGTAGGGCACACCGCCACCGTTGCGGAAGCAGCCGACAATGTCGTCTTCCACCGCCGACAGAAGCGGCATGAACTGCGCCATGACCGCGAGATTTGGGCTTGCAGTCCGCGTCAATCGCGCTGCGTGCGCACGCGGCAGAATGTAGGTGCCGCTCCCGTCGTCGAGCACGACGATTCCGGCGCACACCATCGCGCCGAGCCATTCGCGCACATACCGCTCGTCGAGCCCAGCCTTGGCCGCAAGCCCCGAGCTGGTCAACGCCTCACCGTCGGCCATGGCGTCGAACAAGCCGGTCCGATGGCCAAGCGAAGCCATCGCGATCATCGCCGCCTCGTTCATGGCAGCAATAAACCGTTCCTCGAACGCGCCGACATCGGCGTCGTTCGTCGCTGCCGACGGCGGCGCACTGCACAACTGACACATGATCCTTTTCCTTCTGCTGTTTCATCGACCGCCGGCGCGATCGCGCCGGCGTCGGCGGTACGCCTCGCGCACGCCGGTTGCTGCGACTAACAGCCGATCGACGGAGCGTGCGGTTACCGGTGGAACAAGGCGAGGACTGAGCAAGCGGCGAACGTGCGAGACCGGGCGATGGCGAGGCCCCTGATCCCCTGACTGGACAGCTCGCGGGCACAAAAAAAGGCCGCCCGCGCAATCGCGGACGGCCTTCGACCAATTCATTTGCAAAAACCGTCAGGCGCGAACGTTCGCCGCGCCGGACCATCTTTCGTCGGTCACTCGCCCTTCTTGGGTCGAGGAACGCTCGGCACCACACCGCCAGACCGGGGGGTGGGGCCGCTCTTGTCCTTTTTGTCCTTCGGTCCCGGAAGCGCGCGCCGAGGTGCGGCGTCGACAAGAACCTCCCGTGGCTCGCCATCGCCATCGTCGTCATCGTCGTCGCTTTCGGCGGCCTTAGGCTTCTTGGCGGGGTCCGCCGGCAGGAACTCGAAGCCGAGCTTCGCCTCCTCACCTTCGCCTTCCACCACGACGCGCACGGTGCCGCCATTCTCGAGACGTCCAAACAGCAACTCGTCGGCGAGTGGCCGCTTGATGTACTCCTGGATGACGCGCGCCAGCGGACGCGCACCGAACTTCTCGTCGTAGCCCTTCTCGCCGATCCAGTTCGCAGCGGCTTCCGACAATTCGATCGTGACGCCGCGATCTGCGAGCTGAGCCTCGAGCTGGAAGATGAACTTCTCGACGACCTTGCCGATGACATCCGGGGACAGACCCGAGAACGCGATGACGGAATCGAGCCGATTGCGGAACTCCGGTGTGAACAGCCGGTTGATCGCTTCGGTATCCTCGCCCTCGCGCTTGGCACGGTTGAAGCCCATCGGGGCCTTGGCGAGATCGGAGGCGCCCGCATTCGTCGTCATGATGAGGATGACGTTGCGGAAGTCGACCGACTTGCCGTTGTGGTCGGTCAG
>JAGRKS010000177.1 GCA_020442185.1 Hyphomicrobiaceae bacterium
GCATCTCGTCGGCCTCGTCGAGCACAGCCACGCGAAGCTCGCCGAGGTCGAGCCGTCGGCGCTCAATGTGATCGCGCAACCGGCCCGGCGTTCCGACGACGATGTGGGCACCTGCCTGGAGCTGGCGGCTTTCGGCGCGGGCATCCATACCGCCGACGCAGGTGACGACACGCGCGCCTGTTGCCTCGTAGAGCCAGGTAAGTTCGCGGCTGACCTGCATCGCCAACTCTCGCGTTGGTGCGACGATCAGCGCCATCGGCGCACCGGCCGGAGGAAGACGCTCGGCGTCACCGAGGAGAGTTTCGCCGAACGCGAGGCCGAAAGCGACCGTCTTGCCGGAGCCCGTCTGCGCCGAAACCAGCAGATCACGGTTCGTAGCGTCCGCCTCGAGTACGGCGATCTGCACGGCTGTCGGCACCGTGTAGCCGCGCGCGGCAAGGGCGCGTGCCAGCGCCGGGTTGGTCGTCGGGAAACTCATGATCTGGGATTTCTCGGATGTCGGAGGAAGCGCGGGGCACTCGGCATCGAGCTCGGCGGCGCGCGGCCAGGAATTCTGGTCCGCGCTGTGTAACCTGTCTTGCCCTCACCCACTAGCCTACATCTCGTCACGGGGGCCAATCAGGCCGTTTGACGGCATGGCGCGACGGGCGTGAGCGTCTCCGGGGGCGACCGAGGTCAACCGCCGGCCGTCCGAATTATGGTCGGTTGGCTCAGTCCCCGATCATCGTCAAGGCCGCGCGGCGGTCGCCCGGTTTCAGGGCGAGAAACAGCTTTCGGGCGGCCTTGATGTCGCGATCCGTCCCGGTTTCCGAAGCCTTGGCGAGGGCCGCCGTGGTCGGATGGTCCGCACCGCAGATGAAAGCCAGAGCCTTCGCCAGCCGGCCCATGGCGACGCGATCGATGGTCTTTTCGTCCATGTCGGCGGTCCTCGATAGAGCTAATGGCGGATCGCTGTCGCGCGCTTGTTTATGACTGCCGGCGAAACACGAGCGACAAGTTGTTGGCCGGCATCTCGATGACGCTTGGTGGCGCGAAACCGTTGGCGGCGGCCAACTCGGCGACCGTTTCGAGATCGCGCACCCCCCATTCGGGGTTGGTCTGCCTCAGGTCGGCGTCGAAGGTCTCGTTGGTCACGGCGGTATGGCGACCGTGCCGGCGGAAGGGACCATAAAGATAGAGCAAGCCGCCGTCGTCCAAAATTCGCGCGGCCCCACTCATGAGCCCGAGCGTCGCGCGCCAGGGCGCAATGTGGATCATGTTGATCGACAGCACCGCGTCCGCCGCCGTCGCCGGCCAGACTGGCGATGCGGCGTCGAGGGCGATGGCCGGTCTGACGTTGGGAAGCGAAAGCATGGTCGCCCACGCATCGATGCTTGCCCGGGCGGCGGCATCGGGGTCGCTCGGTTGAAAGATCAATTCCGGTGCGCTTGCGCCAGCCAAGAAGGCGACGTGCTCGCCGGTGCCGCTCGCGATCTCGAGAACGAGACCGGCCGGCGGCAGATGGCGCTGGAGCACCTCGCGGATGGGCTCCCGGTTGCGGGCTGCGGCCGGGGCGTAGAGCCTTCGATCGTCGATCATGTTTCACCAATCAGTGCAGAAATCAGTCGTGGTCGTCCGACAATGTGCTGCCACCGCGGACTGCAGACGTGCCGTCACCGATGCGGTTCACGTCGGAGCCGGTGCGGCTGCTACGGCTCTATCGGACGTGAGTTCGGGAAACCAGCGCGCCATGCCGCGATCGCGGTAGGCGACGAGGTTGGCGTGACGGCTGGCGGCGTCGCGGACGGCCGTTTCGAAGTATTCCGAAAGCATCGAGGCCACGCATGCGAAGACCGATGCGTCCGCGCCACAAGGATTGGGCCCCATCAGAAAGTCCTTGTCGGCGAGGACGTCGGCGATGGCGGCAATGCCACGTACGGCGATCTCGTCCATCTGGCCGAAGGTATGCCGGCCGAGGCCCTGGCCGTGCAGCGCCTTGCGCACGTCCCGCCGGACTTTCGCGGCGACGAGCGGGCGCAGCGGTCGCGGCAGCACGTCGAAAAAGCGGCGCGGGCCCTTGTCGAAGTTGCGGTCGTTGAGCCACCGCTCACGCATCACGACCCAGTAGAGATGATCTTCGCAGAGCTTCTCGAACGCCCACGCCGTACCCCGTTCGGCGGGCGATAGGCCGGTGTCGAAATCGACGCCGAGGTGGCGCTCGAGGTGGAAGCGGATCAACGTCGAGTCGTCGATGATCGTGCCGCTGGCGTCACGGATGTACGGCAGTTTGCCCTTTGGTGCCTTGTTGAACCCGCGCGTATCGGTCGTGTAGTCGACGCTGGCCATTTTCAGCAGCACATGCGCCTTGATGACGAATGGGCTCGGATCTGGGAGACCGAAGGCCGGACCGAATGTGTAGAGCCTGATCATGGGCCTCCGCCGATGAGACAACCTCGATGCCATGTAGCGCGCCACCGGGCGCCGCTCGATCAATCGCTGTGGTCGGTCAAGGCCACAAAGTCGGGGTCGTCTTGCGCATTGCGTTCGAACTTCAAGAAATCGTAGTAGCCGCAGCGTCCCTCGCCTGGAAACGAGCGGCAGACGGCTGGCCGGCTTTCGTAGGTGGTGCAGCGGCGCGCCTTGGTGTCGAAGAAACGGCAAATCTTGCCATAGATCTCGTCCTTCTTGCGGCGCATCGCGTATTTGCGGCCGTGCGCCTCCTTGGTGAACGCCTGGCGCGCGGCCTCGAAGGACAAGCCGTGATGCTTCGCAAGCCGTTCGACGTCACGGCGGTCGAGGGCAATCAGCGGGTAAGAACAGCAGTATCCCGGGCATTTTGAGCAATCATACTGGGGCATCCTGCGCCGGCCCTTCCTTGGCTTCGAGGGGGATCGAGATTTTGGCATGTCGTTCGATGGCGCGGCTTTGCCCGTCGGTCAAGCCGGACGTGGCGATAGGTGCGGATAAGGCGGCGCCGATACCGCGCGTTGGGGCCATTGACGCAACGGGGCCACACTCGAGCGTCCCGCCGGGGTCTGTGGCGGTGACGCGGTGTCACGGACACACTTTCTCCGTTATGGTCTGCGCGAAAAGAGAGCGGTGGTAAGGTCAGGGAGTCGAGCCGCATGTCCGAGCTTATGCCCGGGATGGCGCATGCGCGCCCGGATACGGAAACCCCGGTCAATCCGTATAGTCTGCTCGAGGCGGTCAACAACTCGAGCGATACCGCGCACCGTGCATGGCTCATATTCCTGGGCCTGATGACCTACTTGATGGTGGCGGTTGCAGGCGTCACCAATCGTGATCTGCTGCTCGAGACGCCGGTCTCGTTGCCGATCCTGCAGGTGTCGATCCAGCTGACGCAGTTCTTTCAATTCGCACCTGTCCTCCTGATGTTGCTGCATCTGGGCGTCGTCTCCCAGCTTGTTCTGCTCGCCCGCAAGACGCTCGAATTCGATCACGCCATACGCCTTCTCGAATCCAGCGAGCGGCGGACGCATCCGCTGCGCCTCGAATTGCACAATTTCTTCTTCGTCCAGGCTGTTGCCGGCCCCGAGCGATCGAACGTCATGGGCGGCTTCCTGCACGCCATGAGTTGGTTGACACTGGTCGTTCTACCGGTCGTGCTGATCCTTTATATCCAGGTGGTTTTCCTGCCGTATCACTCGATCGCGATCACATGGTCGCATCGCATCGCACTCGTCATCGACATTGCCATGCTGGTGATGATCGGGGTGTTCCTGATCCGTGCGGAGACTTCGTTCTTCAAGGCGTTGGCGAGAACGACAGCAGCGCATCCGCTGAGTTTCCTCGTCACGGCGGCGGTGCTCGGAATGGTCGCCCTGTTCTCGTTTGCGGCGGCGACGGTTCCGGGAGAAGCCCTCGACCGCATGAGCCAGAGGCTGCTCGGCGTCGGTGCGGAGCCATCACCGACCGAAACGGGCCGCGGCCAACGCTATCTCGGCGGCTTCACGCTGCCCTTCTTCGGCGCGCGCGCCGACGGCTCCTTATTCGGCATTTTCACGCGCAATCTGGTGGTCACCGATACCGACCTCGTCGCGGACCGGGACGTTACGCCTGGCGAGCCGACGTTGAAGCTCAGAGGCCGAGATTTGCGCTTCGCCCGCCTCGATCGATCGGACCTGCATCAAGCGGATATGACCGGTGCCGACATCTCGAATGCGAGCTTCGTCGGCGCCGATCTCAAGGGCGTCTGGCTGCAATGCGCGGACCTCAACGAATTGCTGCTGTCCGACAACCGCAAGACGGCGCGCTGCGCGAGTGCGCGGGGGGCCGATCTGTCGCGGGCGCGTCTCGAACAGGCAATACTCGTCGGTATCGATTTGAGCGGCGCCAAGCTCGAGGAGGCCCGGCTCGAGGAGGCCGAGCTGACCTTCGCGCTACTCGTCGGCGCGAACTTTTCGAGC
The DNA here is from genome assembly GCA_020442185.1 of Hyphomicrobiaceae bacterium. Classification (GTDB taxonomy): domain Bacteria; phylum Pseudomonadota; class Alphaproteobacteria; order Rhizobiales; family Hyphomicrobiaceae; genus JAEUMD01. The sequence goes on from JAGRKS010000177.1 coordinate 4,407, forward strand.
GCGCATCTCGAGAAGGCCGATCTGACTGGAGGAGTCCAGGCGCAAGGGGCGAACTTTCTCATTGCGTCCCTGCAGGGCGCCGATCTGACCGGCGCGCAGTTGCAGTATGCCGATTTCTCGAGCGCTGGTATGCAGGCGGCCGGCCTCAACTACGCGGGCCTTCAAGGTGCTGTGCTGCGTGATGCCGACCTCGAGGGCGCGACGATCCAGCAGGCCAAACTGTTCGGCGCCGACATGACCGGCGCCAAGCTGGTTGCTGCCGATCTCCGCTATGCCGAGGTGTGGGCCTCATCCCCGCCCGCGCCGGAGACAATGCAACTTGCGGATATGACAAACCTGGTCCTGTCGGCGCCGGGTGATACCGATCATGAGGCGATGCGTCGGATCGTCGACCGCATCAGCGTGGCGCGGACGCGCAAGTTGGTGCAGGAGGCGCTCCAACCGGTTCTCGATCGCGAGGCCACCGAGCGCTGGGCCGCGAGCCCGGATCATCAGCGTTGGCGCGCGCTTGCCGACGCGAGTGCGTCAGCCGCGACCGGCCCGGCCTTCGCTGAAACCCTCACGGTGGCGCTCGGCGACGCGATGTGCCGGCCGCGCTGGTCGCAAGGCTCGGTCGCAACCGGTATCGCGCGCCGGGCTCAGGCCAGCGTCTTTCGCGGCGCCATGCTGTCCTTGTTCGAGCGGCTGAAGTCGTCGTCATGCCCTGCGTTGCCGGGGGTGGCAACCAAGGTGATGCGCGACTTCACGAACGCCGTCGACGTTGCGCGCAGTAGCAATTGAGCGCACAGGCTGAGGCACAGCGTCCTGCCGACCTTCGGAGGCCCTAGGTGCGCCGGTATTGAGCGCCTCACGATTGGGGTTGGCGGCGTGTGTGTCGGCGTCCATCAACCGAAGCTGCTTTTCGGCCGTCGCGAACACTTGCGGTGAGCGGTGCGATCGACTATAGAACATATAAGGAACATGTTGGCGTGTCGCCCTCTGGTCGCCGATGTCGATGTCGTCATGCGTGGACCGCGCCCGGTCGCGAGAGATGAGGTCTGGGTGTCCGTCGAGGTTGATTGAACAACGACGGAGCGGCGGGCATCGATCCCGTGACGTGGTGGCGCTATTGATTGGTTCTCGTGCGTCCTGAAGCTCGGTCCTGCTCGCCGCCATGCTACGACGAGTGGACGGCCGGGATGGCCGATGGGAGGCTGAACCGGGCGTCTTCGAAGGGACTTGTTGGCTGTCCTCGTGCTCGAGCCCGCAGCCTTCAGGTTGCGGTAGTGGCTGGCGCGAATGCCGCTAGGGATTGCTCGGGTGCTGAAAACCGGTGGACAAGCCCAGGCGTTAGCCGATGTCGGGCGGTATTGCCGTGACCGACAGGCTAGGGTCGGTCGGATCGAGTCGGGTTTGGCTGCGCACGCGAGCGCATGCGACCCCGCAATTCCCGCGAAGCCGCAGCGGAAGTCTGCAGCTTCGGACGCGTTTCCGCGCACGGTCGAGACCGTTGCGCGCCTGTTTCGAAAGGAGCTTCGACATGGCCGGTTCCGTCAACAAGGTGATCCTGGTCGGCAATCTCGGTCGCGATCCGGAGATCCGCCGCACGCAGGACGGTAGGGCGATCGCCAACCTGCGTATTGCGACGAGTGAATCCTGGCGTGACAAGAACTCCGGCGAGCGCAAGGAAAAGACCGAGTGGCATTCGGTGGTCATCTTCTCCGAGGGCCTGTGCAAGGTCGCCGAACAGTATCTGCGCAAGGGCTCCAAGGTTTATATCGAAGGCCAGCTTCAGACGCGCAAGTGGCAGGATCAGCAGGGCCAGGAACGCTATTCGACCGAAGTGGTTCTGCAAGGGTTTGGCGCGACGTTGACGATGCTCGATGGCGGTAATCAGCGCGCTGGTGCTGGCGCCGGGATGCAGGAAAGTTCGCAGTCGGATTACGGTGCGGATGCTTTCGGCGGCTACGACCAGGGTGGCGGAACGAGCACGCCCGCGCCTGCGTCCCGCGGTGCATCGCGTGGCAGCGGTAGTAGCGGCGGCGGCAGCCGTGGCGGATTCGACAAGAGCCTCGACGACGAAATTCCGTTCTGATCGGGGCCCGCTCCGGCGTGGCTCGCGCCGCGCACGTACCCGTTCCAAGGGCGGATATGGAATCCGGGCGCAACTTGGATCGTCATTCTCGCGCGTTCCGGTTGCGGACCGATTTGGCCGTGCGCGCGCAAGCGGCACGCGGTTGGATGGTCTGGGAGTCGTGATGCGGCGCGCGTCACGCAATTCGGCAGGACAGGATTGCGCGCCCAAGTTCACAGGCGTCCGCCGGCACGCCCATCGGCTGCAACCGTCGCTCCGCAACCGTCGCGCGTCCGATCGGATAAACCGCCACGAAGCTTGATGTCGGTTTCAAACAAAAGCCACGACCGTTGCCGGTCGTGGCTACTTCTGTTTCGCATGTCCGTTCAACTTCTGAACGGTGGACCATCGGCATCGTGAGCTGACTTCGGAAAACGTGCCTGTCGGCCGTATCCGAGGCGGTCACCATCGCCCTTCGAGGGCCGGCACCTGGATGACGTGCCAGCCTCGCAATCAGTGCACCGGCCTCGATGGCTACGAGGCTCGCGCGCAAAGGTCCTAAACGGGTGCGTTACTGCTGGCCGGGCGTTGCGGGCGTCGTACCCGGTGCAGCACCTTCCTTCGCCTTGTCGACGGTGCCCTTGACGGCATCCTTGGCCTGCTCGTAGGTCTCCTTGGCGGCTTCCTTGGCGCGCTCATAGGCGGGGCCGGCCTGCTCCTTCGCCTTTTCGTAGGCATCCTTCGCCGTGACCGAGCCCTTGTCCGTCAGCTCTTTCGCCTTCTCCATCGCGCGCTCGAGGATCGACTTCTTCGGCTTGGCGCGCTTGAAGGCCTCGTGGTCCTTCAACATCTCACTGGTGATGCCGGGCAGCGAAACGACGGTCTTGCCGTCCTTCTCGGTGAACTTCAGCGCCGAAAGACGAATGCCGACCTTCTTTTCGGCAACACCCAGGAATCCGCCGGTGCCCATCACGACGCCCTCGACACGGTTCCAGTCGTTGAGCACGAGATCCTCGATGTCGCCGATGATCTTGCCTTCGTCGTTCTGAACCTTGGCGCCGATCAGCAGATCCTTCGCCAAATATTCGGTTTCGCTTTGAGCATCGATGAAGATGGTCTGCGCCGTCGGCGCCTGCTGAGCAAAAGCGGGGGTTGCGACGATGAGGCCGAGTGCGAGCGCGGATGCGACTGTTTTCTTCATGGCAGTTCCGTTCCAATTGTCGATGGCGCGACACGGCGCCGAGATGCGATCAGCGGTCAACCGCCGTCGCCTGATGAGCGAATTAGTGGCTCTCTGTGTCGAGAACAAGTCAACGCGACTGCGGCGAATTGGTTTCGCGGCCTCGGCCCAGGTGAGGAACATGTTGTTTTCATGGGGATAAATCCCTCCCTCGAATTTTGTGCGCCCGCACCGGCGTTGCACGCTCGGTCATGGATTTGCTAGTCTGTTGTTTCAGTTCGATTCACCGTCGAGCGCACGCTTCGAGCGTGCGCTCGTTTTGTCGCGCGCGACGCAAGGCAGGCAGTAACCGTGACCGATAACAACGACGACGACAAGCCCGGCGGCCAGGAGCCGAACGACGTCCGGCCGGTGCTGATCACCGACGAGATGAAGCGGTCGTATCTCGAATACGCGATGAGCGTCATCGTATCGCGAGCGCTGCCCGACATCCGGGACGGATTGAAGCCAGTTCATCGCCGGATCCTCTACACGATGGGCGAAATGGGGCTGAACTGGAACAAGCCCTACAAGAAGTCGGCGCGCGTCGTCGGCGACGTCATGGGCAAATTGCATCCCCACGGCGATTCCGCCATCTACGAAGCGCTGGTCCGCCTCGCGCAGGACTTCTCCATGAGCCTGCCGTTGATCGACGGACAGGGCAACTTCGGCTCCGTCGACGGCGATCCGCCGGCGGCGATGCGCTACACGGAATGCCGCCTCAAGAAGGTCGCCGAGATGCTGCTCGACGACCTCGACAAGGACACGGTCGACTTCCAGGAGAACTACG
>JAGRKS010000178.1 GCA_020442185.1 Hyphomicrobiaceae bacterium
TGCGGCTGGTGCAAGGACCGCTGGGGCTTTTCATGGCAGATCACCCCGCGGCGGCTGCTCGACCTGATGGCGAGCCCGGACGCCGCGATGGCAAAACGTGTCTTCGAGTCGATGATGACGATGGCGAGGATCGACATCGCCACACTCGAAGCCGCCGCAGCCAATGAATAGTGGAGGAACACGATGCTTGCCGCAACCGAGACCGCCATGCCAGGCGTCGGCCTTTCGATCCCCCAAGTGGTGGAGCGCGAAGCAACACCCTATCTCGCGATCAAGGCAAGCGGGGCGATGCGCGACCTGCCGCAATTCGCACCGCCGCTGTTTGGCGAGACCCACGCGTGGATGCTTGCGAATGGCGTCATGCCGGGATTGCACATCTTCCGCTACCGCCGCTTCGGCAATGACGGAAGTGTGGAACTCGATGTCGGCAACATCGTTGATCGTCCGGTCACGGCAGGCGGCAAGGTCGTCGCGGACGAATTGCCGGCGGGACGCCATGCGGTCGCGACCTATACCGGGCCCTATGACCGGCTCTACGACGCATTTTGCATGCTGAATGGCTGGATCAATGCGCGAGGACTGAAACCGGATGCCGGGTCCGGTCCCGACGGCTACAGCCTCGCCTGCCAGCTCGAAATCTACCGGGTGTCACCGAGGGAAACCGACAACCCGTCGAAATTCGAGACCGACATCATGATCAAACTGGCCTGAACGCCAGCCCGCAAGAGGGAGAAGGCAGATGAACTATATCGACGGATTTGTGGCGGCCGTGCCTGTGGGCAACAAGAATGCCTATCTGGAAATGGCAAGGCTGATGGCCGACATGTGCGCTGAAAACGGCGCGCTGAAGACTGTGGAAAACTGGGCCGAGGACGTGCCGGATGGCGAGTTGACCTCCTTTCCCCTGGCGGTGAAACGCCAGGACGGAGAAGCGATCATCTTCTCCTGGATCGTCTGGCCGTCGAAAGTCATCCGCGACAGGGCGTGGGACGTCATGCGCGGAGATGAGCGAATGGCGCAGATGAGCATGCCGTTCGACGGCAAGCGCCTCATCTATGGCGGGTTCGAGACGATCCTCGAAGTGTGAGCCGCGCCTTCAGCCGCGCCAATGCGCGAGGCAGGTCTCCAGGATGATGCGCGCGCCTTCGACCAGATCGTCGAATTCCATGCCCCCTTCCCCCGATACCGGCGGCACATGGACGAAGCCGCTCATCGCCGGCGTGAAGTCCTCGCAGGCATGGGCCAGAGACAGGGTCATTGCCGTATTGCAAAGATAGGTGCCGGCATCGTCCGACCATTCGATCGGCAGGCCTGCCCGCGAGAGGGCGCCGGCTATGGCGTCGAGCGGCAGGCGCGACGGCAGGGTTTGCGGACCGGCGCAGATCGCGCGGTCTTTCGGCGCCGCACCGCGATTGTCAAGAATGGCATCGAAAACCGAAGAGCCGTGACGGTTGCGGGCAACGCGCTCGAGGCGAAAGCCCCGGCACGGATCGGCAAGGCCGAAATGGATCGCGATGTCCGGTGTGAATTCGCGACCGAGCGCCGACAATTGCGGACCGATCGTGGCGTAGTCGACGTCGAGGATTGCGGCACGAAACGCTCCAAGGCCTTCGGGAGCCGGGGGATCGGCGCGAAAATGCTCCACCATCGCCTGCGTCGGATTGACGGGCGCGCCGGGAAAAGGACCGAAGCCGGTGACCAGAATGCGAGGGCCGTTCGCCATGCCATTCAAGCCTCGTCTGCTCGCGGATGCAGCCCGGCGCGGGCCCATTCAGGCTGCTTCATCGATCCGGCGGCGTCCAGTCGCTTTGCACCTCGCTGCGGCGGTACAGGCGCAGCGCGAGGCCGATCGAAACGCCGACGCCGATCGCCACCGTCAGGTCCACCAGTACGGTCAGCACCAGCGTGAGCACCAGCAGGACGCGATCGCTCACCCGCGTGCGGGCATATTCGCCCCATTTGTGCGGCTCGCTCATGTTCCAGGCGGTGATGACGAGAAGCGCGGCCAGTGCCGGCATGGCAAGATAGCCTGCCAGCGGTGCGGCAACCAGCATGACAATCAGGATCACCAGCGCGTGGACGATGCCGGCAACGGGGGTCTTGCCGCCGGCGCGGACATTGGTCGCTGTGCGCGCGATGGCGCCGGTCGCCGGCAGGCCGCCGAAGAACGCGGAAGCGATGTTGGCCGCGCCCTGCGCTGTCAACTCCGCGTTCGGCCGGTGATGGCCCTCGATCATGCGGTCGGCGACGATGGCCGACAGCAGCGATTCGACGCCCGCCAGGAACGCGATGACCAGCGCGGAGGGGAAGACCTCGACGACCTTCGCCCACGAGAATTCGGGCAAGGCGGGCCAGGGAAGATTGCTCGGCAATTCGCCGAAGCGCGAACCAAGCGTATCCACCGAAAGATGCATCAGTGCGACGATGGCCGAGCCCAGCGCCACCGCGACGATCAGACCCGGAAGGCGCGGCGCCATGCGGCGCAGGGCGACGATGAGCACCAGCGTAACCAGCGCGACGGCGAATGCGGGCAGACTGAAGCTTTCGCGCGCCTCCCACAGCACCGGGATCTTCTCGATGAAATCGGCGGGTACTTTCGTCACGCTCAGGCCCAGGAAATCCGCCGCCTGGCTGGTGGCGATCACGATGGCGATACCGATGGTGAAACCGTTGACGACAGCCTCGGGCACGAGCGCGATCAGCCGGCCGGCGCGCAGGAAGCCGGCGATCAGCAGCACGACGCCGGCCATCAAGGTGGCGAGCACCAGGCCGTCATAGCCATGCTTGGCGATGACGCCGAAGACGACGACGATGAAGGCGCCGGTCGGCCCGCCGATCTGGACGCGGCTGCCGCCCAGGAGCGAGATGAAGAAGCCGGCGACGATGGCCGTGACGAGGCCCTTGGCCGGGTCGGCGCCCGAGGCGATGGCGATGGCCAGGCTGAGCGGCAGCGCGACCATGGCGACCGTCGCGCCGGCAGCCAGATCGGCGGCAAAGAGCGACCAGCTGTAGTCGCGGATGGTGGTGAGTATCTTTGGCTGGCGCATGATCTTCCGTTTCACGCCAGCAGTCGACCGTCACACCCTGAAAGGCGGGACGGGGTGGGCTGCCGTCGGTTATTCCTTCTTCTGCGGAATGACGCGAAGCGACAATTCCTGCAATTGCTTCGAGGTTGCCTGCGCGGGCGCGCCCATCAGCAGGTCGCTGGCCTGCTGGTTCATCGGGAACAGCGCGATGTCGCGCAGGTTCTTCGCCCCCGTGATCAGCATGACGATGCGGTCGATGCCGGCCGCCATGCCGCCATGGGGCGGCGCGCCGTACTGGAAGGCGCGGTACAGGCCACCGAAATCGCGCTCGACGTCTTCCCTGGACATGCCGACCTTCTCGAATGCCTTGACCATCAGTTCGGGCTGATGGTTGCGCAAGCCACCCGAGACGATCTCCGAACCGTTGCAGACAAGGTCGTACTGGAACGCCTTGACCGACAGAAGGTCTTCACCTTCAAGCGCTTCCGCGCCGCCCTGCGGCATCGAGAACGGGTTGTGCGAGAAGTCGATCTTTTTCTCGTCCTCGTTCCACTCGTAGAACGGGAAGTCGACGATCCAGGCGAGCGCGAAGCGGTTCTCGTCGACGAGCTTCAGCTCGGTGCCGACGCGGTCACGCGCCGCACCGGCGAACTTGTAGAACTTGGCGGGGTTGCCGGCGACGAAGAACACGGCGGCACCTGAACCGAGTCCTAGTTGGTTGCGAATAGCCTCAGATCGCTCATCGCCTATGTTCTTGGCAATTGGTCCGGCAGTTTCCCAAACGCCGTGTCTTTCGTCGTATTCCTGTCTCTGCTCTTCTGTCAGCAACTCAAATGCTCTTACAGCGTCGCCTGAAACAGTCGTAGTTCTTCGCCAGAAGATGTAACCCAAGCCCGGCTGGCCCTCGCCTTGCGCCCATGAGTTCATGCGGTCGCAGAAGGCGCGCGATCCGCCCCTCGGCGCGGGGATCGCCCACACGCGCACGGCGGGGTCCTTGGCGATCATGCCCGCGAACACCTTGAAGCCCGAGTCGCGGAAATGCTCGGTCACATCCTGCATCTCAATGGGGTTCCTCAAGTCGGGCTTGTCGGAACCATAACGGCTGATCGCCTCTTCGTAGGGAATGCGCGGCCAATCGTTCGTCACCGGGCGGCCGCCGGCAAAGCGCTCGAACATCTCTGTGAGGATCGGCTCCATCGTCTGGAAGATATCTTCCTGCTCGACAAAACTCATCTCGACATCGAGCTGGTAGAACTCGCCCGGCAGGCGGTCGGCGCGCGGGTCCTCGTCGCGGAAGCACGGCGCAATCTGGAAATAGCGGTCGAAGCCCGAGACCATAAGCAGCTGCTTATATTGCTGCGGCGCCTGCGGCAGCGCGTAGAACTTGCCGGCATGGATCCGCGACGGCACCAGGAAGTCACGCGCGCCCTCGGGCGAGGATGCCGTCAGGATCGGCGTCGGGAATTCGTTGAAGCCGGCCGCGTGCATGCGGTCGCGGATATCGCGCGTGATCTCGAGCCGCTTCATGATGATTGCGTGGAGGCTTTCGCGCCTGAGATCGAGGAAGCGATAGGTGAGGCGCAGATCCTCGGGGTAGTCCGGCTCGCCGAACACCGGAACGGGAAGTTCCTTGGCCTGCGAAAGCACCTCGATTTCGGTTGCATAGACCTCGATCATGCCCGTCGGCAGCTCGGCGTTCGCGGTCCCCTCCGGACGGGCGCGGACCTTGCCGTCGACGCGGATCACCCACTCCGAGCGGACCGTCTCGGCGGTCTTGAAGGCGGCGCTGTCGGGATCGGCCACCACCTGGGTGATGCCGTAGTGATCCCTGAGATCGATGAACAGCACGCCGCCGTGGTCGCGGACGCGATGCACCCAGCCCGAGATGCGGGCAACCGTACCTTCGGCGGCAGCCGTCAGGGCGCCACACGTGTGCGTCCGGTAGCGGTGCATGCCGCCAGCCCCGGCAGCGCCCGTCTTCGCCGCATCCGCTGCATTCGCCGCTGTCGCGGCCGAAGTCGCCGCCTTTGCCTCAGCCATGGCGTATCGCCTCTCGAAATCGTCTGGAATCCCACATTCAAGGGCCGGAAAAGCGCACGCGGACCTCGGAAAGTCAAGGCCGCGGCAGGTTGCCCGCGTTCTCGCTCCAAAGTCGCGGGCAAGAGACCGCGACATCGGGCTCCGGCTGCGCTATATCCCGCATACGATGCATGTAATCACCGACACCGATGCCCTAGCCAAAACGTGCCGCCAGTTCGCCGCCCACGACTTCGTGACGGTCGATACCGAATTCCTGCGCGAGCAGACGTTCTGGCCGCAGCTCTGCCTCGTGCAGCTTGCCGGACCGGGCATCGAGGTGATCGTCGATCCGCTGGCCCCGAAGCTCTCTCTCGATCCGCTATGGGAGCTGATGGCGGACAACAGCGTCGTCAAGGTGTTCCACGCAGGCCGGCAGGACGTCGAAATCGTCTGGGCCCGCGCTGGCATCATCCCGACGCCCCTGTTCGACAGCCAGATCGCGGCCATGGTCTGCGGCTTCGGAGATTCGATCAGCTATTCCAACCTGGTCAAGAAGATCACCGGCGACGATATCGACAAATCCTCGCGCTTCACCGATTGGAGCCGCCGCCCGCTGTCGGAAAAGCAGCTTGTCTACGCCCTTGGCGACGTCACCCATCTCCGCGACATCTATAGCCACCTCAAGTCGCAGATCGAGCAGAGTGACCGCATGCGCTGGCTCGACGAGGAGATGGCGACGCTGACGGATCCGCGTACCTACGAGACCCATCCGGACGAGGCGTGGAAGCGCTTGAAGCTGCGGGTCAAGAACCGCCGTTCCCTCGCCATTCTCATGGAGCTTGCCGCCTGGCGGGAACGCCTGGCGCAGTCGCAGGACGTGCCGCGCGGCCGCATCATGCGTGACGATGCCCTCTACGACATCGCCAACCAGGCGCCGACCGCGATCGAGCAGCTCGGCGAATTGCGATCGCTGAGCGACGGATTCTGGCGTTCGGCCCGGGCTCGCGAGATCGTCGAGGCGGTCAAGGCCGGCCTTGCACGCGACACCAAGACGGTTCCGCCCCTGCGCCAGGGTCAGCCGCTATCGGCCGAAGCGACCGCCACGGTCGAACTTTTGAAGGTGCTCCTGAAGGCGTCCGCCGCGCGCCACGGCGTCGCGCCGCGCCTGATCGCGGACTCGAGCGACCTTGAGCGCATCGCCGCCGAACAGGAGGCGGACGTTGCGGCGCTCAAGGGCTGGCGGCGTTCGCTGTTCGGAGAGGATGCACTGGCACTGAAACGCGGAGAGCTGGCTCTGACGCTCGTCGATGGCGAAGTCGGCGTTCACCGGCTTCCGGCGAAACAGCCCCCGGCCGAATAGGCCGGCTCGACCGACCTGCGAGTCGTATCTGCCAGCGCATTTGCCCCGCGCGTTATCAGCCTCGGGGATCGTAACGGTGCTTCTGGCGCCACTCGGACATGAAATAGGAAAGCCCCTCGTCGATCACGTCCGGCATCACGATCTTCACTGTCACGAGGAGATCGCCCTGACGGCCGGACGATCCCGCCCGCACGCCCTTGCCGCGCAGCCGGAACACCTGGCCCGAGCTCGTGCCCTTCGGCAGCGCGAGTTGAAGCCGCCCGCCCGGTGCCGCTACTTCGATCTTGCCGCCGAGCACCGCCTCGTCGATCGTGATCGGCACGGACATCGACAGATCATCGCCGCTGCGCTTGTAGTCCGGGTGTGGGCGCACGCGGATCTCGACAAGCGCATCGCCGGCCTCGCCACCGCCGAACGCGGGGCGCCCCTTGCCGCGCATCCTGAGCACCTGGCCATCCGACACACCCTCCGGCACCGTCAGATCCAATACGCCACCGTCGGGCATCGTCACGCGCTTCTTGGCGCCGGTAATCGATTCCAAAAAGTCGATATCCAGCGTGTAGCGCACATCCTGGCCGCGCAGCCCTGCGCGCGGGCCACCGCCATAGCCCGGTCGCCCGCCGCCCCAGCCGCCGTCGCCGAACAAATCGGAGAAGACGTCGCCGAACCCGGCGCCGGGCGCAGCGCCAGCGCGATGCGTACTGTAGCCGCGCACCGGTTCGCCCGAAGCGTCGATGAGGCCGGCGTCGAACTGCCGGCGCTTTTCGGCGTCGCTCAGCAACTCATAGGCCGACGACAGCCGCTTGAAACGTTCAGAGGCCGCCGTATCACCGGGGTGAAGGTCGGGATGGCACGATTTCGCAAGCCGGCGGAACGCCGAGCGAATCTCGTCTTCCGAAGCCGCTTTCGCTACTCCGAGAACCCCGTAGGGATCGCTTGCCATCGCGTATCTGTCCCATGCTGCCTCGCGCCCCGCATATATGGGTGCGCGGCGGCGTGCAATCCAAGCCTAGAAGTCCTCTTTGGCCACCATTCTGGCCGCCCCCACGCCCCCCTCGGGGGATCGGACTAGTTCAAGAGCAATTGTGGCGACGGCGGGGCCTTCGGCCACGGCCCGGCCGCGGCCCACCATCCCGCTAAGCGCCGAACCGGATATCGCCGACCTTCCCGACCAGCGTCGCCAGCGATGCGAAGCGCCGTCGCAGGCGATCCCCGTCGAGATCGGCGAAGGCCTTCGGTATTGTCAACACCAGCTTGTCGCCTTCGACGGCGAGACTGGTCAGATCGACGATGCCCGGCCGGCCGATCGATAGCATATGAGCGGCGCGGATCGCAGCACCCGTCATCCGCGCCCGCAACAGGTCGCGCTTGGTCACCGCGCTCTTCAGCCTCTCCGACAGGTGCTCGCCACGTGATTCGCCCGTCCCCGCATGGCGGAAATAGACCGATAGCGCCAGGAACATCCGGCCGGCATGATCGACGCCGCCGAGCCCGGCGTGGGCGACGACGTTGAGGCTCTGCTCGCCACGATAATCCGGGTGAGCGCGCCAGCCGATGTCGGACAAGAGACACGCCGCATGCCGCAGCCGGCGCTCGTCGGTCGACTCGGCGAATTGCGTCACCTCGAACAGCTGGTCGGTCCACTGGCAGAGTTCGTGGGCATGTTCCAGGGAACGCGAGCGCAGCCGCGCGTAGTACTCGCAAAAGCTCAGCAGCGGATCACGCGCCCGCTCCTCCCGCGACAGCAGCGTGTAGAGCAGCCCCTCGCGAATGCCGAACACCGAGAAGATCACTTCCGATGGCTCGAGGCGCTTCAAGAGTCGCTCCAGAACCGCGGTGCCGAAGGGCAGCACGTCGCGGCGCGCCTTCGGAACCTCGCTCATTCCGACCAGGTTCGACGGCTTCTTCGCCTTGCTCACGGCATCGAGGAACGCCAGCAAGGTCGCGGTCGGCATCGTGAAGCCGTGCATGACCCTGAGCGGATAGTCGGCCTGTTCCATGTAGATCTTGGCAAGCGCGCGCCACGTTCCCCCGACGGCATAGAATGGCCGGCCGCGACCATGCGAGAGCCATGGCACCGAGGTGATTGCCTGGTCGGCGATCTGCGATGCCTTCTCGACCTTGCCCTTGGTCGTATCGATCAGCCGAAGCCCGCCGAGCGGCAGTGTCACGGCATCGTTGAGCCGGTTTGCCGAAATGTCGATCAGCTCGAGACTGCCGCCGCCCAGATCACCGGCGATTCCATTCGCTTCGACGAAGCCCATGATGATGCCGTTGGCCGCGAGGCGTGCTTCGCGCTCACCCGAAAGAACCTCGATGCGGCCGCCGAGTATCCGCTCGCCTCGCGCAATGAACTCGGGTCCGTCGACCGCCTCGCGCACGGCTGCCGTGGCGACCGCCTTGACGTTCTTGACGCCGATGTTGCGGGCAATCGCGTGGAAGCGCGTCAACGCCGCGAGGGCGCGCTCCACACCCTCCTTGCCGAGATGCCCGGTGCTTGCGATGGAGCGTCCGAGCCCGCACAGCACCTTCTCGTTGAAAATCGGCAAGGGTGCGCGCACCGCGCCTTCATAGATCACCAGCCGGACGGAATTGGAGCCGATATCGATCACTCCGATCGGCTCGAGCCCGGTGCGCGTATCGTGCTCCCAGGAAAGTTGTATCGGTCTCGCCACGTCCCCCGCCTATTTCCGCGTCGTGCGCGATTTGAGCGAGAATTCCGGCGGGCGGTGCTCCGTCAGGGCCGTACCGCGTCCCGAGAGGCTCGGATTGGTCATGAAATACTGGTGCACGTTGAACCCGACACCTTCGGCCGGCGTCTCGATGCGCGTCGATGAGCCGTCCGGATTGACCTTCCAGCTCTGCTCGGTGTCCATGAGATTGGCGACCATGATCTGATCGAGCACCTGTTCGTGAACCGTGGGATTGAGCACCGGCGCCATGGCCTCGACGCGACGATCGAGGTTGCGCGGCATCATGTCGGCCGAGCTGATGTACACGGCCGCGTTGGGGGACGGCAACCCCTCGCCGCGCCCGAAACAGAATATCCGCGCATGCTCGAGAAAGCGGCCGATGATGCTCTTGACCCGGATGCGGCTCGATAGCCCCGGAACGCCTGGCCTGAGGCAGCAGATGCCACGAACGACGAGATCGATTTCGACGCCATTCTCGCTCGCCTCGTAGAGCGCATCGATGATGCGGCGATCGACGAGTGAGTTCATCTTCATCCAGATCGCGGCAGGCCGTCCGGCACGTGCATGCTCGATCTCCTCGGCGATATGCCCGAGAATTCTCTCGCGGATGCCGCGCGGGCTGGCAGCCATCTGCTCGAGTTCTCCGGGTTCGCCGTAACCGGTGACGAAATTGAAGATTCGAGACACGTCGCGGCTGATGCCGGGATTGGTGGTGAACAATGACAGGTCAGTATAGACCCGCGCGGTCTGAGGGTGATAGTTGCCGGTTCCGATATGGCAGTAGGTGGCGAGTTCCGTTCCCTCGCGCCGCACGACGAGGCCGAGCTTGGCATGCGTCTTCAGCTCGATGAAGCCGTAGACGACGTGCACGCCCGCACTTTCGAGATCGCGCGCCCAGCGGATGTTCGCCGCTTCGTCGAAGCGCGCCTTGAGCTCGACGACCGCCGTCACCGACTTGCCAACCTCGACGGCCTCCTTCAGCGCCCGTACGATCGGGCTGTCGCGCGATGTGCGGTAGAGCGTCCACTTGATCGCCATGACATTGGGATCGGCAACCGCTTGACGGAGATACTGAACGACAACGTCGAAGCTCTCATAGGGATGATGGACAACGATGTCCTTCTTGCGGATCGCGGCGAAACAATCGCCATTGAATTCTCGTATCCGCTCGGGGAAGCGGATGTTGAAGGGCTTGTACTGGAGGTCGGGACGATCGGCGACGATGAGCTGCGTGGCGTCGGCGAGACCGAGAATGCCCTCCTTGAGGAAGATCGATTCTTCGCCCACCTCGAGTTCCTCGACGACGAAGCGGCGCAGCGCCTCGGGCATGCTCGATTCGATCTCGAGCCGGATGACGTGACCGCGTCGCCGCCGCTTCAGCAGCGTCTCGAACGAGCGGACGAGATCTTCCGCCTCTTCCTGCATCTCGATGTCGCTGTCGCGGATGAGGCGGAACGTTCCACGACCGGTGATCTCGAAGCCCGGGAATAGACGGCCGATGAAAATCCCGATCACCGTTTCGAGCTGCACGAAGCGGACACGCTTCGAACCTTCATCGACGTCGGGGAGCCGGATGAAACGTTCGATCTGGCCTGGGATCGGGATGAGCCCGTTCATCGCCCGCTCGGCATTCTGCATCTCGACGACGAGGGTCAGTCCGAGATTGAGAATGAAGGGGAAGGGATGCGCCGGATCGACTGCGATCGGCGTCAAGATCGGAAATATCTGGCCGAGAAACAATTCCTCGAGCCAGAGGCGCTCGCCGTCCCCGAGGCTCGTCTCGTCGACCAATTCAAGACCCGCCGCAGCCAGCTCCTGCATCAGCGAGATCCAGATCCGATGCTTGTCGGCGACAAGAGAAGTGACGAAGCGATTGATGGCCGTGAGCTGCTGCGAGGGCGTCAGCCCGTCCTGCGACGCCGTGGTGACGCCGGCTGCCATCTGGCCGTAGATGCCGGCGGCGCGCACCATATAGAACTCGTCGAGATTGTTCGCCGAGATGGCGAGGAAGCGCAGTCGCTCGAGCAGGGGATGGCGTACGTTGCTCGCTTCCTCGAGAACGCGCTTGTTGAATTGCAGCCAGGAAAGCTCGCGATTGTAGTAGCGATCGGGGCCCTCGGGCGGCGTCGGCACCTCGCCGCCTGCGGTTGGGGTCGCGGCCTTGGCAGGCTTGACGTCCGCCTTGCCCCCCAGCTCCGACTTCCTCGATCTCACGCTCGCCATTCGGTGCTCCTGGTAGCGCGCCGCGCCTGACCTTTAGCGGGTGCGGCACGACAATCACATGACATACCGGCGACAATGCGCGCCCGGCCGGACGGCGCTGGTTCGCCGGGCAACTCGTGTTCCGGCACAGACATCTGCCTAACCTCGCCGTAACGCCCAGAGCCAATGTCTGTTTCTAGTGTTGCTTTTGTCACCAACGCTTGGCAGGCCACCTTGCATCAACCGGGGACCAAGCGTTCGTGACGCAACTCTAGGCTGCGGACTCATAAACCCTGAGCCATAGGCGTGTCGAGGCGAGCTTGATCATGGCCAGATAGTTCAAGGGATTGCGGTCGAAGCGCATGGCGATGTGGCGGAACTGCTTGAGCTTGTTGAAGCAGCGCTCGATGAGATTTCGCTGCTTATAGCGCTTTTTCGAATAGGTGATGCCGTCGTAGCGGTGGCGTCGCGGCGGGATGTGCGGGGTGCAGTCCTGATCCTCGATGAGGTCCCTGATCCAGTCGGCGTCATAGCCCTTGTCGGCCAGCACATGCGCGCCGGCTGGCAGGTCGGCAAGAAGCAATTCAGCCATCGGCGCGTCATTGACTTCGCCCGCAGACAATTCGATCTGCACGGGCAGCCCGTTGCCGACGACGCGCAGGTGCATCTTGGTCGTCAGTCCTCCACGACTTCGACCGATACAAGCATTTCCAGCCTGTTTTTTTGAGCGGCGGCTTGGCTGTGAACGCGAACAACGCTCGAATCGATCATCTGCACCTTGCCATCATGCGCCGCGATGACGGCGTCCATGAGCTTGTCCCACACGCCCGCCTTTCGCCAGCGATTGAAACGGTTATAGGCCGTCGTGTAAGGGCCGTAACGTTCGGGAAGATCGCGCCACGGCGAGCCCGAGCGCAGGATCCAGAAGATGCCGTTCAAGACGCGCCGGTCATCGACGCGCGGCACACCACGCGGCTTGTTGGGCAACAAGGGCTCGATGACACGCCACTCGAAGTCGGTAAGGTCGTATCTGGCCATGATCCAATCTCCTTTGTAGAGTTTGAATCACGTTCCCGCTGATTTGGGAATCCTTTATGGGTACGCAGCCTAG
>JAGRKS010000023.1 GCA_020442185.1 Hyphomicrobiaceae bacterium
CAGCCGCCCTCGAAGTTGAAGATGCCATTTTCCGACCAGCCATGCTCGTCGTCGCCGAGCAGCGTACGGTTGGGGTCGGCTGAAAGCGTCGTCTTGCCGGTTCCCGAGAGGCCGAAGAACACCGCCGAGTTGCCGTCAACGCCGACGTTGGCTGAGCAATGCATCGGCATGACGTTATTGGCCGGCAATATGTAGTTCAGGAACGAGAAGACGCTCTTCTTCGTCTCGCCCGCGTAGGACGATCCCGCGATCAAAACGATGCGCCGCGTGAAGTCGCAGGCGATCACAGTCTCGGAGCGAACACCGTGACGCTGCGGATCGGCACGGAAACTCGGGATATTGACGACCGTGAACTCGGGCTCGAAGCCGGCAAGCTCGGTCGCATTCGGGCGGCGCAGCATGTGGCGAATGAACAGCGAATGCCAAGCAAGCTCGGTGAAGACCCGCGTCGCCAGGCGATGCGTGCCGTCAGCGCCAGCGAACAGATCCTGGACGAAGAGTTCCTTGTCCTTGGCATAGGCGATGAAATCAGCGAGCAGCAGGTCGAATTGCTCGACCGACATGGCCTTCGAGTTGTCCCACCAGATGGCGCCATCAGTGTTTTCGTCGCGGACGACGAACTTGTCGTTCGGCGAACGGCCCGTGTGCTGGCCCGTCTCGGCGCAGAACGCACCGGACTTTGCCAGCTTGCCTTCGCCGCGCTGGATGGCGGCCTCGACGAGTCGGGCCTCCAGCACGTTGTGATGAACTGTACCCGCTGTGTTCAAAGGGAACAGATTGCTTGCCATATCGGGAAACCGCTCCAGCCGGATGATCTGTCGTTGCAATAGGGGTTGCGCGACGCGCTTCAGTGCGCGCCGGGCCCGAATGCGATTGTCAACTCTCAGGCCCTGCTATTCGGAGCGAGATGCAGGCTCATGTTTAACGCCATGAACCGGCGTGGCTGCGGGTGGCTTTCGGCTGACCCGGCCTTCTCGAGGCGTGCAGGCGAGATCGGTTGAGTAAGCGCCGCTGCAACGTCAAACAAGTGGCACAAAGTCGTAATTCAGAGGATTTTTTCAACAGAATTGTTGGATTGCTTTCAAATCCCTAGCTTGACACTCGATGATTGTTCGTCAGGCCTTTTCGCCGCGTGCCGCATGCGTGAGCATAACCAGCACCTCCCGCGCCTTTCCAGGCGAAAGTACCGGCACTTGGAATTCAAGCCGCAAAACCTCGCAGTCCGATCTCAAATCCATTCCGTGCGGATCGATACCGATCATCTGCCAATCGCCCGCAGGAGCCGCGAGAAGCCGTGTCGCGATGAGATGAACGGCATCGGCATGATCAGCGTTCATGTGTTCGACGATCTCCCGCTCCGCCCGCATCAGCGTCTCGGCGTCCGACACGTCGGCCAAAAGCTCATCCGACCCAAGATCGACGATGCGTCCGAACCCGCCGATATAATGGGCCTTCTCGATGACGAGGCGATAAAAGGCAAAATCCGCGAACTCCGAATAACCTGCCGCAGTCGGATGACGGGCCAGAAAGCGCCCCTTCGCAAGCGGATCGTCAGCCGCGAGAGCGACACGCCCGACCAGAGTGACGCGGCCGCCGGCCAGCGGATCGCCGCTCGCGTCGGTGGCGTCGAGCATGAGGCTTGCGCGCTGATCGAGCTTGAGGTTCCGGGTGTGGACAGCAAGGTCCGACAACAGCATCAGCGGGGCTCCGTCCGCCGTGGTCGCCACGGTGACGAGCGAGGCATAAGGCCACCCCTCATCACCGAGACGCGTTGCCAGGGCGCCTTTGAGCGCGGTTCGCACGATGCGCCGCGCGGCCGCGGCGGATTCACTGCGCGTCGCGTCGGATCTCGCGTTCATCTCAGTCTCCTTGCACAGCGGCGCCCCTTTGGTCGCCCCCCAGCCGCTGGCCTCGCCCCGCTCTGGAGCTTGCCCCGGCCCGGCCCCTCGCCTATTCAGATGAGGTTCAGACAGGCTGGACATAAGTCACTCTGCCACATTTGACACATGAAGCGACCATAAAGCCGAGAGCTGGTCGCACGCGGCAGGCGTCGGGTCGGCAGGGGCGAGAGGCGAAGATGAAAGAGAAAAGCACCATTGCGCTGGTCGATGACGAGCGAGGCATTCTGACCTCCTTGAGCATGGCACTGGAGGCCGAAGGCTACAAGGTTCGCACCTATAGCGACGGTGTCGCCGCACTCGAGGCGTTGACCGAGGAGCCTGCCGATCTCGGCATCTTCGACATCAAGATGCCGCGCNNCGCATGGACGGCATGGAACTCCTGCGTCGCGTGCGCCAGCAGTCCGACATGCCTGTGATCTTCCTGACGTCGAAGGATGAGGAAATCGACGAGTTGTTCGGCCTGAAGATGGGCGCCGACGACTACATCGCCAAGCCCTTCTCCCAGCGCCTCGTCGTCGAGCGGGTTCGCACGATTCTGCGCCGTCAGGCCCCGAAAGACGGCCAATCCACACCGGTCGAGACCGCCCGCGCGCTCGAGCGTGGCAAGTTGCGCCTCGACCCCGAGCGCCACACCTGCCACTGGGACGGTCTGCCAGTCACTCTGACGGTGACGGAATTCCTGATCCTGCAAGCGCTCGCCCAGCGCCCTGGCGTCGTCAAGACGCGCGATGCACTGATGGATGCCGCCTACGACGATCAGGTCTACGTTGACGACCGGACGATCGACAGCCATATCAAGCGGCTGCGCAAGAAGTTCAAGAATGTCGACGATGCCTTCGACGTCATCGAGACACTCTACGGCGTCGGCTATCGCTTCAAGGAAGCGTGACAGCGAGCGGCCGGCTGGTCCGCGACCCTGCGAACGGCGCCAGCGCCAGCACCAGCGCGATCTGAAACGGTGACGGGCGAGACGCAACCGCGGGCTCGCCCGCGCTGACGGAGGGGCAATGGCCAGCGTAACCGACAGATCGCCTGAGCAATTCGATCTCGGAACACGCGGCGCGTACCCGTCGGGCGGCTTGGATTCGACCCCGCCGGAGGCCTCGTCT
Source organism: Hyphomicrobiaceae bacterium (assembly GCA_020442185.1). GTDB lineage: Bacteria > Pseudomonadota > Alphaproteobacteria > Rhizobiales > Hyphomicrobiaceae > JAEUMD01. The sequence continues at coordinate 3,011 of JAGRKS010000023.1, forward strand.
GGCACCCTCGGCAAACTGTCCGACTGGTGGACACGACAGCCGCTGACCAGGTTCGTCTCGGCGAGCCTCACGCGGCGCATCCTTCTTTCCAACCTGTTCGGCCTTGCGATCTTCCTCTTCGGCATCCTCTACCTCAGTCAGCATCGCGGCTGGCTGATCGACGCCAAGCGTGAATCGCTCAGGGTGCAGGGCGAAATCATCGCTCAGGCCATCGCGAGCAACGCGACGATGGAGGGCGACCGGCTGTTGCTCGACGCCGACAAGCTGCCAGAAGCTGCCAATGCCCGCATACCATTCCGCGACGACGGCTTCGCCGCCCTGGAATTGTCGATCCGGCCGGAACGCGTCACCCCCATCCTTCGCCGCCTGATCCAGCCGACCAACACCCGGGCCCGCATCTATGCGCGCGACGGCACGCTCATCGTCGACACGGCCATGCTGCTGACGCGCGGCAATATCGAACGCGCCGGCAAGCCCGAGGACCCAGGCGGACGCGTCAAGACCAAGAGCTGGTACACGCGACTGACCCACTGGATGATCGACAAGGAGCTGCCTGTCTATCGCGAGATCGGTTCCGCACCCGGCACGCTCTACGCCGAGGTTCGCATGGCGATCCAATCGGGAACGCCGACGCCGATGCTTCTGATGACCGAGAAGTTCGAGCAGATCGTTTCGATGGCCGTGCCGATCCAGCGCATGAAGAGCGTTCACGGCGTACTGCTGCTGTCGACGCGGCCAGGCGAGATCGACGAGATCCTCTGGGAAGAACGCATTGCAATCCTGACGCTCGCCCTGATCGCGCTGGTTGCCACGGTATCGACATCGCTACTGCTCGCGCGCACCGTCGCCGGTCCGATGCGGCGCCTGTCCGCATCCGCCGAGAATGTCTCGAACAACATCAATGCGCGCACCGAACTGCCGCAGTTCGCCAACCGCCGCGACGAAGTCGGGCAGATGGCGGACGCGTTTTCGAGGATGACGTCGGCGCTCTACCGGCGGATCGAATCGAGCGAGAAATTCGCCGCCGATGTCGCCCACGAGTTGAAGAACCCGCTGACCGCGGCACGTTCGACCGCCGAGGCGTTGACCTACGCCCGCAACGACGAACAGCGCGACCAGCTTGTGAAACAGATCAACCGGGAGCTGATGCGGCTCAATCGGCTGATCACCGACGTCTCGAGCGCTTCACGTCTCGATGCCGAACTCGCGCGCCAGAAAACCGAGCCGGTCGCCATCCTGACGACGCTCGACAGCGTGTTGTCGGCATTCGGCGACAAGGCGGCTTCGCAGGGTGCTCGGGTCGTGCTCGACATCCCACGCGGGGCCAGCGCGAAGGCCTTCACCATCCAGGGAAACGAAGTCAGGATCGGGCAGGTGATTACCAACCTCGTCGACAACGCGGTCTCGTTCGCGCCTCCCGGCACCACGGTCACGATCTCCGCACGGCGCGACAACGACGTGGTCGTGCTGAGCGTCGAGGACGAGGGACCGGGGATCGAGGAAGATATGCTCGAACGGATATTCGCGCGATTTTACACCTACCGGCCAACCGAGCTGAGCAGCCGGGGCGACAACTCCGGCCTCGGCCTCAATATCTCGCGCGAAATCGTCGTCGCGCATGGTGGCCTTATCTGGGCCGAGAACCGCTACGGCGAAGAACGTGACGCGGCCGGCCATCGCAAGCGTATCGGCGCGCGCTTCGTCGTGCGTCTGCCGATGATGGCACCCAGTCACCGGGTCGCCTAGGTGTCGGCCGACCGCAGCACGATCGTTCACGCGACGACCGTCGCCTGCCAGGGCTCGGCGGTGCTGTTGCGCGGCGCGCCGGGGGCCGGAAAATCCGACCTGGCGCTGCGTCTCCTCACGTCCTGCCAAACGCCGATCCTCGCCTCACCCTTCATGCTGGTGGCCGACGACCAGACGGTGCTGCGCCGAGACGGCAGCCGCCTGGTCGCCTCCCCACCCGAAACGCTGGCCGGCCTTCTCGAGGTGCGCGGTGTCGGCATCGTCCCGCTGCCGTTCGCGGCGGAAGCCGTCGTTGCGCTGGTCGTCGACCTATCGGCCCGCGCCGAAATTGAGCGCCTTCCTGAGCCTGCCTCCACTCGGTTGCTCGACGTCCTCGTGCCGCTGATACGCCTGCCTGCGTTCGACGCGTCGTCGCCCGCCAAGGTCGCACTTGCGCTGGCGGCTGTCATCGGTGCCCTGGACACGCGCTGATCACGGCACACCGGACACCATGGGGCATACAGGCCGGCACGTGGAGGCCGCCCGTGCACGAAACCCTCTTGCATGCCAGGCGAACACTTGCCACCTTGCGGGTCCGCTTACAGTTGGATCGCATCGGACCTAAAGCCATGACCTCATCGCCTTCGCGCGTATCCAAGCCTCGGCAGAGCAGACACCAGCCAACGCGCGGCCGTCACTCATGATCGGCATGGTGATCGTGACACATGGTGGCCTGGCCGCGGAATTCCGAGCCGCGCTCGAGCACGTCGTGGGCGCGCAGGAGCAGCTCGAGACGATATCGATCGGCCCCGAGGACGACATGGTCGAGCGCCGCCGCCAGATCATCGAGGCTGTTTCGCGCGTCGAAAGCGGCGGCGGCGTGATCCTGTTGACGGACATGTTCGGCGGCACGCCGGCAAATCTCGCCATTTCGGTGATGGACGATGCCAAGGTCGAGGTCATCGCCGGCATCAATCTGCCGATCCTCGTCAAGCTGGCGACGATTCGCGGCGAGGCTGGCTTGGCCGATGCGGTTACCGCCGCGCGCGACGCCGGCCGGAAGTACATCAAGGTCGCGAGCCAGGAGCTCACGGGAGAGGCCTGAGCAGCGCCCGGGACGATTGAACCCCATGCCCGAAATCGAATCGAGCCCACGCCCCGAGGCGATCGTCACGATCCGCAATCGCAAGGGGCTGCATGCGCGCGCGTCGGCCAAGTTCGTCAAGTGCGCCGAGACATTCAACGCCGCAATATCTGTGACACGCGACAACCAGACGGTCGGCGGCACGTCCATTATGGGGCTGATGATGCTGGCGGCTGGTCCTGGGGCGATGCTGCACCTTGTTGCCGAGGGGCCAGAGGGCCCGGAAGCGCTCGAGGCCCTGGTACAGCTTATCGAGGACGGCTTTGGCGAGGAAAGTGTCGACGGCGGCTGAATAGCGCCCCGCACCAAAAGAGCGCCCTTGCGGACGCACGTTCCAAAATTGCTCCCTTGCGGACGCACGTTCCAAAATTGCTCCCTTGCGGGCGCATGCACGACAAGAGCGTCCTTGCGGACGCGGGCACGACAAGAGCGTCCTTGCGGACGCGGGCACGACAAGAGCGTCCTTGCGGACGCGGGCCTTTGCACCAGAAATTCGTTCGAACCGCCGCTGCCTCAAACATGCAGCGGCGGGGACGAGGTGCTGGAGGCCACCTCGTCCCCGCGCTTTTTTCGTGGGACCGACTACTTCGAGAGGTAGAGGTCCGAGATCTTCAGCGCGATGTCACGGAACGCCTGCCGGAGCTGCTCACCCGATTCGGCGGTGTATGCCTGGGTCGGGTCGGTTGCACAGTTGCGCAGCAGGTTGATGACCGACGTGTTGTTACCCAACGCGAACCCGACTGTATAGACCGAGATCCCCTTCGCCTTCATGGCCGTGCAGAGTTGGGCTGCCTGATAGGCCGAGTCGCCGTTCGGGGAGTTGCAGTTGATGTAGTTCGTCGTGACGTTCTTGCAGTATTCCGTGTTGTAGACACCGTCAGTCATGAGCACGGCGATCTTGCGAAGCTTCGCCTTGCCCTTGGTGTTGAGCTCGGTCAGCTTGCTGTAGCTTTCCGGCTTGGACCCGTCCGGCAGAACACTGGCCCAGTTCGGCGAGAGCGTGTACCAGGCCCATGCCGTTCCCAGGTGACCAGCCGTGTTGCCGCTCGCCTGATAGGCGTCGATCTGAGCCTTCAGATATTCCTTGTCGCTCGACAACGGAACAACCTTGGCCGAGGACGGCGTGCACGAGCCGTTGCTGTCGTAGAAGATGCCAACCTTGTCGGACGAGCTTGTCGGCGCCGCATCGGTGAACTTGTTGCTGCCGGTGCGCTCGGTGACGCAGTTGTCGCCGAACTTCCAGGTGCGGTTGTCACCCCACCAGTCCTTGAACTTGTACTTGCTCGGCGTGGACGACTGCTTGACCGAGTCGAACAGAGTGTCGGGAAGGCGAACGGCTTCTGAGAACGGCACCAGTGCGACACGCGAGGAGAACTCGCTCTGGTTTTCCCAGACCACGATGTCGATGAGATCCTTGGCGGCTTCCTTGAGGTCGGCGATCTTGCTGCCACCCATGGAGCCAGTGACGTCGAGCATCATCGACACCTCGAGCGAGGTTTCGCTGTTGCCACCGACGGCGACAACCGCTTCCGCGAACTCGGCATTCGATAGCTTGACCAGCGGCAGCCGGTCGATGCCTGCGAACGACAGGAACGGCGTGTTGATCGATGCCGAACCGGTGGCCTGCAAGGCCGTGCCATTGCGCGCCGTCTTGAACGCGATCGTATCCTCGACTGCCGTCCGCGACGTCGTGTTGAGCTGATAATACTCTTCAGCTGCCGCGACGGCATTGCTCTCCGTTGCGCCGGTCTGCAGCGCCTTGGCGCCAGCCAGAACCGCTGCGTCGACCGCGGTCAACGTCGTGGTGCGCGCGCTCAGCCAGCGGCTGAGATCCACGGCGCTGCCGACGAACATCATCATCGTGACGGCAAGCATGCCGAACATGATGGCGATATCGCCCGACTCGTCGCGGCGCAGCTTCTTCAGAAGTTCGATCGATCTCGCCGAGCCGAATCGGCTGAGTGCCGACCGCCCGGTTTCTGCAGATTCAGTATTCATCTTCATGACGTGCCTCCAGCACATGACTTACACAAGTCAGCAAGATACGGCGGCACTCGTATAACAATCGTAAAAATATAGGATCGATGCGTTCTGAGTAAATTTATTATTTCTACTGATTTTATTACAATTTGTTTCAAATTTTAAACTTTGACTTAACCAATAATTGACCAAATAAACTGCGATTGACGGCCAATAATCGGTGGCCGATGTCGCATTTCATAGAATAGATATTGCAAGTATTGGGCCGGCCTCGCCGCGCCATAGCGGCCGCACCAAAAATCTGGCGATCCGTCGATGCCGACAACGGCGCTTTCACAGCCCGTTCCGCACCCAGCCACCGAAGACATAACGACTTCTTTATATGTAGTTGCCGACATGCGGCTCCTCGGGTATAGGTCCCGCTGTCGGCACCAGCGGCGCGACGGCCGTTTTCGATCGGCAGGCGCCGGAGGTGCCACACGACCGCGCCTAGCTTTCGAGCCGGGCCATCGAGCAAGAACCGCGTGCGGCCGCGCCGAACGCTTCGGCCATCGGGATCGCCAGCCCGCCTCGGGCGTCGCACCGGCCGGAACCTGATGCACGGCCCGCAAGGGGCGCGCTTCGCCTGCTGGGCCATGGAATGCCGGCCGGTGAGGCCGACCAACGAGACCAGCGCAATCGATACCTGCCCGCATTCAACCAACAAGGACTGAGCGATGACTGCCAGCAAGGATTACATCATCAAGGACATCGGTCTCGCCGACTGGGGTCGCAAGGAGATCGCCATCGCCGAGACCGAGATGCCCGGGCTGATGGCGACACGCGCGGAGTACGGCGCGAGCCAGCCACTGAAGGGCGCGCGCATCGCCGGCTCGCTGCATATGACCATTCAGACCGCGGTGCTGATCGAGACGCTTGCAGCCCTTGGCGCCGATATCCGCTGGGCATCGTGCAACATCTATTCGACCCAGGATCATGCCGCGGCCGCTATTGCTGCGAGCGGCATCCCGGTGTTCGCGATCAAGGGCGAGAGCCTCAAGGACTACTGGGACTACACCCGCAAGATCCTCGAATGGGACGATGGCGGCACGCCAAACATGATCCTCGACGACGGTGGCGACGCCACGTTGCTCGTGCACCTCGGCCTGCGCGCCGAGCAGGGTGACACGGCCTTCCTCGAGAAGGCGGGCTCGGAGGAAGAGGAAATCTTGTTCGCGCTGATCAAGCGCACCCTTGGCGAGAAGCCCGGCTGGTTCGCCGAACTGGCGAAGAACATCCGCGGCGTTTCCGAAGAGACGACCACCGGCGTGCACCGGCTCTACATCATGGAGAAGGAAGGCAAGCTGCTGTTCCCGGCCATCAACGTCAACGATGCCGTGACCAAGTCGAAGTTCGACAACCTTTATGGCTGCCGCGAGAGCCTCGTCGACGGCATCCGCCGCGGCACGGACGTCATGATGGCCGGCAAAGTGGCGATGGTGGCCGGCTTCGGCGACGTCGGCAAGGGATCGGCCGCCTCACTGCGCAACGCCGGCTGCCGCGTTATCGTGTCCGAAATCGATCCGATCTGCGCCCTGCAGGCGGCGATGGAAGGCTACGAGGTCACGACGATGGACGACGCTGTTACCCGCGCCGACATCTTCGTGACTGCGACCGGCAACAAGGATGTGATCACGATCGACCACATGCGGGCCATGAAGGATCGCGCCATCGTCTGCAACATCGGGCACTTCGACAACGAGATCCAGGTTGCAGGCCTGAAGAACCTCAAGTGGGTCAACATCAAGCCGCAGGTGGACGAGATCGAGTTCCCTGATGGCCACCGCATCATTCTGCTGTCCGAGGGCCGTCTCGTGAACCTGGGCAACGCCATGGGCCACCCCTCGTTCGTGATGTCGGCGTCATTCACGAACCAGACGCTGGCGCAGATCGAGCTTTGGCAGGAGCGCGACAGCAACAAGTACCAGCGCAAGGTCTACACGTTGCCGAAGCATCTCGACGAGAAGGTCGCAAAGCTGCATCTCGAGAAGATCGGCGCCAAGTTGACGACATTGCGCCCCGACCAGGCGGCCTACATCGGCGTAACGGCGGAAGGCCCCTTCAAGCCGGATCACTATCGCTACTGATCGCCGCTAAGCGCCGGCAACCAGGCCGGCGCGTGACGACATCGTCGACACGGTGGGCGGCCCCGCGGGGCCGCCCATTTCTTTGCGTGCCGCGGCGATCCTTTGGCACCGCACCCCTTGCTCTCCCTGGCGGCGGACCGGGCAGAAACGCAACGCTGGCCAATCCGCCATCGAGACCCTCATAATTGGCAGGTGATTCGTTTGCCCTGGCTCCGGTGGCAGCGGCCTGCCGCGCCGTCCCGGTCTGCCGTGTCTCATGTATGCGTTCCGTAGAGCGGTGACGGGCTTGCAGGGGGCGGCCCATCCATCATTGGGCCATCATTGGGAACGCAATGCGATCCTCGGTTCTCAGGAAACGGGCCAAGAACGCCCGCAATGAACTCGTCATGCTGCTTGTCGCCAGCATGGCGACCGTCGCCGCGTTGACTTACGCCGTGACGCGCGGGCTTGGCACGCCGAGCGCTTCGATCGGGCTCGAGAAAACCCTCCTCATCGCCATGGTCACCACTGCCGCCTTGCTCGCGAGCGTGCTCGTGTGGCGTTCGGTTGCCGTCGCCCGCCACCTCTCGCGACGCGCCCGGGAAGAAGCCGCCGAACTCCGGCGGACGCTGGCGACCGCCGAAGCGATCATCAAGGCCGAGCCGCAGGTCCTGCTGTTCTGGGATCACGATCACGACGTGCAGATGGTTGCCGATACGCTGACCATCGCCGGCATGCCTGCTACGGCCGAGGGCATACTCCGGTTCGGGCAATGGCTCGAGCCGCGCTCCGCCGCGTCACTCAAATCCAGCCTCGATATGCTGTTCCAGGACGGCAAGTCCTTCAACATCATCCTGCGGACCACGCAATCCGACCACGTCGAGGCCGACGGCCGGACGACGGGCGGACGGGCCATACTGCGGCTGCGCGACGTCGCCGGCTACAAGCGCGATCTCGCCCGCATCATCGACCAGCATCACTGGCTTGCGCGCGACATCCGCTCCATGCGGGCGCTGTTGAACGCGTTGCCGATGCCGGTGTGGCTGAAAACGCGCGATGGCCGCCTGACCTGGGTCAACAAGGCCTACGTTCGCGCCGTCGAACGGGTCGACGAGGACGAAGTGCTGTCCCGGCAGATCGAACTCATGGACACGCGCGAGCGGCAGAAGGCACTGCGCGTCGTGGCTCGCGGCGAACCTTTCCGCGAACGCATGCAGATCGTCGTCGGTACCGAACGCAAGGCACACGACATCGTCATGCTGCCGCTCGAGGATACCATTGCCGGCGCGGCGATCGACGTCGCGGCGATCGAGTCCGCGGAAGGCAAGCTCAAGGAAGAGATCACGGCCTACGACCGCACCCTCGAGCACGTCGCGACCGGCGTCGCCATGTTCGATCACGAAACGCGGCTGACATTCTTCAACAATGCATTCCTGAAACTCTGGCCGCTCGATGCCGATTGGCTGAACCAGCGGCCGACGGCCGGCAGCGTTCTCGACAAGCTGCGCGAGCGCGGCGTGCTCCCCGAGAGCGCCAACTACCGCGAATGGAAGGCAAAGGTCCTCGACGTTCACGATACCGGCGCAACGTTCGAGGACTGGTGGCTGCTTCCCGATAGCCGCATCATCCATGTGATCACCGAGCAGCGGCCGCATGGCGGCGTCGCCTACGTCTTTTCCGACGATACCGAGAGGCTTGCGCTCGAAAGCCGCTACAATGCCCTCATCAACGTGCAGCGCGAGACACTCGACAGCCTCAAGGAAGGCGTCGCCGTGTTCGCCGCGGATGGCCGCCTCAAGCTGCACAATTCGGCTTTCGCGCAGATCTGGAAGCTGTCGCGCGACGCACTCGTGAAGAACCCCTTCATCGACGAGATCATCGAGACGACACGCACGCTGGCCGCCAACGACGAAGCCTGGAAGCGCATCCGCGAGGTGGCGACGTCGTTCTTCGATGCCCGCCCGCAGGTTGCAGGTCAGGTCGTGCGCCTCGACAACAGCGTCGTCGATTATGCGACGACGCCGCTGCCCGACGGCGCCATACTCGTGACCTTTGCCGACGTGACGGACAGCAAGCGTTACGAACGAGCACTGGTCGAACGCAACGAAGCGCTCGAGGTTGCGGATCGCATCAAGAACCAGTTCATCAGCCACATCTCATACGAACTCAGAACGCCCCTCACCGCCATCATCGGCTTCAGCGACATGCTGGTGAACGCCTATGTCGGCCCGCTCAATGCCAAACAGCGGGAGTATGTCGAGGACATCACGTCGTCGTCGAAAACGCTGCTTGCCATCATCGACGACATTCTCGACCTCGCCACCATCGACGCGGGCGCCCTCGATCTGAAGCTCGCCGACGTCGACGTCAACAAGGTGATCGATGCGGCGATCCGCGGCATCGGCGATCGCGCCGCACGGGCCGACCTCGTCATCGATATCGGCATCGAGGACGACATCACGACGTTCGTCGCCGACGAGCAGCGCGTACGCCAGGTACTCTACAATCTCCTGTCGAACGCCGTCGGCTTCTCGCATCCGGGCGGCACGGTTCGCGTCACGTGCTGGAGCGATGCGTCCGCAACGGTCTTCACCGTGGAGGACGAGGGCATCGGCATCGCCGAGCAGGAACAGGAGCGCATCTTCGAGCGCTTCGAAAGCCATAGCCAGGGATCGAAGCATCGCGGCACGGGCCTTGGATTGTCGATCTCGAAAAGTCTCGTCGAACTGCACGGCGGCACGCTGACACTTGTCTCGAAGCGCGGCCAGGGAACACAGGTGACGGCGCGCTTCCCCCACCGCGGTCGCTTCTCCGCACTGGTGCCGCATGAGACCGCGCTCTCCGAAGGTTCCCCCACTCAGGGGGGCGTTGCTCGCCGCGCCGAGCACGGCTATTGACCTCGACCCCAGCCGCCAAGCAGTCTGCAGCGCCGGCAGGCACCAAGCCTGCGCTCGATATTCGGGGCCTGAGACATGCCGACCCGCCATCATCTGAGAGCACGTGACGAAACCGGGCTCCGCCAGTTCGCGGAACTGGTCGCGACGTTCGTGCAGCCTGGCGACCTGATTGCGCTCGAGGGCGACCTCGGCGCCGGCAAGACCACATTCGCCCGCGCGTTGATCGCGAAACTTCTGGGCGATGCGAACGAGGACATCCCCAGTCCGACATTCACCCTCGTGCAAACCTACGAAACATCGCGGATGCCGGTCGCGCATCTCGATCTCTATCGCATCCGCGATGCCGCCGAGGTCGACGAACTCGGCATCGACCATGCGCTGACGCGAGGCATCGTGCTCGTCGAATGGCCCGAGAACGGCGGCGACAGGCTGCCGGCCGACCGCATCGTCATTGGGCTCGAGGAAGCGCGCACGTCCCATGGCGATATAGACCCTGACCGCCGCGACATATCCTTTCACGGACTTGGCACCCAGGCAGGCCGGGCCGACAGGCTCCACGCCATCACGATGATCCTCGACGAGATCGGCTGGAACATGCCGGAGGCATCGATCGACTACCTGCAGGGCGATGCTTCGGCGCGGCGTTATGCGCGCGTTTCGGTGCCGTCCCGCGGGCCGCTCGTGCTCATGGACTGGCCGCGCCAGCCGGACGGGCCACCGATCGCCGACGGTCTGCCCTATAGCCGGATCGCCCATCTTGCCGAGGACGTCCGCCCATTCATCGCCGTCGCCAACGCACTGATCGCCGAGGGCCTTGCCGCCCCGCGCATCGTCGCTGCCAATATCGAGCAGGGCCTCCTGGTCATCGACGATCTCGGTGATGGTGTCTATGGACGAGCGCTGGCCGGCGGCCGAGACCAATACGAGCTTTGGCACGCCGCCGTCGACGTTCTGGTGCGGTTGCGCGGTTTGCGAGCCGATCTGCCGCTGCCCGTCGATGGCGGCGAAAGCTGGACGCTTCCCCATTACGATGCCCGCGCCATGGCGATCGAGGTTTCGCTGCTGATCGATTGGCTATGGCCGTTCGCCAGGGGCTCGGCGCCACCTGCCGACATCAGGGCCGAATACACTTCGCTATGGCAGGACGTCATCGCGCGGCTGACCGGCGACGCGGACCATGGCGACACGAGCCACCCCGCGCGCCGCGACCATGGCATCGTATTGCGCGACTACCACTCGCCGAACCTCATCTGGCGTTCTGGAGAGCAAGGGCTTGCCCGCGTCGGCATCATCGACTTCCAGGACGCCGTGCAAGGCCCCTTCGCCTATGACCTGGTGTCACTCTTGCAAGATGCCCGCCTCGACGTATCTGCCGACCTCGAGCGCAGCCTGCTCGACGACTATTGTGCCGCGGTCCGCGCAAGCGATGCGAACTTCGACACCCGGTCCTTCCGTCTCGACTACGCAGCGCTCGGCGCCCAGCGCAACAGCAAGATCCTCGGCATTTTCGCTCGTCTCGCCGTCCGCGATCACAAGCCGCACTACCTCGTGCACATGCCGCGCGTTCGCCGCTATCTCGAGCGCAATCTCGCTCACCCCGACCTCGCCCCGCTCGCAGCCTTCCATCGCCGTCATCTCGACGATATCGGCCGCGGATAGTGTCCAGGCGTCCGAATCATGGCCACCGTCTCGACCCGTCGACCCGCGCAAGACCGACGACCCAGGCGTCGATGCCGCACCGACTTGAAGGAAATGACCACGCATGACACGCATCGCCACAGCCATGGTTCTGGCCGCCGGGCACGGAAAGCGAATGCGGCCGCTGACGGATAACATGCCGAAGCCGCTGGTTCCGCTTGGCGGCAAGCCTCTGATCGACCATGTCCTCGACCGGTTGCAAGCGGCGGGCATCACGCGCGCCGTCGTCAATGTCCATCACCTCGCCGATATGCTCGAAGCCCACCTTGCCAAGCGCACATCGCCCGAGATCGTTATTTCCGACGAGCGGGCCCAGCTGCTCGAAACGGGCGGCGGCGTCGTCCACGCCCTGCCGCTGATCGAAGACGAAGCGTTTCTTATCCACAATTCCGATTCCGTTTGGCTCGAAGGCCCAGGGTCCAACCTCCAGAACCTGCTCAGCGCCTGGGACCCGGATGCCATGGATTGCCTGATGCTGCTCGCCTCCTCGGCGCGCAGCCTCGGTTATGAGGGCGCTGGCGATTTCGTCATGCAAGCCGACGGGCGCCTCGCTCGCCGCGCCGAGGGCGAAGTCGCCCCGTTCGTCTTCGCCGGTGTCTCGATCGCACATCGCCGGTTGTTCGACGGCGCCGAGAGCGGCTGCTATTCCCTCAATAGGTTGTGGGATCGCGCGCTTGCATCTGACAGACTGCGCGGCGTGCGACTCGATGGCTTCTGGATGCACGTCGGAACGCCGGACGCGATCGCCGACGCCGAGCGATGTCTGATCAACGGGGACCCTAGCGCGTGACCGATCTCCTGACCGAAGGGCTCGCCGCCACGCCGCCCGCTCCGGCGCGCCGCATCTATACCGTGCCGCCGAACCGCCGTTTCCTCGACGTGCTGGCCCACGCCGTGCTCGCCGGCACGTTCGGGGCGCCGGCTGACGCCGGTGATCCGCTGGCACTTGCCGACATCACGATCCTGCTGCCGACGCGCCGCGCCGCCCGTGCGCTCCAGGATGCGTTTCTGGCTGCAAGTGGCGGCGGTGCGGTGATCCTGCCTCGTATCCGCCCGATCTCCGAAGGCGACGAAGACCTGACGCTGCTGACCGGCCTTGCTGCTGCCGCGACCACGACCGGGATCATCGGCGCGGGCCTCGACACATCCTCCGCGCCGCCGATCTCCGCGCTGCAACGGCGGCTCGCGCTGACCAACCTAGTGATGGCTTGGTCTCGCAGCATGCGCGGCGACGACGGAACCATCGAAGGCGCGATTGCCGTCAATGCGGCGGCGGGACGCGAAACCCCGGCACAAGCCGCAAACCTCGCGGCCGAACTCGCCAATCTCATCGACATGGTCGAAACCGAGAACGCCAGTCTCGACGACATCGCCAAGCTCGTGCCCGACCAGTATTCCGACCACTGGCAGCACACCATCGGCTTCCTGCGGATCGTCACGCAGTTCTGGCCGGCCTATCTGGATGAGCACGGCCTCGCCTCACCGATGGCGAGCCGCAACGAGGCGATCATCAGAGAAGCGAGACGCCTTGCCGGCGCGCCGCCACGCGACCCCGTGATCGTCGCGGGAGTTACCGGTTCGATACCGGCCACGGCAGAGTTGATGCGCGCCGTCGCCGACCTCCCGAATGGCGCCATCGTGCTGCCGAACCTCGACATGACGCTCGATGCCCGAAGCTGGGAGCGCATTGGACCCAGAGCACGCGGCGAGCGCGGCCAATCCGGTCATTCCAGCCATCACGGCCATCCCGAACATCCACAGTTCGCCTTGAAGACGCTCCTCGATCGCCTCGGCATCAATCGCTCGGACGTCGCGATGCTCGGCGAGGATGATGCCGATGCGCGAAGCACGGCCCGCCTCACCTTCATCAGCGAGGCCATGCGACCGGCGAGCACCACGGCGGAATGGCACACTTTCGCCCAGACCGTCGACCGAGAGAGACTGCGCAACGGATTGGAGGGCGTGCATCTGATCGATGCGCCGAGCGCCCACGACGAGGCCGAGGCGGTCGCGCTCATCCTGCGTGAAGCTCTCGAGACACCGGGCCAGACTGCTGCACTCGTATCGCCTGACCGCCTGCTCGCCCGACGCGTTGCAACGCGACTCGAGACATGGGGCATTCGCGTCGACGATTCCGCCGGCCGGCCGTTTGCCAAGACCGTGCCGGGCACGTTTCTCGATCTCGTCATAGAAGCAGCGCACTCGCGATTTGCGCCAGCGCCGCTGACAGCTTTGCTGAAGCACCCCCTCACGCGCCTCGGCCTCGGAGCATTCGAAGCACGCCGGGCGGCGCGTGCCATCGAAATCGCCGCCTTCCGCACGGATTATCTCGGCACGGGATTGGACGGCGTCGACGCGGCCGTCGAAGAAGCGCGCCAGGACGTCACCGATCGCGAGCGGCGCGAGCGTGCCGTCAGGCGTCTCAGGGACGGCGACTGGGACGGCGCACGCGATCTCGTCCGGCGTCTCAGGAGCGCGTTCGCTCCGCTTGTCGCGCTCTACGAAGACCGCAACGCGCACAAGCTTTCGGAAATGGCGGCGGCGCATGTCGCCGCCGCCGAGGCGCTAGCACTGCTCCCTGCGGAACCGGCCACCGTGGCCACGGGCCCAGCTCCCGCAGACTCAAAGGAGACTCTCGGCGGCAAAGGCGAGGAAACGTCCACCGAAGCCATTGAGCCGCCGTCACCGCTCTATCTGAACGAAGCCGGCACCGCCGCCGCCAATTTGTTCGCCGGCCTCGTCGATGCCGCGATGCCGCCGCTCACCATCACGGCCAACGACTACGCTGATCTCTACCGCAGCCTGATCGCGAACGAGAACGTGCGTCTCAACGTCCCGCTGCATCCTCGGCTTGCCATCTGGGGACCGTTCGAGGCGCGCTTGCAGCAACCGGACATCGTGGTGCTCGGATCGCTCAACGACGGCAAGTGGCCGGAATCCGCTGATCCCGGCCCATGGCTCAACCGGCCGATGCGGGCGGAGCTCGGCCTGCCCGCGCCCGAGGAACAGATCGGCCATGCAGCGCACGACTTCACGTCGCTGCTCGGCGCCAAGCGCGTCTATCTCACGCGCGCGGAAAAAGTCGACGGCGTACCAACCGTGCCGTCGCGCTGGCTGATGCGCATCGTCGCCCTGCTCGACGGCCTCGGCATGCGCGATGCCATCGCCATGGACCGGCCCTGGCTCGGCTGGGCGCGCGCCCGCGACCACGTCGGCGAGCGCATCACGATCAGGCCGCCGGCGCCCGTTCCGCCCGTCGCCATGCGGCCGCGACGGATCAGCGTCTCGGGCGTCGAGCAATGGTTGGCGAACCCTTATGCGATCTATGCGCGCCATATCCTCGGCCTCGATCCCCTGCCTGCGCTCGGAAACGGCCCCGACAACAGCCTCAAGGGCTCGATCATTCACGACGTTCTGGCCGAGTTCGCGCGCCGACACCCCGAGAGCCTGCCCGAGGACACGGCGTCGGAACTCGTCGCAATCGCGAAGCACAAGCTCGCGCCTTATCTCGGGCATCCGCGCATCAGGGCATTCTGGCTACCGCGCTTCGAACGGTTCGCGCAGTGGTTCGCCGAAACGGAGCCGGCACGACGCCAGGGGACTTTGAGCGTCGCCGCCGAAATCAAGGGAGCGTTGCTGCTTGCCGCACCCGCCGGGGATTTCATGCTGACGGCCCGCGCCGATCGCCTCGACCTGACTGCTGACGGTATCGCCATCACCGACTACAAGACCGGGCAAGTTCCTTCCGACAGGCGCGTGCTGGCAGGCTCCGCGCCGCAACTGCCGCTCGAGGCCGCGATCGCGATCGGCGGCGGGTTCGACGGCATCGGCCCCAAGGACGTCGTCCGGCTTACCTACATCAGATCGACAGGCGGTTTTCCGCCAGGTGAGGACCACAGCCCCAAAATTGGCGACGTGCGGAAAGTTGCAGCGACCCAGCGCGCCGATCTGGAGCGCCTCATAGCCAAGTTCGACGAGCCCGAGACGCCATATCCAGCGCTTCGGCGGCCGACATTCGACTACGCATACGACGACTTCGCCCATCTCGCCCGCGTCGCCGAGTGGTCGGGTCAATCCGAGACCCAGGACGAGGATTAGAAGGCGGATTGAAGCCCGTTCGAGCGCGCGTCGCGCCTAATTCGCGGCATTGCGACCGATTGGCCGCACAGGCGGATCGCGATCGATTTGGACTGGCCAGCCCGGCGGCCGGTCTGCCATACTAAAGTCGATTGTGGCGGGCGGTGGCGAGCTGCGACCGGTTGAGTCCGTCGAGCGCCGAATGTAGCGCTAGCCACTGCCAGCCAGCCAGCGCCTCCAGCGAGTGAACCGCGGACGAAGCGTCGGCGTAATCTGATCACCTGAATTCTTCCCCGCCCGAGAAAGGTTGATGCCCCTAATGGACAGGCCGAACCGACGCAGTCGCGCTACCGAAAAAATCGCCAACGTCGCGGCGCATGAAAGCGCGCGGGGTGACAAGCCGACACGCGCCGAGGCCGAGGCCGCTGTGCGCACGCTGCTTCGCTGGGCTGGCGACGACCCGACACGCGACGGCCTGCTCGAGACGCCGAAGCGCGTGGTGAAGGCCTATGAGGAATACTTCGCCGGCTACGCTATGAACCCCGAGGAGATCCTCTCCAAGACGTTCGAGGAGACCGCGGGGTATGACGAAATGATCGCACTGCGCGGCATCCGCTTCGAAAGCCACTGCGAGCACCACATGGCGCCGATCATCGGCCGCGCGTGGGTCGCCTACATCCCGAACGGCCGTGTCGTCGGCATCTCCAAGCTCGCCCGCGTCGTGCAGGTTTTCGCCAAGCGTCTGCAGATCCAGGAAAAGATGACCGCCCAGATCGCCGACACGATTTCGAACGTTTTGAAGCCGCAAGGCGTCGCCGTCGTCATCAAGGCAGAGCATCACTGCATGACGGCACGTGGCGTGATGAAGCCCGGCACCGACATGGTGACGAGCCGCATGGTCGGCGTTTTCCGCGACAACGACATCACGCGCCAGGAATTCCTGTCGATCGTCGATTGAGAGGCGGGCCGGAGCGTCCCCGGCCGGCCGCGACGGCCGCGCTGAAATCGTCCTTCAACCGCCGTGGCTGGCAGGTCAGAGCGGGGCGAGCTTGGTGATTTCGCGATAGAGCAGTTCGAGATCCTCGGGCCGCGACATGCGGTGTTCACCGTCCGCAACCTCGATCAGCTTGGCCCATCCGCCCGACAGGAAGCCCGCGAGCCGGCGCGCATGATCGACCGGCACGTCGACGTCCATCACACCCTGCAGAATGACGACGGGCCGTCCGGGATCGAATGGTTGGCCCGCGAACAGGTGATTACGGCCCTCTTCGATGAATTGCCGCGTGATGGCGTAGGCCTCACCATAAGCCGAGGGGCGGTGGTAGACGCCCCTCTCCAAGATGTCGCGACGTGCCTCGGCCGGAAACTGCCTCCACATCAGTTCCTCGGTGAGGTCCCAGGCTGGCGCAATCAAGACCAGCGCAGTTATCCGGCGTGCCGCCTCCGGCGCCGAGCGCAGCAGGTCGCGCAGCAGCAACAGCGCAACGTAGCCGCCGGTCGACGAGCCGACGAGGATCTGCGGCCCGCTGGTCATTGTCGTGAAGACGGCGCGGGCTTCCGCCAGCCAATCGCCGATAGTCGCGTCCTCGAAGGCGCCGCTCGATCGACCATGGCCCGAATAATCGAACCGGGTCATTGCGTGACCGTGCTCGCGGGCGAACGCGGCCAGCGCCGTTGCCTTGGTCGAGATCATGTCGGACTTGAGACCCGGCAGCCAGACGAGGCCCGGCTTTGCGACGGCACCCGCTCGCCCCGCCGCCGGTTCGGCGGCCGACGCGATGACCGCAATCTTTCGCGGCTTGCCATGTTCCCCGACGTCGAGGAATTGCAGTTCCTGGTCCATCATCCTATGACACCTCGTGCCTGATCGTGGAGTTCGGCCCTTGGCCCAAGTGCGCGCGACCATACTGCAGATCATTCCGGAACTCGACACGGGCGGCGCGGAGCGCACGACCATCGAGATTGCCGATGCGATCGTGCGGGCTGGCGGACGCGCCCTGGTGTTGAGCGAGGGCGGGCGTCTCGCCGCCGAGGTTTCCGCCGCGGGCGGCGAATTCATTCCGTTTCGAGCGGCGAGCAAGAACCCCCTCCAACTCGCCTTGAACGCCCGGGCGATTGCCGCAATGGTTCGTCGCGAAGGCGTCGATCTCATCCACGCGCGCAGCCGCGCACCGGCATGGAGCGCCCTTTCGGCGGCGCGGCGCGCGGGCGTCGCCTTCGTCACAACCTATCACGGCGCCTACAACGAAAAGGGGCCAGCCAAGCGGCTCTATAACAGCGTGATGGCCCGCGGCGACCTCGTCATCGCCAATTCGAACTATACGCGGCGCCTCGTGCAGCAGCGCTACGGGACGCCCGACGCGCGCCTTCGCGTCGTCCATCGCGGCGTTGACGGACAAGCGTTCGATCCCCGCTCCATCGCACCAGAACGCGTTGCCGCCCTGAGGAAAGCGTGGGGCATCGAGGACGGCCGGAAAATCATACTGAATGCGGCCCGCCTGACGGCCTGGAAGGGGCAGCGCGTCGCCATTGAGGCGATGGCGAGGCTCGCCGCCGAGGCACCGGACGTCGCGGCCGAGGCCGTCCTCGTGCTCGCCGGAGACGCCCAGGGCCGCACCCAGTACCAGAACGAACTGGCCGACGCGATCCGGGCATCGGGCCTCGAGCAACAGGTGCGGATGGTTGGGCACGTCACCGACGTCCCCGCCGCCTTCGCCGGGGCCTGGATCGGGCTCGTCGCGTCGATCGAGCCGGAGGCGTTCGGCCGTGCCGCGACGGAATCCCAGGTCGCGGGCTGCCCCGTGATCGCAACGGGCATCGGCGCGCCGCCGGAAACGGTGCTGACAGCCGAGAACGCGGGCCAGGACGCCATGACCGGCTGGCTCGTGCCGGCGGGCGACCCGAGGGCGCTGGCGACCGCATTCCACACCGGCCTCAGTTTGACCGACGCCAAACGCGCCGAAATCGGCGGTCGGGCCCGCCGGCACGTGCTCGACCGGTTCTCGCTCGCCGAAATGCGCGAGAAAACACTGGCCGTTTATGACGAACTGCTGGGTACGGACCTCGCCGCCCGCTTCCGTGACGGCGCGGCGTCGGCGCTTCAGCGGAGCTGAAATTCGCCCTTCCAACGCCGTCGACCTTGACTTTCCGGGCGGCTTTCCGTCATCTCATCAGACGCGCAACGCACGTCCCGTCGCCCAGGCATAGAGAGCCCGAGCGCGGTTTTTGGTGTAAGGTTGTCGCGCAGAGAAGCTACCCAAGGAGAGACCAACATCCGTCGTCCAATGCGAGCCGCGCCCGAGCGCGAACCATCAGGCCCGAGAGTCAATGAAGCAATCCGGGTCCGCGAAGTCCGACTGATCGACGAGACCGGTGAAAACGTGGGTGTCGTGCTGCGAAACGACGCCCTGCAGCGCGCCTACGACGTGGGCCTCGATCTGGTCGAGATTTCCCCCGGTGCCGAGCCGCCGGTCTGCAAGATCATGGACTTCGGCAAGTTCAAGTTCGAACAGCAGAAAAAGGCCGCCGAGGCGCGCAAGAAGCAGAAGGTCGTCGAGATCAAGGAGATCAAGATGCGCCCTGCGATCGACGACCACGATTATGAAGTCAAGCTGCGCGCGATCCGCCGGTTCTTCGAGGAAGGCGACAAGGT
>JAGRKS010000024.1:0-10120 GCA_020442185.1 Hyphomicrobiaceae bacterium
ACGACGACCGAAGGTCCGAACACGCCGGCGGCCAAGCACTGACCCACGTACCTCGTTTCGAGGCCGGACGTGGTCACGGTGAACGCGCAGCCGATGCCGGGACGAGAGATCCCGGCCGCGCGCGGGCCCGGTAGAACCCGATCCGGATCGGACGATAACAAGAGAAGCACAATGCGGGGCCCTCGAGCCGCCGCGATCGAGGGAGAGAGACATGAGTTGGACTGGAAAGATCCTTCGCGTGAACCTCACGGAAGGCACGATCAAGAGCGAACCGCTCAACATGGACTGGGCGCGCAAGTATCTCGGCCAGCGCGGTCTCGCGACCAAATATCTGATCGAGGAAATCGATCCGAAAACCGACCCGCTCGGCCCCGGCAACAAGATGATCTTCGCGACCGGCCCATTGACCGGGACGGCAGCATCGACTGGCGGTCGCTATTCGGTCGTCACCAAGGGCGCGCTCACCAACGCCATCGCCTGCTCGAACTCCGGCGGCTACTTCGGTGCCGAGCTGAAGTTCGCCGGTTGGGACATGGTGATCGTCGAGGGCAAGTCGGCCAAGCCAGTCTACATCCGCATTGCCGACGGCACGTGCGAGATCCTGCCGGCAGACGATATCTGGGGCAAAAGCGTCTGGGACACCGACGAGTGGATCAAGAAGCGCCATCAGGACCCGATGATGCATATCGCGGCGATCGGCGTCGCGGGCGAGAACCAGGTTCTCTACTCCTGCATCGTCAACGATCTGCATCGCGCGGCTGGACGCTCGGGCGTCGGCGCCGTCATGGGCTCGAAGAACCTCAAGGCGATGGCCGTTCGCGGAACCGGTGGCGTCAAGGTCAAGGACGGCATGCGCTTTCTCAAGGCCACTGCGGCCGGCAAGAAGGTGCTGCAGGAGAACGCCGTGACCGGCGCGGGCCTGCCGACCTACGGCACGCAGGTCCTGATGAACGTCATCAACGAGGCCGGCGCCATGCCGACCCGCAATCATCGCGAGGTGCAGTTCGAGGGGTCGCACGACATCTCCGCCGAGGCGATGGCCACGCCGCGCAAGACGGACGGCAAGAAGAACCTTCTGACCAATCAGGCCTGCTTCGGCTGTACCATCGCTTGCGGTCGCATCTCGAAGATCGACGAGCAGCACTTCACGATCCAGAACAAGCCGAAGTACTGGCACGCCTCGGGTGGCCTCGAATATGAAGCGGCCTGGGCCCTCGGCTCGAATACCGGCATCGACGATCTCGAGGCCCTCACCTACGTCAACTTCATCTGCAACGAGCAGGGGCTCGATCCGATTTCGTTCGGCGCGACCGTGTCGGCCGCGATGGAGCTCTACGACCTCGGGCTCATCACCAAGGAGACGACGGGCGGCATCGAACTGAAGTTTGGCTCGGCGGAGGCACTAGTTAAGTGCGTCGAGCTGACAGGCCTCGCCGAGGGCTTCGGCCGCGAGCTGGGTCTCGGCTCTCTCCGGCTCTGCCAGAAGTATGGGCGGCCGGACCTGTCGATGTCGGTCAAGGGGCAGGAGTTCCCGGCCTACGATTCGCGCGGCATCCAGGGCATGGGCCTCACCTACGCAACGTCGAACCGCGGCGCCTGCCATCTTCGTTCCTACACGGTTTCCTCGGAAATCCTGGGCATTCCGGAAAAGACCGATCCGCTCGCGACCGAGGGCAAACCGGCACTGGTCAAGGCGTTCCAGGATGCCACCGCAGCAGTCGATTCCTCTGGCCTGTGTGTCTTCACGACCTTCGCATGGACGCTGAACGACATTGCACCGCAGGTTGATGCGGCGTGCGAGGGCGATTGGTCGCCTGAGTACATGATGGAACTCGGCGAGCGCATCTGGAACATGGAGCGCGTGTTCAACAATCGTGCGGGCTTCACCGCAAAGGACGACAACCTGCCGCCCCGGCTCGTTTCGGAACCGGCGCAGACGGGCCCGGCAAAGGGCCTGGTGAACGGCCTTGCAACGATGCTGCCGGAATACTACCAGCTGCGCGGCTGGACCACCGAAGGCGTGCCGACCAACGAGACGCTGTCGCGGCTCGGCCTCTAGGCCTGACCAGAATGGTCCGGGGCGCGCCCAAACGCGCGTCCCGGGCTTTTTCGGCTCGAGTGGTATCGAACAAGCGAAAACAAACGAGCGCAGATTTCCGCATATTCTACCGCTGGCGCTGTTCGGACCTTTTGCAGCATCGACGAGGCTCGTGTTCAATAGACATTGGCATCGCCAGGCGCACGTGGCCGCAGCTCGCGCGCTGTTATATGGTCAGGTACTGCTCTCAGCGGCTCTCTCGGCCGGACGCCGGATCGCCTGTCGGTTGGCACCTCGGCGGGGGCTTGGCCGGTAAGCGTCGGCGAGGCAATCTGGCCCAGCGTAGCACGACGTCGCTCGTGTCGCCGGACGCGAGATCTAAGAACGCGAGATCGAAGAACGCGAAGACCGGGAGAAACACCATGAACTATGTCGTGCTCGGGGCTGGCCCGGCCGGAGTTACGGCAGCGGAAACGCTGCGCAGCCTCGACAAGTCCGCCAGCATCACTCTGATCGGCGGCGAAGCCGAGCCACAGCCCTACTCGCGCATGGCGATCCCGTACTTCATCTATGGCAAGGTCGGCGAGGATGGCACGTATCTGCGCCAGACGGCCGGCCACTACGACACCATGGGCATACGCTACGTAACGGGACGGGCCGGCGGCATCGATGCCGAGGCGCACAAGCTCTTCATGAGTTCGGGAGAGACGCTCCCCTACGACAAGTTGCTGATCGCGACCGGCGCTTCTCCGATCATTCCGCGCATGCCGGGCGCCAACCTCGAAGGCGTCGAAACCTGCTGGACCCTCGAGGATGCACGCGAGATCTTGAAGCATGCCGACAAGGGCGCGCCGGTGGTGCTCGTCGGCGCCGGGTTCATCGGCTCGATTATTCTCGAGGCGCTCTACCTGCGCGGTTGCAAGATCACCGTCGTCGAACTGGCGCCCCGCATGGTTGCCCGCATGATGGACGAGACGGCCGGCGGCATGCTCGGTCGGTGGTGCAGGAAGAAGGGTGTCGATGTTCGCGTCAACACGAAGGTCAACGGCATCCGCCAAGGTAGCGACGCGCCGGGCGCGAAGCTGACGGTCGATCTGTCCGACGGCGATGCGGTGCCCGCTTCGCTCGTCGTCCTCGCCGTCGGCGTCCGCTCTAACATCGGATTCCTTGTCGGGTCCGGCATCGAGACCAACGTCGGCATCAAGGTCGACAACCACCTCAAGACCTCGGCGCCGGACATCTATGCGGCCGGCGACTGCTGCGAGGGGATCGACATCTCGACCGGCAAGCCTGACATGCTCGCCATTCAACCCGTCGCAGTCGAGCACGGGCGACTCGCCGCGCTCAACATGGCGGGCCGCGCGACGCCGCACGAAGGCTCGCTCAACATGAACGTGCTCGACACGATGGGCCTGATCTCGTCGTCGTTCGGCCTGTGGCAAGGCGCGCCGCTGGGAAAGACGGCGAAGCTCATCGACGAAGAGAACTTCAAGTACCTGAAGCTCGAGTTCGAAGGGGACCGCCTCGTCGGCGCACAGTGCGTCGGCATGACCGATCACGTCGGCATGTTGCGCGGCCTCATTCAAACCGGACTGAAGCTCGGCGTCTGGCGCGACCGGCTGATGGAAGCGCCGGAACGCCTGCGCGAGGCCTACATCGACGTTGCGCAGGGCCGACCGGGCCACGGCCCCTCGGGCCCGCACGTCAACACGCCCGTCGTCAAGGTCGCCTAGACACGCTATCCACCGCTGCGGGCACGATCGACGGGCGACAGGCGCACCGCGGGGTCGCCAGTTGTGGCAACGGTTCGGGGCCGACGAGCCCTATCCGCGGCGGTTGCTCCCGCCGCGGAACCATGGCGAGATGAACAGTCAGGGCACGATGAGCGGTCGAGACACAATGTCCACGAACGACGGCACAATACCGGTCACGCTGAAACTTTATGCCTCGCTCGGCGTGCATCTGCCGGCGGGGCATGCGCGCAACGAAGCCCGCGTCCAGGTCGCCGACGGCAGTTCCATCCTCGATCTTCTCGACGCCCACAAAGTCCCGCGCGAATCCTGTCATCTGGTACTTCTGAATGGCGTCTTCCAACCACCGGCGACCCGTGGCGAGGTCCGCCTGAAGCCCGAGGATGCGGTGGCGGTCTGGCCGCCGGTGGCCGGCGGCTGATCCGGGCCGGCGGACCGCCCTAGCGACCGGCGACATCCCCCGACACACCGCGGCAGCTCGCCCCCCCTGTCCCCGGTCCCCTGTCCCCTGTCCGGCACCGGCCGACGCCGACGCAATTGCCGTATCGATTGAGCTGTGGCACGGTTCAGGCAGCAGGTCTCCACTGCAGGCGCGCGGCCACGACCGCGGACGCATGCAGAACGAGAAGGACCTGATCGTCGGGAGAACGTCGTGGACGCATCAGCTTCGCCGCAACCGGGTTGCGGGATCAGGACAGCCACAAGCACCAAGCCCGGAACCGCCGCGGCGGTTGCGGATATCACCGCCGCCCTCGGCGAAGGGCAGTTCCAGCACATCATCGTCTTCTTCTCGCCCGTTCACCATGTGAAGCTCATTTCCGAGCTGTTCCGGTCATCATTTCCAGGTGCCGCGATCAGCGGCTGCTCGACATCGGGTGAGTTCACTCCGGCCGGCCTGACGCGAGGTGGTATTGTCGCCATCGCCTTCCCGAAGCAGGGCTTCCGGGTGATCGCGGAGGCGATCTACGGTGTCGGGAAGTCCGGCATGGAGAACGCGAGCGAACTGGCGCGGAAGCTGAAGTCGCGATTCGGCTCGGGCCAGCCTATGCGCGACCGCGTGTTCGCACTCATGCTGGTGGACGGCCTGTCGAATGCGGAAGAGACGTTGATTGCGGCCGTCCACTGGGCGATGGACGACGTGCAGCTGATCGGCGGATCGGCCGGCGATGATCTGGCGTTTCGCGAAACGTCGCTCATTCATGACGGCCGCGTGCTGCAGCGAGCGGCCTTGCTGATCATGGTCGAAAGCGACGTCCCCTTCCGCGTCTTCAAGTCGCAAAATTTCGAGGCAACCGGCGCCAAGCTCGTTGTCACGGCAGCCGATACCGAGCACCGGATCGTCCATGAGCTCAACGCGGAACCGGCAGCCCAGGAGTATGCGGCCGCGATCGGACTACTGCCGGAGGACCTCGGCCCGTTCAGCTTCGCGTCCTACCCGCTGGTTGTCCGCGTCGGCGGCGACTACTACTGCCGCTCGATCCGCAACATGAATCCGGACGGCAGTCTCTCCTTCTTCTGCGCCATCGACGAAGGCCTCGTCTTCACGATCGCAAACCCGCAAGACATGGTGCAGGCGACGCTGCGAACACTGCAAGACGTCGAGAAATCACTCGGCGGCATCGACATGATCCTCGGGTTCGATTGCATTCTCCGCCGGCTCGACGCCGAGAACCGCCAAGTGCGCCATCAGCTGGCAGACGTCTACAGGCGGTTCCGCATGTTCGGTTTCCACACCTACGGCGAACAGTACAACGCGATGCATCTCAACCAGACACTGACCGGCATTGCATTCGGCCGCAGCGGCGCGGAGGCCTGCACGTGACGCACCTCGGCATGACGGCGTCGACGAGAGGCGAGGACCCCGACAGTGTCGCGGCCCTGAAGCGGCGCATCGTCAAGCTCGAAAAGATCAACGCGGCACTGATGAACCGCGTCGAACGTTCCGTCGACCATCAGGCGAACGGCTACGCCATGTTCCAGACGGCCATCAGCCTAGAAAGTCAGGTGCGCATCCGCACGGAAGAGCTGAAATCGGCGCTCAACCATCTCGAAAGCCTCAACCACCAGCTTTCCCTCGCCCGCGATCAGGCCGAGCAGGCGAACAACGTCAAGACCCGCTTCTTCACCGCCGTCGGTCATGACGTGCTGCAACCTCTGCACGCCGCGCGCCTGTCGCTATCGGCGCTTTGCGAGGGTACGGAAACGGCGGAGCAGCAACGCCTCGCCCTGCAGGTCGACCACGCGCTGTCGTCCGTTGAAGATCTCCTGCGAACGATCCTCGACATCTCGAAGCTCGAGGCAGGCGTCATCCGCCCCAATCCGCAGCCGATCGCACTTCAGCCGCTGTTCCAGTCACTGACGGTCGATCTCGAACCGCTGCTCAAGAGCAAGGGGTTGAGAATTTCCTGTCGCCCGACGCAGCTCGGCATCCAATCCGACGCCTTGATGCTGCGCCGCATACTCCAGAACCTGCTGGCGAACGCGCTTCAGTACACGCGCCGCGGTGGCATCGTGATCGGGGCGCGCAAACGCGGCGGCGACGTACGGATCGAGGTATGGGACACCGGCCCAGGCATCCCCGAGGCCGAACGTGACCGCATCTTCGAAGAATTCCAGCGTGGCTCAACCGCCGGCGACACAAATCGCGGCGGCTTCGGACTGGGACTTTCCATCGTCAACCGCATGGCCCATACACTGGATCATCGCGTCGAACTCTCCTCGCGCGTCGGTCGCGGCACCCGCTTCTCGATCATCGCGCCGTTCGCCGAGCCGCGTCACGTCGAGAACACGCCAGCTCCCGCGGAACGCCCCTCGCACCAATCGATCGGGTTGGCGTCAGCCAATGTCATTATCCTGGACAATGATGCGAATGTGCTGGCGGCCATGGAGACACTGCTCTCGCGATGGTCGTGCCGGACCTGCCTTGTGCGCGACGCGCACGAGATCGGCGAGGTCATCGGATCCGGCGCGTTCGATCCCGACATCATCCTTGCCGACTATCATCTCTATGCCGGCCTGTTAGGGACAGATTGCGTGACCGCACTGCGGGCCCAACTCGGACGGCGGCTCCCAGCCGTCGTGATCACCGCCGACCATGGCGAAGAAACGGCGGCGGCAGCGCGTGAGGCGGGATGCGAGATCCTCTGCAAGCCCATCAGGCCTGCCGAACTCCGGTCATTGATGTTGCATCTTCTCAGCTGACGCGAACATCCGCGGGGCACCTCGAACGGATCGGAGACGAAAAGGCGGGCGGCACGCAATGCGCACCGCCCGCCTTGTCGATCGACGGGCCAGTTCGATGACGGCCCGCACTTCTGTGAGAATGGCGTGGCTAATCGAGGCCGGCGGTCTGGATGACTGCGGGTCCCATGATCACCACGAACAGCACCGGCAGGAAGAAGATGATCATCGGCACGGTCAGCTTGGGCGGCAGCGCCGCTGCCTTCTTTTCTGCTTCCGACATGCGCATGTCGCGATTTTCCTTGGCCATGATGCGCAATGCCTGACCAACCGGCGTACCGTAGCGTTCCGCCTGGATGAGTGCTGTCGCGACGGCCTTGACGCCCGGGATGCCGGTGCGCTTGCCGAGGTTGTCGAAGGCGATACGTCGATCCTGAAGGTAGGAGAGTTCAGCCGTCGTGAGAGAAAGTTCCTCGGCAAGCTCGAGCGACTGGCCAGCGGCCTCCTTCGCGACCTTTGCGAACGCCGCTTCGACCGACATGCCCGATTGCACGCAGATGAGCAGCATGTCGAGCGAATCCGGGAAGGCCTGCTTGATCGAGAGCTGGCGCTTCTGGATGCGGTTCTCGAGGAACACGTTGGGCAGATAGTAGCCGCAGAACCCGACACCGAGCGCGATCAGGACCTTGATCGCGGGCGGATATGTCAGCTTGGCGACGACGAACAGATAGAATAGGGCCACGACAAAGGCGATCGGCGGCAGCGCCACGCGAAAGAACATGTAGGCGACGAGCGGCGCCTGACCGCGCAGACCCGCCATCTTCAACCTGTTGCGCGCTTCGTCGTTGTCGAAACGCGCCCTGAGATCGAGCTGATCGACGACCTTCTGCATGAAGCCCTTCGGCGCCTGCCTGTGCTTTCCGCCGCGGCCATCCTTGGCCGCCATCTCGGCGAGCCGCGATGCGCGCATCTTGTCGCGCTCGACCGCCATCACCTTCATGCGCTGAGCCGTCCTGTCCCGCTCGAGGAGCGGAAGCGCGATCGTCAGCACGGTCGCGAAGGCGGAGACCGCCGCCGCGAACGTCACGAGGAACTGAGGTCGGATCAGAAAGTCGATGTATTCCATCATGGCATCACCTCGATGGCCGGAATTCCGGCCATAAACTCATTGCTTGCGGCGCATCGCATCGCCCAGCCGTTGCAGTGCGCGGCCGGTGTTCCTCGTCAGAACTTGAAGTTGATCATTTTGCGCATGACCATGATTCCACAGAACATCCAGAACGCGGACAGCAGCAGCAGGAATTGCCCGGTCTTCGTCGTCCACAGCATTGCCACGTAGGTCGGCGACGTCAGGTAGACGAGCGTTCCGACAACCGGCGGGAGAGCCGCGAGAACGCCGGCAGACGCCTTTGCTTCGGCGGAAAGCGCCTTGACCTTCATCTGCAGTCTGACACGATCGCGCAGGACGCCCGAGAGGTTGCCGAGGGCTTCTGAAAGGTTGCCGCCTGCCTGCGCCTGAATGGCGATGACGACCGCGAAGAACTTCACCTCGGGCAGCGGAACACGATCCATCAATCGATCGAGGCACTCACCCAGCGGTATGCCGACACGCTGCTGCTCGACGACCTGTTGCATCTCACTGCCGATCGGCTCCGGGCTTTCGCGTGCAATGATGCCGAGGCACTCGTTGAGTGGCAGGCCCGACTTCACGCCGCGCACGATGACGTCAATTGCGTTAGCGAATTCCTTGAGGAATTTCGTCTGCCGCCGCTTCGTGGAATGTGAAAGATACCAGCGCGGCAGACCAAGTGCGCCGACGAAGCCCGCGATCGGTGCTGCGATCGGAGCGGTCGGAAACATGATGAAGCAGAGCGCGGTGGTTGCGATGCCCGAGATGAGGCTCCACATGTAGTAGCTTTTGGGATTGGTATCGAAGCCGGCACGCTCCAGGCGTGTCCTGAGCGTCTGCTTCTCTTTGGCCTTCTGGCGTTGTTCCAGATCCTTCAGCGTATCGGCGACAGCCTTTCGCCGGTTGGCCGCAGCATCCGCGACGCCCCGCTTCGCCAGGTTCTTGGCGCGGTTGTCCGTGACATTGTGAAGACGCTTGTCCGCCTTCTTGGCGCCGGAAAGGTAGGGCTCCAGAACCGCAAAGACAACGGCGGCGAACGCCAGCCCACCGAGTAGCGCTGCAACGATCTGCATCGGATCGAAATCAGCCATGCGTCTCTCCCATCGGCGTGCCGTTTTCATCGAACACTTCCGACGCGGCGAGCGCTTCTCCGAGCCGGTTCTCTTCCTTGTAGTACTGGGCCCGATCCCAGAACCGCGGGCGGGCAATGCCCGTCGACCGGTGACGGCCGATGATCTTGCCGTTCGCGTCCTCGCCCGTGATCTCGTAGACGATCAGGTTCTGGAGGGTGACGACGTCGCCTTCCATGCCGACCACTTCCGTTACGTGGGTGATCTTGCGCGAGCCGTCGCGCAGGCGCGAAGCCTGGATGATGACGTCGATCGAGCCGACGATCATCTCGCGAATCGTCTTCACGGGCAAAGCGAAGCCACCCATCATGATCATCGATTCGAGACGGCTGATGGCCTCGCGGGGGCTGTTTGCGTGGAGCGTACCCATCGATCCGTCATGGCCCGTGTTCATCGCCTGCAGTAGGTCGAAGGCTTCGGGGCCGCGCACCTCGCCGACGATGATCCGCTCGGGCCGCATGCGCAGGCAGTTCTTGACGAGCTCACGCATCGTGATCTCGCCTTCGCCTTCAAGGTTCGGCGGTCGCGTTTCAAGGCGCACGACGTGCGGCTGCTGCAGCTGAAGCTCGGCGGAGTCTTCGCACGTGATGATGCGCTCGTCATGATCGATGGAACCGGTCAGGCAGTTGAGCAGCGTCGTCTTGCCCGAACCCGTACCGCCAGAGATCAGCACGTTGCAGCGCACCCGTCCGACAATCTCGAGAATCGTCTTTCCGTGCGGCGTAATGGAGTTGTACTTGACCAGTTGCTCGAGGCGCAGGCGATCCTTCTTGAACTTACGAATTGTGAGTGCGGGGCCGTCGATGGCGAGCGGCGGCGCGATGACGTTGACGCGACTTCCGTCCGGAAGACGCGCGTCGCATATCGGGCTCGATTCATCGACGCGGCGGCC
>JAGRKS010000024.1:10131-70713 GCA_020442185.1 Hyphomicrobiaceae bacterium
GCTGGCAGATGTTCATCAGCTGCGCGTTGTCGGAGAAGCGGACGTTCGTCTTCTGCACCTTGCCGCCGACTTCGATGAAGGTCGTCGCAGCGCCGTTGACCATGATGTCGGCGATATCGTCGCGTGCCAGCAGCGGTTCCAGCGGTCCGTAGCCCAGCACGTCGTTGCAGATATCCTCGAGCAGCTCTTCCTGCTCGGCGATCGACATAACGACGTTCTTGACCTGGATGATCTCGCTGACAATGTCGCGGATCTCTTCGCGGGCCGCCGCGGAATCGAGCTTCGAGAGCTGCGTCAGGTCGATCGTGTCGATCAGCGCGTTGAAGACCGTCGTCTTGACATCATAGTATTCCTCGGAATGCCGGCGCTGCGTTTCCTTCGGCTCCGGACGCGCTTCAGGCGCCGGGGCCTCCGGTTGCGCAGCGGCCGGGGCCGTGGCGTGTGCCTTCGGCTTCACCTCTGCCGACGGGTCCGGCTGCGGCGCAGCCGGTGGCCGCATCGTCGTCTGCGCGGGCTGTTGAAGCCGACGCGCTGGCGTAGGGTCAGATGAACGCCTGCCGAACATGCGATGAGCTCCTTAACGCTTGATCTTGATCTTCTCGAGGAACGGCGCCAGCGACGCCAGCGGCGACTTCTTGTCGACGCGGACCTCGCGGCGATGCGCGAGCGCCAGTGCTATTTCGCGGAAGCCTGCCGTCGCCTTGGCCTTCGCGTTCAGCTCCTCGATCATCTGGCCGTTGTTTGCGGCCTGGCCGAATGTCTCGCTGTCGAAGTCGATGGTCGCGAGCGCCTTGATGCCGATCGCCTGCTCGAATTCCTTGATCGAAATCTCTGGTCGCTTCGGCATCTGCATCGTGTTGATGACGAGATGCGGGGCGGTGTCGTTCTTGCGGATCGACTTCAGCAGATCGATGATGTTCTTGGCGTTGCGCAGATTGGCGAGATCGGGCGCGGCCGTGATGACGACTTCATCGGACTGGACCAGGATCCGCTTCGTCCACGCCGTCCACGTATGCGGCAGATCGACAACCACGTACGGCACGTTCTGCCGTGCGATATCGAGGACCATGTCGCAGGAATCCGCGGAGAGATCATAGTCGCGATCGAGGACGACAGGCGCCGCGAATATCGAGAGATGCTCCGAGCACTTTGTCAAAAGGCGATCGAGAAGAACCTCGTCGAGACGTTCCGGGCTGGCGAGTGCTTCGGCGATTCCCTGTACCGGGTCCTGATTGAAGTCGAGGCCGGTCGTTCCGAATGCGAGGTCCAGGTCGGCGATGATGACGTTGCTCGTCAGAGCTTCCGACAGCGTCCACGCGACGTTGTGGCAGATCGTCGACGAGCCGACGCCGCCCTTGGCGCCGATGAACGAGTAGACGTGGCCGACGGGATCGGAATCGGGATCGTTGTAGAGGTTGGAAATGCCTTCCATGATCTGCAGCGGCGAGATCGGCGCGATCAGATATTCGCTGACGCCGCGCTTGAGCAGCTCGCGATAGAGCAGAACGTCGTTGGTCTGGCCGATCACGATCACCTTGGTGCCGGCATCGCAGCATTCGGCGAGGCGATCGAGCTCTCCCACCAGATCCTGACGTGGCAGTCGCGACTCGACGACGATCAGGTTCGGCGTCGGGCTCTCCTGATAGTGAGCGACAGCCGCAGTGATGCCACCCATGTGGATCGACACGTGCGCCTTCGTCAGGCGACGATCCTCGGCAGCGAACTGCAGGACCTCCGCAACCTCCGCGCCCTCACAGAAGCACTGTATCGAAATCCGCGGGATGGGGCGGGCGCGTTCGCTCCCGCCCTCCGTCTCACTCATGCCCTGCGGCTCGAAATCGAATTCCGCCAGCTCACGACCAACCATGCCGCTCTCTCCCGATACAGCTCTGCGATGCCAATCCGGCATCAATTGCCTTCAGTCTTGACCCGCTCGTCTTCATTCTTGCGGGCCCCCGTAATGTCACCCTTGACGTACTTGTCGTGGGCCACGTCGCGACGTTCGCTCGAACGACCGGTCATCGTGCGTGGTCCCAAGAGGTCCGCAGGATTCGCGATCTGCACCGCGAGGTTCCGCTGCGTCGCGCAACCGAAATTGGCGTATGGCACGTTGCCCGGATCACGAGCGAGATTGGTCGGCCAAGAGCCGCACTCGGGCGCATCGGCGACGTACTTCAGATAGGACACGCGGATCGGCGAGCCCGACCGGCCGTCGGCGGCATAGGCCTCCACCGCAATCGAGGCCTCACCGAAGCCCTCGCCCTCGAGCAACCGGCGGATGTCCTGGACCGCGTGCATCGATGCGACTTCGTTGGCGCCGCCACTCGGCGCCGAGATGATCAGGCGGCTGTCACCTGCATCACTTGCGCGGTAGCGGCTTGCGAACTCGACCAGATCGGCGCGCTGGCGCGGCGACAGGCCTTGCGAACCGCGGTGAACCGCGAGATCGAGTGTCGAAGGCTTCTGCGATACGATGATCGGATGACGCTGCGAGGCATCGACGAGAGACCAGCCGGCGACGCGGCTGCCTTCGCTTTCGTCGAGATGCTTGCAGCCAGCCAGCGCGACGACGAGCATGCAGGTGCCGGCGACGGCAAGGCGAGGCAAAGCGTTGCGCTTCGTCCTACGGGATGCGGCCGGGCGGTTCGTTTCAGACGTGAACATCATGATAGTTCTCCACCACATCCGTTATTCGACGATGAAGCCATAGTCGCCCTTGAGATCGCCAACCGGCACTTCGGTTCCACGGCCGTAGATCTGGTTGATCTGACCGAGAAACGATGCCTTGCGATCCGAGGCAGAAGCGAGCCCGTCGAGCGGACGTGCAAGCTGGCTGGCCGCTGTCGGCCGCACCAGGTAAGGCGTGACCATGACGACGAGTTCAGTTTCCTGCTTGATGAAGTCGCGGCTGCGGAACAGCGTACCGAGCACAGGCAAATCCTTGAGACCAGGGAAGCCGTCGATGTTCTGGCGCGTGTCGTCGGACAACAGGCCGGCAAGTGCCAAAGATCCGCCAGACGGCAGTTCCACCGTCGACTTCGCCTGACGCTTCTTGAGCGCCGGGATCGAGATCGACGACAGCGTCACCGCGCCGTTTGTCGTCAGTTCGCTAACCTCGGTTTCGATCTTCAGGCTGATGCGGCCCTCGGAAAGGACGGTCGGGGTGAAGGCGACGGCGACACCAAACTCCTTGTATGTGACGCTGAGCTTTCCGAGCGAGTCGACCACCGGGATCGGGTACTCGCCGCCTGCGAGGAACTTTGCGGTTTCGCCGGAAATCGCTGTCAGGTTCGGCTCGGCGAGGGTGCGGACGAGGCCGTTACGCTCGAGAGCGCGCATCGCATGGGTGACGTTGACGCTGTTCGACCCCCAGCCACCGCTCACACCGTTGTTGCCGAACGCATCGGCGCCTGGGCCACCGTTGTAGTTGCAGAGCATTCCGGCAACGCCGCAAGCCTGGTTATCGTCGACCTTCAGATTGACGCCCGGGATCGGCAGGGTGCCAAGACCGGCGGCAGCCGTCAGCGGCAGCGCGTTCTGCGTCAGAAGCGTCGTCGAGAAGCTGCCGGAATTGATGGCCGCGCCGAGATTGATGCCGAACTGCTTCATCACAGAGCGCTGCACTTCGGCGACGAGGACCCGCAGCATTACCTGCTCTTCGCCTTCGACCTGCAGCATATTGATAATCGTCTGGTCGACGTTGTCCTTCTGCACGCTCTTGATCGCCGCGCCTTCGGCTTCCGCCGCCGTCTTCGTCTCGTATTCGACGGTTACGAACTGCTTGGCGATGTTCGAAGCACGTACCGAGTCGGAGGGATTGCGAACCGAGCCGGTGAGAATCACCGTCTGGTTGAGCATCTCGACCTTGATATTGGCGCTTGGAATGATGCGGTTGAGGAGATCCTCGAGGCCTGCGGTCTCGCGTTCGACGAACAGCTCGAACGTCGCCATCTGTTCGCCGTCTGCGCCGAAGAAGAAGGCATTCGCCTCGCCGATGCGGCGCGCCAGCAGGAACACGCGGTTCGAGCTCAGCACCACCGCGTCGATGGCCTGCGGATTCGAAACCATGACGTCGCGAATCTCGCGGGGAAACTCCACGAGAACCGACTTGCCGAGGCCAACGCGGACATTCTTCCGGACCGGCATTTGCGCGCCTTCGGGAATCCGCAGGAGCGATTGGTGCGCCCCGATGATATTTGCGGAGGCTCGACCGTAGTTGTTCTTGCCCGCTGCCCCTGCCGTTCCGGCGGCGGCAAGCACGAAGATCGCGGCGGCGAGCAGACGCGCTGCGGCTGCAATGGCTGCGGATGGGTTGGTCATCATTCTAAGCATCGATCTATCGCCTTCCGACGGACTACGATTCGGGGACTCAATTCACGCCATACGCACGCGAACGCGTTCCGTAACGCAGAACACGGATGGAGGTGCCTCGCTCTTCGGTAATGTCGGTACCGTTCGTGGGGCCTGCTCCGTCGCCGGCATCGGCGACGCTCCTGAGCGATAAAGTGATGTCGCCCATCAAGGTCGCGAGGGCGAGTAGCTCAGCCTGACGCGGCGTGAGTTCGAGTGTTGCGGTTCCGGCAGCGCCGTCGGAGGATTTCTTGCCCTCCTTGGTTTCGATCTGCTGGCCGATGGCGAGCACGCGGACGTTGGTCAGAAGCGTGTCGCTGACGTGCTGCTCCTGTCCGGTCTTGCTGCGCATGCGGCGGATGAGAATGACATCGACATGATCATTCGGGAGGATCAGTCGGCCGACCGCCGTCTCTTCCTTGATCTTGGTCGAGATTGCACGCATCCCCGACGGCAGGATTGCCGCAAGAACTCCGCCGCTGCCCGGCTTGATCAGCTTGTGATCTGTGATCGGCTCACCAGCCATGAAGGGGGCACGAGCGATGCGACCGACGAGATCGCGCTGTGCTGCCATGCCCTTCGACTTGGTGATGAAATTCGCTGTGGTGGCGTCCTTGGGCCAAGTCTGCCAACGAAAGTGGCCGTCATTGACGATCTCGCCGAGCGGGATGTCGACGCGGGCGACGAGCACCTCGGTCGAGTTGACCTGAACGGTCACCTGCTTTGTCGGCTGCGGCTTGTTGACAAGCCCCTTCATCATGACGAAGGCGGCAAGTCCGGCGATGCCGGCAATCGTGACGCCAATGAGCTGTGCTTTCTTCATCGCGCAACCAGTCCTTTGAAACCGGGGGCTCTTGCCCACCGTCGGACTCAATGTGCGGGAGAAATGTCAATGTCCGGTTAATCGGCGCTTCAGATTGCGACAGACATGATGGTTGCAGAGGCGCTTCATGCCAGCGCCTATCGGCAAGACGGGCCTTCGCGTGCGCGCAGCGTGCGACTCAGAAAGCAAGGCCTTTGAACAACATCGTCGAGGGATAGAGCCAGAGAGCGGCGCCCGCGATCGCGAGGCCGTAGGGGACGCCCGTCTCCTTGGCTTGCAGGCGCAACAGCCAGACCGGGGCGCGCACGCTGCCTTCGGGGAAATAGCCACGCAGTACGAGGAAGATGAGCGCGAGCTGGCCACCGAGGATCGTCACCAGGAAAAGGTAGGGAAACAGGTTGTCGAGGCCGATCCATAGCGCCGAAGCCGCCAGCAGCTTCACGTCGCCGCCGCCGATCCATCCCGCCGCGAAAATCGCAAAGCCGACAACGAACACCAGCAGGCCGGCACCGAGATGATTAAGAAACGCGTCGAGGCCGAGGCCAGCAGCCGGAACGGCGACGAGAAACGCGCCAAGCAGAAGCAAGGAAACGCGATTCGGTATCGTCATCGTCAACATGTCCATCGCTCCCGCGAATGCCATTGCGGCCGGGAAGAGAAGGAGAAGCGAATAATCGAACATGACATTTCGTCCTAGACGCCGACACTAACGTTGCGGTTCCGACAGTTGCTTCCCCACTGCTGCCTGGTTCCGAGCCGATGTCAGAACCATAAGTAACGCTGGCAACATCAGAACCGCATTGTTACTGTTTCACATGACGTTTAGTTGCAAGGTCAACCCAACGCGGGGACCAAACGTCACGTGCGCTACACCTGGTTCTGCGGGATCATCCGCTCAGACACCAAGCGATTATGACGCCAAGTGCTGAAGCCTGCGTAAATGTCGGCGCCAAACCATCTGCGACAATGCAGTCCGACCGCTCACGCAAAACCGCTGAGAATGAGCTGGAACATCTGGTTCAGCGATGGGCCCAGAAGCTCGAGCGACGTTATGATCGCCAGGCTGATCATCGCTGCGATGAGGCCGTATTCGATCGCGGTCGCACCATCGCGCGAACTCACCATTCTGAGAAATGTCTGCTTCACGGCTGCTCCCCAACCTTCCGCGCGGAAATATCAATGTGTGGCTTCGGCATTCCAGCCGTATCGCTATGACGTGATCACGTTAGCCTGTGTTCCTATCGAGACCGTGAATTTCCTTGGTAACGGAGACGTTTCGCAGGCCTGTGCATTGTCATGAGTAATCAGATGTGAATTTGAAGCACTTGCAATGCCTGTCTTCGGCAGTTTTGTCGTTGCCGCCGCAACACCTCGACGAACGGAATTCGGGGCCCGCCGAAAATAAGAAAAGCGGCGGAGCGCTGCTCGCTCCGCCGCTTCTGACTCTGCCTTGTGGGCCAGATTACTTCTGAGCGCCGGCGAGGCTGGTCTGAATGTCGCTGTAGACGCGCTTCAGGTCGCCGCCGATGAGCTCGAGCGTGGCGATGATGACGACCGAGAGAAGGGCAGCGATCAGGCCATACTCGATAGCCGTGGCGCCAGACTCATCCTTCACGAAGCGAGCGAAAACGTTCTGCATGACAACTCTCCCAATAAGCAACTTGTGCTTCTGCTGACCAGTTCGACACCGGGTCATTCCGGCCGTCTGAACTGAATGCAGATTAGGCCGCCACATCTTAAGAACAGATGAAGTCGGGTAGATTTTATCGGAAGGGATGTAGTAAACATGATTACCAAATATGTAATACAACACACGACTCAAGTATTATTCATGTATAACTCAACCCAGATAACTACTTTTTAGATCGACTTGACGCCGGATTCGGAAGGCTTCTCGATTTTTTTGCTTAACAAAATACTTATTTCGAGTTGAAGCCATGGGTATACTTCGGCGAATTTCTTTGGTCTGGCAGGTGTTTGGATCATATCCCCGCATGAGCACGACCACGCAGGCCCCAACAGCTTGGCGTAACTCGCATCGTCCGGAGCGCGGAATGTGCGGTGCACAAGTTATTGTTCGACCTCATGCACGAACGCCCATACGCGGCCGCTCCCAGAAGGTGATCCCGTGCCGCATTGATTGGGCATAGAGCTCATGGACGGCAAGGCAGGTCGACTGGCGAACCCGCTTTTGTCCTGCCACCTCCCCATCGTAGGACGTCAGTGCGCGGACGCAGGCTTTGATCCGATGCGATGCGCCAATAGAGCTGACCGCAGATCGCAAGCATGTTCGCGCGCGCGGCGCGCGCGGCGCGCGCGAATCGTTACTCCCGCTCCCTTGATGGCGGTCCGCCCGACAGGCCAAGCCGGTCGCGGCGACGCTCTCGTGCGGTCCGGCAGCACACGCACGACAGGCCGCGGCATGTCCGTCTCACCGCATTTCGCACGTTGCCGCGCGCCAGAAGCTCCCGATCGCGGACACTCGTTCGTACTCCGTTTACCCTTTTCTGCCCTAATGCCGTTATGTAATCAGACTTAGAGAGGCTGACGATGCTGCCCCACTCGATCGACGAGTCGCGCAATTTCCGGATACTGCAGGTGGCACTGCTCGCGGCGACCACGCTCATGGCGACCCTCGCGCTCGGCACCCAGCAGGCGCGCGCCAACGATTTGATCGTCAGATACGATCAATCGCAGATTCTCCGCCTGCCCCGCCCAGTGAGCGAACTCATCATCGGCAATCCATCGATTGCCGACGTCACCATCCAGAGCGCCGACCTTCTCGTCATCACCGGCAAGACCTTCGGCATCACCAATGTGATCGCGCTCGACGCCGATCGCAACGTGATCCAGGACCAGCGCGTGGTCGTGCAACGCGACGAGCAGCGGATGGTCAATCTGCACAAGGGCGGCCTGCGCCAATCGTTCAGCTGCACGCCGAACTGTCAGCCGACCATTACGATCGGCGACGATCCGAACTACTTCGACACCATCTCGAAGCATGCCGCGCAGAAAACGAAGTTCTCCGAATCCGGCTCCGAGGGTTCCGCTGGCGGCGGCCAATAGAACAATGGAATTGTGCCTTTGCGGCTTCCCCGGAATGGGAACCTGAGAGGTCCAGTTCGTTCACGCGCCGACAAAAGCCGCTCATGAAAGAGCGGCTTTTTCTTTTCATCATTGTCTACGGTGTTGTGCCGATGCGGGCGGCCATCGAAGCTGCGGCGCGGGATCGACCGGGGCAGGGCCGATCCCGCGCCAACTAGCGCCCGGAAGCCGGGCCATCCGGGCCGCCGAGGGGAAGCGGCATCGGATCTCGCTGACCTATCGTGAAATGCCGGCAGGGCCGGCACCGCTTGCGCAGAGAGCGTGGCGAGCTGCGAGCCGCCAAGCCCCTGCGCAGATCACAATTCGACAAATTGCATCGAATTGTCCAATGCAGTCGACAGGAGCGCTTAACGAAACATTGCCAACGCATTTTCATCATCACAGGTCGCTGCACGATAAACGATTTTCTAACCAACATCGTAGTCGGACTTATCACTAAATTATTTGTTTACGGCCACGAGCCTATCTTTGCGGCATAATTTTGCGTCGAGTGAAGGTACGGGTCCAACATGAGTACACCAGCCAAGTTCAAGCTGCGTCCGCGCAATCGCAAGACTGCCGGGTCGGTATTCAGCCGCTTCATCCTCAACAGCCGCGGCTCCACCGCGGTCGAATTTGCGCTCGTGCTCGGTCCGTTTCTCATATTCGTGTTCGGCATCTTCGCGCTTGGGCTGCACTATCTGGCGACGAACTCGCTCGAACGTGCGGTGTTCAATGCCAGCCGCCTGATCCGCACCGGACAGGCGCAGAAGGCGGAAATGCCGGTCAGCGAATTCAAGCAGCAGATCTGCGATGAGGCCCAGCCCTACATCGACTGCAACCACCTGCAGGTGCATGTCCAGAACGAAGACTCCTGGGAGGACATCGCGCCGATCAACTGCATCGATGGTGGTCAGCTCGCAACGTCTGGAAATGGTTCGGACAAGATCGGTGATCGCGCCGGCGGCTCGAGCAAGATCGTCATGGTCACCGCCTGCTACGAGTGGCTCCTCGCGCAGAAAATCCCCTTCTTCATGAAGGACGAGCACGGCGAATGGCGCACGACTCCCGAGCTTGCCAGCGGCGGCATGTTGATGCAGGCAGCAACGGTGTTCCGCACCGAGCCCTACGAATGATCCGGCGAACGAATCGACGGTTTCCAGTTTCAGGTTGCGTACAGTGAGGCTTGTTATGTTCAACCGCTTCTTCAGATCAGTACTCCGGCGGGCCGGGCATTCGGCCCGGAGGATCGGTTCCGACCACAGCGGGATCGCCGCCGTCGAATTCGCTTATATCGCCCCGGTACTGTTGCTCATGCTGATGGGAACCTTCGAGTTCTCGCGTGCGGTGAGCATCGACAGGCGGATCAATTCCATCAGCGCCATGGCGAGTGAACTCGTCGCACGCGAGGAAACGATCAACAACCAGGCGCTGCAACGGGTGGCCGAAGCCATGAAGCACGTCATGCAGCCGTACGACGACGATTCGATCGTCCTCCGGTTGATCGCCGTCCGCGCTTCCGCCGACAACGCAACTGACACCCGTGTCGAATGGTCTTATGAGCGGTCCGCAGACAGTAACAGCACGCCGTATTCACAATGCTCCGCATATACGCTCGAACCTGGACTCGTGAACAAGGGCACGGGCGTCATCGTCGCCGAGGTCGGCTACACCTACGAGCCGGTCTTCGGTAACTTCATCTATCGCGGCCTCGACTTCACCGAAGTAAAGGCCGAGGATGGCGATACGACCGGCATCAATCGCAACTGGACCTCTAAGGCATTCCATGCACCACGCAAAAGCTGCGTCGACTACAATGGAACCAACTGCGTGATGAACTGCCAGTAGGCCGCATACCGTTCCACGCCCACGACCGGATACGGGTTATCCTTGTCGTTCCGAGCTGCAAAGGCCGCCTTATTGGCGGCCTTTTCTCGTTGAAAATCTGTCCAGAAAAATACTGATCGCCGCGTCCATGGAGAGATACTTTGCCGACGCCGGCCCACCGAGGCCGCTTGCGCGCCATAACGATATATCTATTCTCACGGTAGAGATTGTTTACCAGTCATCGAAAAGGAATACCGCATGGGACGCCGGTCGGTCCACACGCCGGAAGAACTCCGCCAACTGATACTTCAGGCCGCGACAGAACTTATCGCAAGTGCGGGCTTTTCCGCCTTGTCCGCCCGAGAAATTGCCCGCCGGATCGGCTACTCAGCAGGTACGATCTACAATGTCTTCGACAACCTCGACGATCTCGTGCTGACGATCGAGGCGCGGATGCTCGACGAACTGGCCAAATCGCTCGATAGCGTACCGGCAACCGGAGAGGCGCGAGAACGGGTCATGCAATTCGCGGAAGCCTATTTGCAATTCACCCACGACAACCCGCGGCTCTGGAATCTCCTGTTCGAGCATCACCTGCCGGAAGGCATTGAAGTTCCAATATCCTACCGCGAAAAGCTCGACGGACTTCTTGCGCGCGTCGAAACAGCGCTTGCGCCACTAGTGCCGGAAAACGACCAGGATGGCCTGCAGCGTCGGGCCCGCGTTCTTTGGGCCGGCGTTCACGGAATTACGTCACTTTCGACCGCCGATAAGCTATCGAGCGTGACCTCGGAAGCCGCTTTGCCAATGGTTCGCGATCTGGTTTCGACCTACCTCGACGGATTGGCTGGCCAGAGGTAGGCCGATCCCGCCCCTCTGCATGGAGGGGATCGGGATCTGAAACCACGCCGCAAAACTTGAAATTCCGTCCCGCGCGTCAAACTCAGCGTTCGCCCGGCGCCGGATGCGATTGCGTAGCAGCGTCGGGCAGCGTGCCGGTGACGAGGTCCCCATTTTTCGGCGGGCGGCTGCCGGTCACGGCGACGTGCCGGGCCGGGAAAACGCCGAACCACGTCTGTTCTGGTAGCAGCTTCTGATTGAGCTCGGTCCAGAGCTGGCGCTGTGTCAGCCCATCGACAAATGTGTTCGGCGACGGTGCGAGCCATATCGCCGCGACCGCCGCAACCGCCATGGCCGCCGATGCGACCCCATAACGGCTGTCGTAGATCTTCAAGGCCGTGCCGAACGAGGCTTTGATGCGCCGGTTCATGACGTCGACCGAGTAGATTTC
The DNA here is from genome assembly GCA_020442185.1 of Hyphomicrobiaceae bacterium. Classification (GTDB taxonomy): domain Bacteria; phylum Pseudomonadota; class Alphaproteobacteria; order Rhizobiales; family Hyphomicrobiaceae; genus JAEUMD01. Next base: position 21,507 of record JAGRKS010000024.1, read on the forward strand.
GTCGAGCACCAAATGCTGGATGAAACCAAGCAGGAGAAACGCCCCGCCGAGCCAAGCCACGCCCTCATGCCGACCGAGCACATAGTAGATCGTCACCGCGGTCAGTCCGGCGCAGAAAATCCCGGCGAGCAAGGAATGCCAAACACCCCGATGCACGGACAGGCGGTGGAACAGAGTGTGCAATCCATACCGCACGAATGCCAGCGTACCGAGCCACAGCACCATGAGCTCGACGACCGAGTATTTCTCGGCGAACGCGAACAACACCACGAACGACGCGAAAACACCAAGTCCGGAAAACATGATCTTGCTGGCCCGCGAATCCTTGAGATCGATGTCGGGCAGAACGGAACCGAGGACGCCCGCGAGTGTTACGGTCACGAGGTTTTCCGGAGCGACGACATCGGCCGCGAGCGTGACGGTCGCCAGTATTCCCGCTTGCACGGTCCCCGCGCCGATATGTGTCGTGAAGTTGGCCATGAGCCGCATCTCCGGTGCATATTGTGCTGGCGCGTGGTTGGCGATACCAAACGACGGAACTTCGACTCGTGAGGCCAAGCGCTACAAGACAGCATCTGATTCGTGGCCGGACGGGGAGCGATCCGAAGCAGACCCGTGTGGAAAACACGAGATTGCGCCAGGGTCCTGCGGCACGGTAGGGGATGTTGCGGCCAGAAGTTCCACCGGCATCGCGCCGTCCCGCGACGATGCGCAATATCCACATTGCGACACCAGAAACAGAGCAGGCATTCGCGACACCCGGCCAACGTCCGATGTGAGGGACACCCGATGTGAGGGACACAATGACGCCGAACGTACCGCCGACCGGCCATGCGGCGCTGAGGCTTCAACGGCTGGCGACGGCGAGCATCGTCGTCGCAATCGCGGTGATGGGCATCAAGTACCTGGCCTATCTCAAGACCGGCAGTGTCGCGCTCTACTCCGACGCGCTCGAAAGCATCGTCAACGTCGTGACCGCTACGGCCGCCCTTGTCGCGATCCGCGTCGGGGCCCGGCCACCGGACCACAACCATCCCTTCGGACATCACAAGGCCGAATACCTTTCGGCCATCCTCGAAGGTGCGCTCATCATCGTCGCGGCGATCATGATCCTGTCGGAAGCAATCGACGCCATCCGGAACCCGCGGGCGCTGTCCGACACGCCCATCGGCCTCGCCATCAACGGGCTCGCAACCATCATAAACACGTCATGGGCCTGGTTGCTGATCAACCGTGGCACCGCGTGGCGGTCTCCGGCGCTGGTGGCGGACGGACACCACATTTTTACCGACGTTATCACCTCGGTCGGCGTCTTCGTCGGCGTCGCGCTTGCAACGTGGACCGGATGGCTGCTTCTCGATCCGCTGATAGCCTGCCTCGTCGCCGTCAACATCCTCTGGACGGGATACAAGTTGACGATGCAATCGATGAGCGAGTTGCTCGACGAGGCGGCCTCACCAGCCATCGTCGCGCGCATTCATCAGGCTATCGCAGACAACGGGTCCGGCGCACTCGAGGCCCACGACGTGCGCACGCGCCGCGCCGGTCGCATGACATTCATAGAGTTTCATCTCGTCGTTCCGGGGGAAATGAGCGTTCAGGATGCGCACGTGATCTGCGATCGCCTCGAGGCCGCGATCGAATCCGAGCTGCAGGATGCCGATGTCGTCATCCACGTTGAACCGGACCACAAGTCGAAGTCGGCGCCGGACGTGCCGCTTTAGGGCAGGCAACGAAAATCGGCGGTGTCGCGATGCGGAACTCGCGAGAACACGAAGCACGCAGCGCCAGCCACACGAGCATACCGCGCCCCGCGCAGCGGCCCAGCGTCAACCTTTACGCACGAGTTCGCCCCAAAGGTCGTATTCGTCGGCGTGCAGCACCCTTGCGCGGACGATCTCGCCCGCCTTGACGTCGCTGCAGCCATTGAGAAAGACACTCCCGTCGATTTCCGGCGCATCCCAGACTGATCGCGCCATCGCGCCTTCCTCGTCCACCTCGTCCACGATCACGTCGATCTCGCGCCCGACACGCTCGGCGAGCAGCGAACGGCTGATTTCCTGCTGCGCGGCCATGAACCGGTGCCAGCGCTCTTCCTTGACCTCGTCCGGCACCACACCGTCGATTGCATTGGCTGGCGCGCCTTCGACGGGCTCGTACTTGAAGCAACCGACGCGGTTCAGTCGGGCCGCGCCAAGCCAGTCGAGCAATTGCGTGAAATCGTCCTCAGTCTCGCCGGGGAATCCGACAATGAACGTCGAACGTATCGCCAGGTCCGGGCAGATGTCGCGCCAGCGGCCGATCCGCTCGAGGGTGCGTTCCTGCGCTGCCGGCCGCCGCATCGCCTTGAGGACCGACGGACTTGCATGCTGGAACGGGATGTCGAGATATGGCAACACGTGGCCCTCCGCCATCAGCGGAATGACATCGTCGACATGCGGATATGGATAGACGTAGTGCAATCGCACCCAGGCGCCGAGGCTGCCAAGCGCCCGTGTGAGGTCGAGGAAGCGCGCCTTGAGCGGCGCTCCGTTCCATGGGCTTGCCGCATACTTGAGATCGACGCCGTAGGCGCTCGTATCCTGGCTGATGACGAGAAGCTCCTTGACGCCGGCCGCCACCAGCCGCTCGGCCTCGCGCATCACGTCGCCGGCCGGACGGCTCGCGAGATCGCCGCGGATCGACGGGATGATGCAGAACGAGCAGCGGTTGTTGCAACCCTCGGAAATCTTGAGATAGGCGTAGTGTCGCGGCGTCAGGTGCAAGCCTTCGGGCGGCACCAGATCGAGAAACGGATCATGCAGCGGCGGCACCGCCTCGTGCACGGCCGCCACCACCTGCTCGTACTGGTGCGGGCCCGTGACCGCGAGCACGCCCGGATGCACGGCGCGTATGCGATCCTGCTCGACCCCCATGCAGCCCGTGACGATGACGCGGCCGTTCTCCGCCAGCGCCTCGCCGATGGCATCGAGGCTTTCCTGCTTTGCGCTATCGAGGAATCCGCACGTGTTGACCACGACGACGTCGGCGCCTGCATAGTCCGGCGACAGCGCGTAGCCCTCGGCGCGCAGACGCGTGATGATGCGCTCGGAATCGACCAGTGCCTTCGGGCATCCAAGCGACACGAAACCGACGGTCGGCGGCGCCGCAGCCGAGGCTGCAGCGTGGCTCGGTTCGCGGGCCGGATTGGTGCGGGGGCGGGCTGCCTTGTTGTCTGTCATGCGCCGGCTTCTATCCCTGCCCGCGAGGCGGCGCAATAGACTAGGCGCCGGCAACGGTCGGGGATTTGGATCAAACCTTGCGCCGGACGATCACCTTCGACAGGAAAGAGGGCCACCACGAGACCGCCGCAAGGCCCGCCGCCGTGAACACAGCATCGAGATCATCGATCGCATAGTGGCGGTAGTAGGGCTCATGGAAGCGATGCGGAAAGGCTTCGAGCAACCCATCCCATCCCGGGCGATCGCCCATCTGCAGGCTGTCGATGAAAACCAGCAGGCCGCCGGGCTTCAAGACGCGCGCCATCTCGCCGGCGACCGTGCGCCGCACGTCGGGCGGCAGTTCGTGGAACAGGAACACCGTCGTCACGATATCCTGGCTGGCGTCGGCGAACGGCAGCGTCTCGGCGTTCGCCGCGCTCAGATTGACCGGCCTCAAGCCACGCAGATGCCGTTTCGCCTCTTCGATATAGGCTGGTGAAAGATCGATGCCAGCCAGCCGCAGTCCTGGAAACGCCAGCCGGATCTCGCGCAGCAGCCGGCCGGTGCCGCACGCGACATCGAGCAGGCAAGCGCCACGCTGGTCGCGGCCTTCGAGATGGCTCCAGATGGGTCTCAACGCCTCGCGGCGCATTGCGGCTGCCGATCCATAAAACAGCGTTTCGACCTGAACGTCGTAGATCCGCGCAGACTCCTCACCGAGATACCCGCCCTTCTGGAAATGGAAGTCTTGCGCGAAATAATCCGGCACGCCCGCCTCGGCGGCGAGTGTCGTGACGGTTGTCGCATCCCTCGAGCGGCGGCGTTTGGCGGCGTCGGGGAGATCGCGAAACATGACGCCGAGCCGCGTCATGTGGTCGATGAGACCGGCCGCGGGCTCCCCGCCGTCGGCCGCCGCCAGCCCATCGCGAACCAGTTCGGCGTCGCGCCGGAAGAGATCGCGAAGGTCCGCCATCAATTCAGCGCGCGGCGGAACCGGCCGCTCTGGAACGTAGCGCGCCTCCTGCTCGCCAGCGCCGACGCCACGAGCCCGCGATGGCGCGCGGCCGGCCAGCCAATTGATGCCCGAATACCAGCCGAAGCGGACGGCGTTTCCCGCCAGCTGAGTCGCCATGCCGAGATGATCGGCCATTTTGCCACTCCCTGCCCAGTTGTCCGTTGCCAATCTCAACCCTCGCCGCGTCCGCTGTCCACCTCACCTCGGTCCGGCGAGCCTCACCTCTCACATGTTTACGAGACAGCTGTTGCGCCAGTGCCAATCGCTTCGTGTGGGACGAAATCGGCGAAGGCGAACCCGTCGCGGATGACGACGTCGCCGGCTTCGAACGCGATTGACTGATCGAACATCGGACCCGAAGTGACGAACGTATGAAATTCGCCGTTCTCCCCACAACGATCGACGCCGGCCGGAAGTTCAGCAAGCATGGCGTGATCGAACATGCGGCCCGCGAACGACACGTCGAGCTTGGCGAGATCGACCGTTGCGATATGCGCGACGAGGCCGCTCGCGATCATCTCGCCAGCCAGCGTCGCCGTCGGCCGGCCCCACAGCGGAAACACTGGCGCGATGCCGGAACCTTGCAGGTTCTTCTCGCGGTAGGCCCTGATATCCTCGAGAAAGAGGTCGCCGAATGCCATTTCCGTAACTCCCGCGGCCCTCGCTTCGGCGACGAAAGCGCCGAGCCGGGCTTCGTATTCGACATTGCTGCACGGCCAAGGCAGATCGATGACATGGAGCGGCAGACCAGCCGCCGCCGCCTGCGCCTCGAGCAGCGCGCGACGCACCCCATGCATGGCGACACGATCGAAGCGCGCGTTGAGCGTCGTGAACAGCGCACCGACATTACGACCGGCACGGGCGAGTTCGTGGAGCGCAAAGGCCGAATCCTTGCCGCTGCTCCAGCTCAACCACATCATGTTTCCATCTTCCGTCTCGAACGTCTCGCACCGAACGTCAGAGCGCTTGCGCGCACAGATTCCTATCCGCCACCCGAACCTCGACCACCGGAACCTCCCCGCCGAAACCCCGCCAGCCTGCCTTGCGTCAGCCACCGCCCAACCTTATCCAGGCGACGGCCATCCGTCGAGTTGCGGGCTTGTGCGCGGACTGGCACGCAAACCGGCCGCGCGGCATTGAGGCATAAAAACGGGGTGAACGCGACCGCATGACCAAGCTCGATTCTATCGTCATCCTCACAGGCGCCGGTCTCTCGGCCGAGTCGGGCCTTGCGACCTTCCGCGACGCTGACGGCATCTGGGCGAAATACGATTATCGCGAGGTGGCGACGCCGGAAGGCTACGCGCGCAATCCTGGGCGCGTCCACGAGTTCTACAATTCGAGACGGCGCGACATTCTCAAGGCGACGCCCAACGCCGCGCACATGGCGCTCGCCCGCCTGGAGCAACAGCACCAAGGCCACGTCCTCATCGTCACGCAGAACATCGACCATCTTCACGAGGCCGCCGGATCGCGCAACCTGATCCACATGCATGGCGAGCTTCTGAAGGCCAAATGCTCGCGTTGCGGCACCAGGTGCGACTATCGGGAAGATCTCTCCGTCGCAACGGCGTGTGCGGCGTGCGGCGAGACCGGCGGCATGCGGCCCGACGTCGTCTGGTTCGGCGAGATGCCTTACCAGATGCAGCGCATCCATGAAGCACTCGCAACCGCGGACCTCTTCATCTCGATCGGCACCAGCGGCAACGTCTATCCAGCCGCGGGCTTCGTCGCCAGCGCGATCGAAGCCGGTGCGCATACGGTGGAGCTGAACCTCGAGCCCTCCGAAGGTGCGAGCCACTTCGCGGAAGCGGTCAACGGGCCAGCGACCCTCGTCGTGCCCGCCTTCGTCGAACGCCTGCTTGGCACACGCCACACCGCCTGAGTAGAGACACCGTTCCGACATTCACCGGGCGAGGACCGCCACCGCCTCGACGTGCGCCGTATAAACGAACTGATCGACTGGCGTGAGCGACTGCAGGCGAAACCCGCCGTCCATCAGAATGCGCACATCGCGCGCCAGTGTCGCCGGGTTGCACGAAACGGCGACGGCGAGCGGCACCTTCGACTTCGCAATCATTTCGGCCTGCGCCTTGGCGCCCGCGCGCGGTGGATCGAAGACGACGGCGTCGAAGCCCTCGAGCTCCTTGCGCGACAGCGGCTCGCGAAAAAGATCGCGCAACTTTGTCTCGATCGGCTTCAAGCCGTCCGCGCCTCGGGCGGCGAGCCGAAGAGCTGCGAGCGCATCGCCATCGCTATCGACGGCGAGAACGCTCTGGCGCTCGGCAAGTGGAAACGTAAAGGCGCCGACGCCCGCAAACAGATCCGCGACGCGCCGCACCTTCTTGCCGAGCGCCCCTGTGATCAGCGCCGCCATCGTGCGCTCGGCGAGCCCCGAGGCCTGCAGGAAGACGCCGGCCGGAACCACCACACTGGCGCGGCCCATGGCGATGCGCGGCAGATCGCGCTGATAGATGACGTCGCCCGCGTACGAGAACCGCACGATGCCGCTCAGGCCGTCGAGCGCAGCGACCACGCCCTCGATCACGTCGGCGGTCGCGGCCACGGCAGGCGACGGCGGATCGACCGATGCGTCGATACCGTTGTCGGCGGCAATCAGCGTGACGCGTGCCTCACCTTCCCACCGCGGCAATGCCGCGAGAACCGGCCGCAGCTTCTCGATCAATTCGGCGAGCGGCGGCGCCAAGACCGGACACATGGCGAGGTCGACAATTTCATGGCTCATTGCCTCATGGAAGCCGAACCGGACACCGCCCCGCCCGCGCCGGTCGCGTTTCGCCGACATTATGGCGCGGCGGCGATCGCCCAGCGCGCCGCGCACCAACTGGCCGATCTCGGTCGTGATGCCACGCTGTGCCAGCGCATCGACGACGAGCTGGCGTTTCCAGGCAGCATAACGATCGAATTGGAGATGCTGCATGGTGCAACCGCCGCACGTCATGAAGTGGATGCAGGCAGGCGAAACTCGGTCTGGGCTCGCAACCAGCACTTCGCCAAGGCGCGCCGAGGCGCCCTCGATCGTCACCCGCACGCGCTCTCCCTCGAGTGCGAACGGAACGTACACGGTGCCCTCGGCTGCGCCGGCCTCCGGCAGCGTCGCGATGCCATCCCCCTGGCTGCCGAGGCGCGCGATCTCGATCTCGCGCATTCTCGCTGTTCCATCGCCGTCAGCCTCAACCGTCACGACGTAAACTCCCGACCAGGTACTCGATATTGCCCTCCTTGCCGGGGAGCGGCGAAGGGATATGCCCGAGACTGCGCCATCCCACCGACTGCAGCCATTGCTCGACCGCAACGACCGCCTGTTCACGTGTCTCCGCGTCGCGAATGACGCCACGCTTATCCGCCGCGCCACGACCAGCCTCGAACTGCGGCTTGACCAGCGCAACGAGCCAGCACGCGGGCGCCGCCAGCGTCAGCGGGACCGGCAGTGCACGCGCCAGACCAATGAAGCTGACGTCGGCCACAATGGCGCCGATCGGCTCCGGCACGTCGGCAGGGGTCAACGCTCGCGCATCAAGGCCTTCGAGATTCGTCACACGCGGATCGGATCGCACATCGGCATGCAGTTGCCCATGCCCCACGTCGACGGCATAGACGTGACGAGCGCCGGCCTCCAGCAGAACCTGCGTGAAGCCACCCGTCGATGCGCCGACATCGAGCGCCGCAAGGCCAGCGGGAGACAATCCGAAGTGCCGCAGCGCCGCGACGAGCTTGGCGCCGCTGCGCGCGACATGGGCGTTGGCCGCCGGCTCGATCGCGACATCGGCGCCATCGCGGACGAGTTGTCCGGGCTTCGACCCCAGCGCGCCATCAACGACGACCGCGCCGCGCTTGATGAGATCGGCCGCCCGCGCACGGGATTGCACGAGGCCGCGTGCAAGCAGAAGCTGATCCAATCTCAGGCGCATCTCGTTCTTGATCGTTGGGTTCACATAATGGAACTGCGGTCGCCCGCCGCCCGGGCCCCATTGCGTATGGCTAGATAGAACGTAAGATCAGGCATCGGCCGACCAGTGTCAGCCGGACCGCCGTCAATCAAAACCGAGGAGACGCCATGAAACCTCGCTTGCTGATCCTGTTGTCCATGCTCGCTGTCATGTTTGCCGCTCCAGCCATGGCGCAGACGCCCGCCGCCGACGGTGCCAAGGTCTACTTCATTTCGCCGAAGAATGGCGACGAAATTTCCGGCCCCGTCGTGGTCAAATTCGGACTTTCCGGTATGGGCGTCGCGCCCGCCGGTGTCGAGAAGCCGAAGACGGGCCATCACCACCTGCTGATCAATACGACGTTGACCGATTTCGACAACCCGCTCCCTGCCGATGACAATCACAAGCATTTCGGCGGCGGACAAACGGAAACGACGCTGACACTGGCGCCAGGCAAGCACACGCTGCAGCTATTGCTCGGCGATCACAATCACATTCCGCACAAACCGCCGGTGATGAGCGAGGTGATCACCATCACCGTGAAGTAGCGGCTCGTCCGAACCAGTCTTCGACGGTCGCCTTGCAGAAGCTCCCGGTTTCCTCGTGGAGCCAGCCGCCTCGGAACATGTTTCTTCGTGGATGCTGGCTCCTCGGGGCCAACTGGTCCGCGCGACGATTCCCATCGATCGCCACCGCGCTTATTCCGCCGATCCGCGGCCACCGGCTCGCGGCCGCCAGCGTGTCCGTCATCGCCGACCGCCCTTTCGGTTCCGTCATCCAGCCCCTCGGCCCTCCGGACCGGTCGCGGAGGCCCGCAATCTTGCCTCTGCGCGGCGGTAGAATCCCAGCTGTTCTGAAATCTCACGTGGAAAATGTCGGATCGCGCCAGCTTGCCTCGTTCCTAGTGTTCCGTCTCCGACACTTGGTTCCCCTTGCAGCAAACGGGGACCAAGCGTTCGTCACGCAACACGAGTGCAGCACAACTGACGTGCCGTGCCCACACTCTGAAAGACCTTGGACCAAACGTCAGAACCGGCACACGCGATCCGACGCACGTTCGACCAATCCAGCCAGGAGATCCGATCATGAAGGTCATGGTGATCGTCAAAGCGACGAAGGCTTCCGAAGCCGGCGAAATGCCGAGCGAACAGCTGCTCGCCGACATGGGAAATTTCAATGAGCAGCTGGCCAAGGCGGGCATCCTGCTCGCTGGCGAAGGGCTGCATCCCTCGACCAAGGGGGCGAGAGTGCGCTTCGCCGGCAAGGACCGCCTCGTCATCGACGGACCCTTTGCGGAAACCAAGGAATTGATCGCTGGCTTCTGGATCTGGAAGGTCGCATCGCTCCAGGAGGCGATAGATTGGGTCAAGCGTTGCCCAAATCCGCACATGGAAGCGAGTGAAATCGAAATTCGACCGGTGTTCGAGGCCGAGGACTTCGGCGAGGCTCTGACGCCCGAGCTTCGCCAGCAGGAAGAGCGCGTCGCAACCGAGGCAGAGCGCAACGCCGTAGCGCGCGGCGGTGCGTGAGACGGGCCGGCATCGCGGCCGCGCGATTGGCAAGCGACGCCATATCGAAGCCGTTGCGGAAGCGTGCTCGCACGAACCGGATAGGCGGCTGCCAATCAGGCGCGCAACCGGTCGCGACCGGCGTTCAAGCGCGGTCCGCCCCCTCGCCGACGAGACGCTCGCGGCCGAGCGCGGCGAAGACCGTCTCGACGATTGCGTTCGCGGATAGGCCAGCCGCTTCGTACATCGCGTCCGGCTTGCCGTGATCGATAAAGATGTCGGGCAGCACTATCGGACGCACTTTGAGCCCGCGATCCAGCAGACCGGCTGACGCGAGGTCGTGGAGCACATAGCTGCCGAAACCGCCGATCGAACCCTCCTCGATCGTCACCAGCACCTCGTGCTCGCGCGCCAGCCTTCGGATCAGATCGGAATCGATCGGCTTCGCGAAGCGCGCATCGGCAACCGTCGTCGACAATCCGAACGTCGCCAGTTGGTCCGCCGCCTTCAATGCTTCCGCGAGCCTCGTGCCGAGCGAGACGATTGCAACCTTCGTCCCCTCGCGCACGATGCGGCCACGGCCGATCTCGAGCACGCGGCCCTCCGCCGGCATCTCGACGCCGACGCCTTCGCCGCGCGGATAGCGCAGTGCCGAGGGACGGTCATCGATTGCCGCCGCCGTCGCCACCATGTGCCGAAGCTCGGCCTCGTCGGCGGCGGCCATGATCACGAAATCCGGCAGGCATCCGAGATAGGCGATGTCGAACGAACCGGCATGCGTCGCACCGTCCGCGCCGACGAGGCCGGCCCGGTCGATTGCGAAACGCACCGGCAGCTTCTGGATCGCGACATCGTGCACGACCTGATCGTAGCCCCGCTGCAGAAATGTCGAATAGATGGCCGCGAACGGCTTCAAGCCCTCGGTCGCAAGGCCCGCCGCAAATGTCACGGCGTGCTGTTCGGCGATGCCGACGTCGAACACGCGGTCCGGAAACTCCTTGCCGAAGTGATCGAGGCCGGTGCCTGATGGCATCGCGGCGGTGACCGCGACGATCGACTTGTCCTTGCGCGCCTCCGCGATCAGGCTCTCCGCGAACACCTTGGTGTAGCTCGGTGCGTTCGTGATCGCCTTCACCTGAGCGCCGGTGACGACGTTGAATTTGCCGACGCCATGATATTTGTCGTCGGAGGCTTCCGCCGGCGCGTACCCCTTGCCCTTCTTTGTCACGACATGAACGAGGATCGGCCCCTGGCGCGCGTCGCGCACATTCTTGAGCACGGGCAGAAGCTGGTTGAAATCGTGACCGTCGATCGGGCCGATGTAATAGAAACCCAGTTCCTCGAACCAGGCGCCGCCCTGCCAGAGATGGCGCGTATATTCCTCGACGCGCGCGGCCCGGCGTTCCCAGCTCTTGGGCAACCGCTTGGCGAGCTGCTTGGCGATGTCGCGAACATAAAGATACGTGCCGCTCGATGTGATGCGTGCGAGGTAGGCCGAGAGTGCTCCGGTCGGCGGCGCGATCGACATGTCGTTGTCGTTGAGGACGACGATCAGGCGCTCGTCGCGCGCACCCGCGTTGTTCATCGCCTCGTAGGCCATACCCGCAGACATCGCACCGTCGCCGATCACCGCGATGACGTTGTTGTCGCCGCCCGCCAGATCGCGCGCCACCGCCATGCCGAGACCGGCTGATATCGACGTCGAGGAATGAGCGGCGCCAAAAGGATCGTAGACGCTCTCGGAGCGGCGCGTGAAACCGGAAAGCCCGCCCGGTTGGCGCAGCGTGCGGATTCGATCGCGGCGGCCGGTCAAAATCTTGTGAGGATATGCCTGGTGGCCGACGTCCCATATCAGACGGTCGGCTGGCGTATCGAATACCCAGTGCAGGGCGACCGTCAGCTCGACAACGCCAAGCCCGGCGCCCAGATGACCGCCAGTCACGGACACTGCATCGACCAATTCCGTGCGCAATTCATCGGCGAGTTGGGGGAGCTGGGACTCGTCGAGTTTGCGGAGATCTGCCGGCGTATCGACGCCATCGAGGAGAGGCGTTTTGCTCACGTCACTTGAACCTTTCGGAACGCTGTTGCGGATCGTCACTGCCTGCTCGCACGTTGACCGCGGCGTGTTTCCATTTGCCGACGATCGTTCGCCAGCGCCGCTACCGCCGGAACGACAACCCTGCAACAAGTTTATGGCACCAGACGCCGTCTCTCAACCAATTGATTTTCTGTTGTCGGACCGGATCGGGCGCTCTTTGCGGCGGGGCCCTGCCCCTGGCCGCAGGAGCCTCCCGTCCGGCGTCAGCGAACCTCGGGGTCGAGCGGCTCGGTGCCACGTGGGGTTCCGTCGGCATTGAATGCGAGCTTTTCGACCTTCGCCTCCGCCTGTTTCAGCAGCCGGTCACAGTGCTCTTTCAGCGCTTCGCCACGCTCGTAGAAGGCGATGCTCTCCTCGAGTTCGACGTCTCCGCGCTCCAGCCGGCCGACGATGCTTTCGAGCTCCTTCAGGGCGCGTTCAAAACTCAACTCGCGGATATCCGCATGCGCTTTTGCAGGTGTCTTGCCCGCTGTGGTCATTTCAACGATCCTGTCTTCTGGTCGGTTCAGGCGCCGGTCGCCCAACGTCGCCGACTACCCGACGATGCTCCGCACTCGAACGACTGCGGTCGTGTCGGCGCTCGATCACTGAACGCATCCGGTCACGTACGGCGTCGCCTTCAACTGGCGGCATCCATGAGTGTCTTGACATGGACGCCGACAGAGCGCGCCAGCGCCTTGAGGTCGTAGCCACCTTCGAGCATGGACACAACCCTGCCGTCGCACTGCTTTTCTGCAATGTCGACGAGGCGGCGCGTCACCCACATGAAATCATCCTCGACGAGTTCCAGGCTGGCGAGCGGGTCGTCCCGATGCGCGTCGAAGCCCGCCGAGATCAGAATGATGTCAGGGCTGAAATTGCGCAGGGCCGGCAGAATTCGGCTCTCCATGGCTTCGCGGAACGCCGAGCCGCCGTCACCAGACCGGAGCGGCGCATTCCAGACGTTGCCGACCCCTGTCTCGGAGAGCGCCCCCGTGCCCGGATAGAGGGGCATCTGGTGCGTCGAGCCAAAGAACATATCCTTGTCGGTCTCGAAAATGTCCTGCGTGCCGTTGCCGTGATGGACATCGAAATCGACCACGGCGACGCGCTCGGCTCCGTGCCGCGCCCGCGCGTAGAGTGCCGCGATGGCGACGTTGGAGAACAGGCAGAAACCCATCGCCCGGTTGGCTTCCGCATGGTGGCCGCAGGGCCGGACCTGACAGAAGGCGTTGCGGTTCCCCGACTTCGGGTCCATGACGCGATCGACTGCCTCGAGCCCGGCGCCGACGGCGCGCAGAGCCGCCTGCCAAGAGCCCGGTGACATCACCGTATCGGGATCGAGGCGAACCTGATCACCTTCCTTCGATGGCCGTGATTTGCGCACGAGTTCGAGATGGCTGGCCGGATGCGCCAGCAGGATCTGCTGCTCGACGTCATCGCGCAGCGGCGCCTCCTCGCGGTGCAAAGCCTGGAACAGTTCGTGCTCCAGGACGCGGTCGATGACGCGCATCCTGTCGGGTCGTTCGGGGTGGCCGTAACCGGTATCGTGATCGACGAAACAGGGGTGCGTCAGCAGCAGCGTTGGCATGTTCGGAGCGTTTCCTCGCGTGACGATCGTTGTTTTCCCCGACTCTAGCGAACTCCTTCGCCCCTGTCACAGGGCCGAACGTCGAGAATGCGCGACGAAGCCTCACCCCTGCAGCATGGAAAGCGGCGCCAGCCGTACCCCGGGCGGTGGCTTGCTGTCCGCCGGCACGAAGAAATCGGGCGCCAGCGGCATCGCCGGATCGAGCCGGTAGCTTTCGAAATCGGTGACGCCGCCGACCTCGTGCAGGAAGGTGTCGTCGATGAGGAAGTTGCCGGAGAATTCGCGTGCGCTCTGGGAAAAGATCAAATGCGCGGCATCGGCGAGAATGTCCGGCGAACGGCTCATCCGCATCAGCTTGTCGCCGCCGAGGATGTTCTGGATCGCCGACGTTGCGATCGTCGAGCGCGGCCACAGCGCATTGACCGCGATACCTTTCGGTTTCAGCTCGTCGGCAAGCCCCAGGACACAGAGGCTCATGCCGTATTTCGCGATCGAATATGCGACGTGCCCGGAGAACCACTGCGGCTTCATGTCGAGCGGCGGCGAGAGCATCAGCACGTGCGGATTGGCCGACTTCTCGAGATACGGCAGACAGGCCTTGGTCGTGATGAGCGTGCCGCGCGTGTTGACACCGAACATCAGGTCAAATCGCTTCGGATCGGTCTTCTCGAGCGGCGTTAAAGAAATCGCCGAGGCGTTGTTGACGCAAATGTCGATGCCGCCGAACCGTTCCGCCGTGCGCTCGACCGCGTCCGCGAGCTGGGCCTCGTCGCGGATGTCGCAGACGAGTGCCAACGCCTTGCCGCCCGCCTTCTCGATCTCTTCGGCCGCGGTGTAGATCGTCCCCTCGAGCTTGGGGTGCGGCTCGGCGGTTTTCGCCGCTATTGCGACGTTGGCGCCGTCACGCGCCGCGCGGATGCCGATGGCAAGGCCGATACCGCGGCTCGCGCCTGTGATGAAGAGGGTCTTGCCTTGGAGGCTTGCCATTGTGTTTCCCATTCCCTGTCGTTCGTCGGTCCTGCTTGATATGCGCCGCGTCGCGCTTCGGCGCCAAGCGAGCCGTGCCTGACGATTGCGGCCCTGGAGATTAACGTGACGCCGCCGCCGGGTCAGCGACCAATTGACTTTGGACCCAGGCGATGCCGGCGCCCCCAAGTGAGAAAGGCAGGCTAGCCTCTCGCCGCGGAGAAGCGGCCGAACACCCAGTAAAGAAACCGGAACGGCGCCGTCACGATCCACCAGACCTGTTGCAGCGCCCCCGCGATGATCGCCCACACCCCGGCCGGGATACCGACAAGCGGCAAGAAAACGAACAGGAAGGCCAAGCCCCTGACAGCTCGTGCCGCAAGGAACCCGAGCCGCCCCTGATACTCGCCGCGCTCCTCAGGCGGCCAAATGCGGCGCCACCAGCTCCGCGCCAGGGAGAGGCCGGCAAGTCCCAACACGACACCGGCCAGATAAAGGGCCTGCAAGATGAACGGGACACCCGGTACGATGCGGCGATCGAGTTCCGTCTGCCGGTCCTCGTCGACGAGGTCGAGCTTGATCGCCTCGGTGACGACATTGCCCGCCACATGCGCGACGATATCGTCGGTCCAATCCCCGAACACACTACCGACGGGGCTTGCCGAAACGCCTGTCGGCCGGATGTCGAACCGCGCTCGCCCAAGCGCATTGTCGCTCGTCTCGATCATCAGTTGCCCGCGCCCCGCCCCCAACGCATCGAGGAAATCCGCGAACGTCGCGCGGTTCAACGCCTTGGCGAGACCGCTGATCTCGACCTTCTGCCACAACCAGTTGCGGCCACCCGGTTGCCAGGGACGCGCGGCCTCGAGGATGACGAGGTTGACATCGCCATTGCGAGCGGCGGCGCTCAGGTCCTCCAGCAGTATGGACCTTTCCGGCCCCGTCGCCGGCTGGAAGTGGAGATAGCGGCCATCGGTCCGGCCGGTGACGATCACGGTCTGCCCTCGCACGGCCTTGAGCCCGGCTGCGAGCTTCCAAGGGTCCACCCGGTCGACGAGTGCCGCCTTGGTCGTCGGGTCGAGCCGCGGCATCACCGGCAGCGTCTGCGCCGCTCCCGGCTCCAGCGACACGACACGAAGGCTCGATTTTCGCAACGGACGACCGAGTTGCCACATCGCCTCATCGAAGTGGCGGCGGTCACCGAGCTTCAGCAACACGTTCGGCTTCACTTCCGCAACGAGGGCGCCGTCGGGCTTCCCGCCGTGCCGCTTGAGCGGAAGGTGCTTCGTCCCCGAAATCAGGTAGAGATCCGAATTGGCCGGCAGATCTCTCAGCGCCGCCTCGCGCGTGAAAACCGTCTCCTCGTCGAGGTAGAGACTGAGGCGGGGCTGGCCGGAAGCCACCCGGTCTGGTGCCAGGTTGTCGGCGACCCGCGCCAACTCGCTCGGTGACGCGGCCGTGAAGACTTCGCCGTCGCGATTGACGAATTTCCAATGGCCTTCGGGTGTTGCATGGGCCGCGAGCGCCAGGCCTTTGGTGTCTGCCGGCAGCGATTTCAGATGGTGCGCAAGCCCGGCCACGTTGTCGATGCCCGATCCGGCATGGCGCGCGGCGCTGCCGCCTGCGTCACTGGCTTCCCGCACGAGCTTGGTCAGCCAGCCGGCCCGCGCGGGATCGGAAGGAAAAGCGCTAAAGGCCGCGAGAATTGCGGCCATGATCGCCGTGCCGAACGCACCCATCGAGGTCTGCGGCCGGCGCCATTCGCCATCCTTCACCGTCCTCCGGTTCATTTCGACCCCGCCCGCACATTCCGCCTGCCTCCACCGCGCGCCGTCCGCGGTCTGGCGGCAACCGATGGTCGGTCGATCATGCACCACGAATTCGTGCAAAATCCGGGCGACGCTTTTCGATGAAGGCCCGAAAGGCTTCCGCCGCTTCCGGCGAACGCAACTGGCGGGCGAAAATTGCCGCCTCCGCCTCGACAGCGGCGGATACCGCCGTCGGATCGCCGCGCATCAACCGGCGCGCCGCGGCCAGCGCCTCCGGCGGCTTCTGCGCCAGGGCCTCGCCGACAGCCAGAATGCGGGGAGCAAGTTCATCGGCTGGCACGACGGCATTGACGAGCCCTGCTTCGCGCATCCGCTCGGCGTCGAACGATGCGCCGAGCACCAGCAGCTCGAACGCGCGCGGATGACCGATGCGCCTCGGTCCCAGCAGGCTCGACGCCGCCTCGGGAACAAGGCCAAGGTCGAGAAACGGCGTGCGGAACGTTGCACGCTCGCTCGCCAGTACGAAATCGCAGTGAAACAGCAGGGTCGTGCCGATACCGACCGCGAGGCCATCGACGCCGGCCAGCATCGGCTTCTCGACCAGCGGCAGCAGCCTGACGAAGCGGATGATGGCTTGCATCACACCACCGTCGCCGCTCGCCGACGCAACGAACTCGCCGATATCGTTGCCCGCCGAGAACACGCCATCGCCGCCGAGAAACGCATGCGCCGTGATCGCCGGATCGCGATCGCCAGCTTCGAGCGCATCCGCAAGGGCGGTGTACATCGCGGCCGTCAGTGCATTCTTCTTTTCCGGCCGGTTGAAACGCAGAACCTGCGTCGCGCCGTGCCGTGTTATCTCGATATCGCCCATCGATCCCCGCTCGACGTTGCAACTGTCACGCGCCGAGCCGCTCGGCGGTCGCCGCCAGCACGACATCGGCGCCCGACATCACCGTCTCTGCGAGACCCGGCGCCTCGGTCGAAATGTTCTCCGCGAAAAAGCGGGCGATCGCGACGGCCTGCGCGTCCGTCTTGCCGGCGCGTACAGCGTCGACGGCGGCGCGGCCGAGATAGGCGCCACCTGCCGCGATGCCGAACAGCCGGAGATAGGGCTGCGCACTCGCGAGCGCGGCTTCCGGGCCGGTCCTGAGCTTGCCCCCCATCCATTGCGTGGCAGAAGCGAGCGCCTTCAGTGCCGCCTCGAGACGGGCCGCCATTCCGCCGAACTCGGGCCGGTTCGAAGCGGCGACCTCACCGACGAGCCCGCCGAGTTCCTCGAGATAGGCCCGGACCACGGCGCCGCCGCCGAGCGGCAGCTTGCGGGTGACGAGGTCGATTGCCTGGATGCCGTTGGTGCCTTCGTAGATCGGC
This sequence comes from Hyphomicrobiaceae bacterium, assembly GCA_020442185.1. GTDB lineage: Bacteria > Pseudomonadota > Alphaproteobacteria > Rhizobiales > Hyphomicrobiaceae > JAEUMD01. Next base: position 38,960 of record JAGRKS010000024.1, read on the forward strand.
AGTATGCGCGCGTCCCTGAGATGCTGCGCGGCGCCAGTTTCCTCGATGAAGCCCATGCCGCCGTGCACCTGTACGCCCATCGACGCCACCTCGACGCCGGCATCGGTCGAGAACGCCTTGGCGACGGGTGTCAGCAATGCCGCCTTCATCCCAGCCGCCTCGCGTTGGGCGGCTTCGCCATTGCCGTGCGAAACGTCAATCTCGCCCGCGGTCGCAAAGCAGATCATGCGTGACGCCTGGGTCAGCGCCTTCATCGTCAAGAGCGTGCGGCGGATATCGGCATGCACGATGATCGGCGCCATCACGTCGCGATCGCCACCGAATGCCGCGCCCTGCCGCCGCTCGCGGGCGTAGGCCTCAGCGCGCTGCGTCGCCCGTTCGGCAATGGCGACACCCTGGACGCCGACGGCGAGACGCGCCTGGTTCATCATATAGAACATCGTATTGAGACCGCGGTGCTCGGCGCCGAGAAGATAGCCGACGGCACCTTCGCCCTCGCCGTACTTCATGACGCACGTCGGGCTCGCGTGGATGCCGAGTTTGTGCTCGAGGCCCGCGCACACGACGTCATTGCGCTGGCCGAGCGATCCGTCCGCATTGACGAGATATTTCGGCACGACGAACAGAGAGATGCCCTTGGTTCCAGGCGGCGCGTCCGGCAACCGCGCCAAGACCAGATGGATGATGTTTTCGGCAAGTTCGTGCTCACCGTAGGTGATGAAGATCTTGGTGCCGAATATGCGGTACGAGCCGTCTCCCGCGGGTACGGCCTTCGACCGGAGTTCGCCGAGGTCGGAACCTGCGTGCGGCTCGGTCAGGTTCATCGTGCCGGTCCACTGCCCGGAAATCATCGGAGGGAGGAACGTCGCCTTCTGCGCGTCCGTGCCGGCGATCATCAGTGCGTGGATCGCGCCCTGGGTCAGCAGCGGGCAGAGGCCGAACGACATGTTCGTCGAATTCCAGATCTCGGCGACCGCCATCGATGCAATCTCGGGCAGGCCCTGACCGCCGAACTCGGCCGGGCACGGCAAGGCTGCCCAACCGGCCTCGACGAACTGGCGGTAGGCTTCAGACCAGCCCGCGGGCGACTGCACGACTCCGTCGACCAGCGTGTTGCCGACCTTGTCTCCAATCCGGTTCAGCGGCTCCAGGACCTCGGCGCCGAATTTCCCGGCCTCGGCGATGACGGCTTCGAGCGTATCGGCATCGAGATCGCCATAGACACCAGACTCGAGACGCGCATCCAGATGCGCCGCCACCTTGAGGGCGGCCAGAATGTCGTCTACTGGAGCCTGATAGGTCATGACGTCCACCTTCCGGTCGTGATCTGACGATCCCCTCGTTCAACACGCACAGTAAGTCGAACAGCCACGCGGCGAAAGCGGTATGCCAACAGATATCACCAGCAGTGGCGCGAACGCCCGCAATGCGGCAACGGTACAGTCCGGCTGCGACGACAGCGTGGTATGCAAGGCCGCCCAGCTCATTCGCGACGGGCGGCTTGTGGCGTTCCCGACCGAGACGGTATACGGCCTCGGCGCCGACGCGACGAACGGGCGTGCCGTCGCCGCGATCTTCGCGGCCAAGGGCCGGCCGCATTTCAATCCACTCATCGTCCATGTCGGCGATATCGCGGCGGCCATGCGACTGGCGGATCTCGATGAACGCGCCTTGCGGCTCGCCGCGGCGTTCTGGCCGGGGCCAATGACACTGGTGGCGCGGCGCCGCGCAAACTCCGGCCTCGCCGATCTCGTCACGGCAGGTCTCGACACGGTCGCGCTCCGCGTCCCGGCCGGCACGGTTGCCCAGGCGCTTCTGGCCGCCGCCGACCGGCCGATCGCCGCGCCGTCCGCCAACAGGTCCGGCCACGTCAGCCCGACCCGTGCCGCCCACGTCCGGGACGATCTCGCAGCGGACGTCGACCTGATCCTCGACGGCGGCGATTGCTCGCACGGGCTCGAATCGACCGTCATCGATACGACTGGCCCGGCGCTCGTCATTCTCCGGCCCGGTTCGATCACGGCCGATATGATCCGCTCGGTCGTCGGTGGAGAGGTGTTGCGATCGGTCGATGATCCCGCCGCACCACGCTCACCCGGCCAGTTGGCGAGCCATTACGCACCCAACGCCCCCGTCCGCCTCGACGTCTCGGCACCGCGCGTCGGCGAGGCATTGCTGGCGTTCGGCGATGGGCCATCAGCGCACAGCGGACCAATGATCAATCTCAGTGCGACGGGCGACCTCGCCGAGGCGGCGGCAAACCTCTTCTCAGGCTTGCGCGACCTCGATGCGTTGCGGCCGGTGGCGATCGCGGTCATGCCCATTCCGACGCACGGCCTCGGCGAAGCGATCAACGACCGGCTTCGTCGCGCGGCAGCGGCACGCCCTTGAGGGCACCCCTACTCGGCGCGATCTCAGCGGCAGACCGCGTACCAGCATTCGCGCATGCAGCGCGTGAAGGCACCGCGGCACCAGTCCGCCCAGCAATCATCGCGATAATCGCGCGCGCACGACCTTCGGCACGCCCGACATTCGTAGCCGGCGACTGGAACGACGAGGCTCTGCGTCGGCTTTGCCGCGCCTCGGCGCGTCGCCGGCAGAAGAGCGCCCAATGCCGCAACACGTTGCAGTTGGCGATCCTTCGCGCGATCGTCTCCGATCCTGGCCGACGTGCTGGCCGCCACGCCGTCACCCATGCTGGCCGCCGAACCAGCGTCAGGCGCCAGTATCAGGCAGAAGAACGTGAAGAACGTGAGCAGTCCTGCGAAGAGGATGCGGCGGCTGCCCCCAAAGACCGAGGTTGAAGCACTTGCGACGGTGTTCTTCGACATGGCATCTCTCCTGGGTACGCAACACTCGGGCCGCTCCAAATCACTTCGCGGTCCACAAGGTCACGACCACGAAAGCCGGCGCGGATCGATGCAGCAAGACGAACCGGGCCAAATAGGCAGCCGATTGTCCGACATGATGAGCCTCTTGACCAGCCTCTGGGTTCCCTGGACTGCCAACAGCGTGAAGGCGGCACGCGCTCGCAATGGCATCCTCCGCACTTCGGCTCATGCAACAAGGATATACGAATGAGCCGCCCGGCCTCCGCCCCATCACTTGCCGTACCGGACGCCAATCTCATCCAGCGCTTCGCTGAGATTGTCGGTCCTGGCCACGCACTGACTGACGCGGGCGAGCAGGCCGCCTACCTGCGCGAATGGCGCGACAGATATGTCGGCACAACGCCGCTGGTGCTGCGGCCGGGCTCCACCGAGGAGGTCTCACGCATTCTGGCCCTCGCGAACGAGGCGCGCGTCGGCATCGTTCCGCAGGCCGGCAACACCGGGCTCGTCGGTGGCCAGATCCCTTTCGAGGATGGTCGCGATATCGTCCTGTCGGTTGCGCGGTTGAACCGCATCCGCGCGCGCGATGCCGCCGGCCAGACGTTGGTCGCGGAAGCCGGCGTCACGCTTGCCGACGTGCAACGCGCCGCAGACGAAGCCGGACGCCTCTTTCCATTGAGCCTTGCCGCTGAAGGAAGCTGCCAGATCGGCGGCAACCTCGCGACCAATGCCGGTGGCGTCAACGTGCTCGCCTACGGCAATGCGCGCCAACTCGTCATGGGGCTCGAGGTCGTGCTCGCCGACGGCCGGATCTGGTCGTCGCTCAAGGCCCTGAAAAAGGACAATACCGGCTATGACCTGCGGGACCTCTTCATCGGCTCGGAGGGAACGCTCGGCATCATCACCGCCGCAACCTTGAGATTGTTCCATCGCCCCGCCGAGAAGGCGACGGCATTCGTCGCAGCCGACGATCTCGATCAGGTGCTCGAGCTATTCAAGCGCGCCGAGGCGACGGCGGGCGGGCAGCTGACGGCGTTCGAGTTCATCGCCGCCCGCGGTGTCGAGATCTGCGTGAGGCACGTTCCTGGTGTTCGCCAGCCCTTCGCCGAGACGCCCAACTGGTCGGTGCTCGTTGAGATTTCCTCACCCGAAGAGGATGGCCGCGCCGCCGCGATGCTCGAAGGCCTGCTCGCGGGCGCGATCGAGGATGGCATCGCCACCGACGCCGTGATTGCCCAGTCACTGCAGCAGGCGAAAGAATTCTGGCGGCTGCGCGAGGAAATGTCCGATGCGCAGAAGCACGAAGGCGGATCGATCAAGCACGATGTTTCCGTGACTGTTTCGCGCATGCCGGAATTCATCCGCCGTGCCGACGCGATCGTCGAAACGCTTTGCCCTGGCGCACGCCCGGTGCCGTTCGGGCACTTCGGCGACGGCAATGTCCACTACAATGTGACGCAGCCAGCGGGGATGGAGAAGGCCCGTTACCTCGACCTGTGGGAAGACATGCAGGCGGCGGTACATGCGCTCGTCGTCGATATGGATGGTTCGATTTCCGCCGAGCATGGCATCGGACGCATGAAGCGCGACGAACTCTTGCATGTCAAAAGTACCGTCGAGATGGACCTGATGCGTGCCATCAAACGCGCGTTTGATCCCCATCAGATATTGAACCCGGGCAAGGTCCTGTAGCGTGCTTGAAAGGTAATGCGACGTCTCACGACACAGAGCGACGCCTTGTAGCGCTAACCGGCACCCGGACGGGCGCGATGAGACGTCACCAGATGCCGCGCGTCATGCCGGTAAAGAGATAATACCAGATCGTCGGCGGAAAATTTTTCGCTGACGGCATGGCAACGGTGTAGGGCGCGAGCCGGCCGCCGAGCGCATCCTCGATGGCACGCGCGAACAACGGTATCGCCACCGCCGCCTGCACCGTTTGATAGGTCGCGATCGTGTCCTCCGGCGCAAACGTGGCCGGCGCCTGATAGAGCACGCCGCCGGTATCGACACCCTCGTCGACCAGATGGATCGTGATCCCGGCGTTGTCCTTATCGCCCGCAGCCAATGCCCAGTAGGCGGGGTGCTGGCCGCGATATTTCGGATTGATGCCGGCGTGATAGTTGATGAACGGGGCGGCAACCGCACCGAGTGTGGCGCGCGAGAGAATGCGCGTGCCGTAGACGGCCACAACTTCGGGATCGAGGCGGGCGAGGGCATCGTGGGCCGCCATCGAATTGAGACTCGTGACGCGCGCCACGACGAGGTCCGGCCGGGGCGTCGGATCGAGGCCCGTGGCGCGGCGAATCCGCCGGATGCGATCCTGTGCCCGGCTCGCCCCGAGCCGCTGCCATAGACCGAAGGCGACCTGCCCGAGCGCTGCAACCGGTCCGGCTATGCGCACGCGCCGGCGGATGATCTCGCCCTTCGTCTCGGGCTGCTCCTCGATCACCGCGACCGGTCCCAGGCGTTCGACGAGCCCGTTGACGACGGACCATGCGAGCGGGCCGCCCGATGTGAGGACGACGATGCGTCGTCGCGGCTGAGGTATTGCGTCGGACAAGGTGCCCTGCCGTTGTCGGATCCGAATTTCGGGACCGTTATGACCGACTCGAAATCGACCTGTAACCCGCAAAAAGGTCGGGAGGCGGCGACGTCAAGGAGCGGCGAGACGCTGAAACACCACCGCCACCGGAGGAGGCACGGTAGCACTGTGGCGCGGAAGATTCCGGCATTCTGGGACGAACGACCCGACTAATGATGATCAACGCCCTGGCGTCTGGCGGACTGGAGCGCGCGGCGCTCTTCCTCGATCCGTGCCGCCTGCGACGGCCAGCTTGCCGTGACCCAGTCGTCCGTGCCGAACAGCCAATACCAGAAGCGATAACGGCGATGGTACCGCTCGACCGTGACCCTATGCATGCCTTCCATGTTCTCGCTGAGCGTCTCGAGCAGTGCCATGGGCCGGCCGGCCTCGCGCTCAAGGCCCTCGATGCGATCGGCGACGATGGCAAGATCGCCGGCCCCGTCGCTGCGCCACTGGTCGATCGAGCCCGCGAGGGTGTGCTGGTTCACGTTGAGCTTGACGAGCGCTTCGTGCACCTGGCGCAATTCGTCACCGTGCACCGCGATCGCCTGTGAGGATTGCGCCGCATATCCGTCGACGCTCTGCTGATGGGCCGAGAGAGCCTCGCCGTAGGCCGCAAGCACTTCGCTCGATTGCGCCATGAGGTTGTCGATCTTGGCTTCGTAGGCGACGAGCCTCTGACGCAGGTCGGCGATTTCGGCCTGATCTTCGGCGCGCTTGCCTTCGATGACGCGCAAGAGATTGGCGATGCCGTCCGCGTTCTCGGCGATGCGGGTTGCATGGTCCTGAAGTCCCGCCGATATCTCGCCGATCTCGGTCGAGAGCGTGAGGCGTGCATCCTCGACCGAGGTCTGCACGAGGGCGGCTGCTTCGCTCAAACCCTGGATGCGGCTGTCGAGATCACCCGAGAGCGCACCATCGCGGCCGATGAGCGCTTCCTCTATGATGTCGAGGCGGCTCAACATCTGTCCTGGATCGAACCGCGAATCGAGCGCCGCGAACTTCTGCGCCAGAGTACCTTCGATCCGCGCCTCGACCTCGCCGAGACGCGTATCGATCGCCGCCAGGTCGAGGTCGGACGCCGGACGAATATCACGAACGGCGTGCTCGATCTTGTCGAGCTGCGCCTGCATGGCATTGGTGTTCCCGTCTCGCGGTTCGCGCATCAGGCGTTCGAGCGAATCGAGCCGGTCGATCAGTCGCTGAAGCGTGCCGCCGTCGCCACCCTCGGGTCGCGACGACATCAGCGTCTCGAGCATTTGCAGCCGGTCGAACACGCCGCCAGAGAAGCGTTGCGCGTCGTCGCGCTGCCCCGTGATCTGCCCCGAAATCGCGCGTATCATCTGCTCGAGAGCTTCGATGCGGGAATTCTGTAGACTATCTGTCGCGCGCTGCACGGCATCGTCCTGATCGGGCAGCTGCGGATCGTTGACGAAGAAGCGGCCGGCAGGCCGGCGGACGCGCTCGCGCGGTGTGTCGCGCGGCGGCGGCGGCGGCGCGAATGCCGGCTGGGACGGCTGGCGCAACGGCGGCGACGCGTTGCGAACGGGACGGGAGCGGCGCACGTTCGCGATATGGCGATCCATGAGCTCGATGCCGGCGATCTGCGGCCGCATCTCCAGAAACACATAGAGCAGGTCCTCGACCGTCGCCGGTGCATTTCGCTGGTAGGCGTGGGCCGCCGCGATGCGCAGCACTTCCTCGAAGGCATCGGCGCGAGGTGGCGTACCGCTGCCGTTCGAGATGGCGACGGGGATTTCACTCGCGATCAGTGTTGCCGTCTCGCGCCTCAGCGTCGCGCTCTGGATGCCCGCCGCGTCGAGCACGTCGGCGGCATCCTCTATTCGCGTCAACGCATGCACGAGGTGCTCGAGCCTGACTTCCGCCGCGCGGTGCGCGAGGGCAACGTCGAAGGCGTGGTTGCAGCACGCGAGCAGCGTGTCGTCGACCCAGATCGGGATCTCGTCGCTCCCGTATCCATGTCGCGCACGCGGGCCGTTGAGAGCGTGCCCGCCGCCAGCCGGAAGGCCCGTCATGCCGCCGGCGAAGTCACCCGGCGAGGCCCGCCATGTCTGCGGCGTCCTGAGATCGAGATCCTGGCCCCTGTAACCCATCGCACCCAACTCCTTCCGGGACCGTGCCAGCGGCGCACCGGTTGACGATACTCTTCACCAGGCGCCTTTGCGGCACCCACACACAGGACAGCGGCGAGCCGCACCTCGACCGGGAGCACGCGACCTGACCGACGTCGGGCGGCCTCCAGGCCATCGGAACGCGCATCGCCCACCACCCACGCGGTCGAACCGTCCGCTTGGGCGGTGGCCGGGGAAAGCGCGCCCTTGCGCTCGCCCGCCGTCCGGATGGACGCACGCCCGGTCGGCAAGGGCCGCCTCACTTTACCGGCTCTGGGCCGGCCCCGCGAGGGCTCCGCCCAGTCCAGCGCCCGCCCGAAGCTCTTCATCCGCACCAGATCAGACACTTATCAGGACAGGGCGTACCTTTCACATGAATACGGCTTAACTTGGTAACCGTACGGCCTTTTGCGGCCCCTCTCTGCGATCTGACCCACCCCCGAGACGGGGTCATGAACGTGGCGCCGACATCCACTCCTGCAGTTCGGGACCTTCGTTCCTCGGATTGTTGAGCTTGCGGCTGACCTCGACAATCTCCAAGAGCTCCTCCGGCGCTGGAACCAGAAGTTCGGCCGCGAATTCCGAACGACCCGAACGGCAATCGAGCCAGACGTCGAAGACATCCGGCGCCAAGATCGCCGGCATCCTGTCATGAACGCTGCTCATCAGCTTGTTTGCCGCAACGGTCAGGATCGCCATGGTCTCGATCTCACTGCCATCGGCGCCGAGCCAGTGCTCGTGGATACCGGCCATTGCCATCAGACCGCCGCCACGCGGGCGGATGAGATGCGGCCGCTTTGCTCCTTTTTCGCCGGTCCACTCGTAGAAGCCGTCAGTCGGCACGAGGCAGCGGCGGTGGCGCATCGACGACCGGAAGGACGGCTTCTCCGTCGCCGTCTCAGCGCGCGCATTGATCAATGTCGTAAATTCAGCCGGGGCCTTGACCCACGACGGTATCAGCCCCCAGCGCACGAGATGCATGATCCGTTCACGCCTCTCACTCAGGCGGACGATCATCACGGGCTGCGTCGGCGCGATGTTGTAGCGCGGCGGAAAGACTTCGGCGTTGAAGGTGCCGAAATAGGAGCGGACCGCTTCTGGCGGAGATGTCAGACTGAACCTCGAGCACATCGTCGATAATCTCCGGGGAAGTGTCTTGCTGCAGTCGCGGCAAACCCGATGAAGCCGCAAGACGCCGCTTCTGTTCCGAGAACATCAAGCCCGCGTGACAGACGAACGAGCCTAGCATGACGAAACCGCCCGGCAACCTTCCGCCGCCCCCAGCCGACATCGTGATCGAGGCCGCCAGCGCCATCCTGTTCCGCGATGGTCTGGTGCTGCTGGTCGAGCGCGGCCGGGGCGCCCTGTCGGGCCTTTGGAGTGCGCCCGGAGGGCGATGCCTCGAGGGCGAGACCGCGGCGTCCGCCGCCCGCCGCGAAGTGCTGGAAGAAACCGGCATCGACGCCGAGATCATCGGCGCGCTCTGCGTCCACGAGATCGCCGTTGCAGCCCCGCCAACCGACACGAGCGACGCGGCGCACGGCGAGGCGCGCGCGCTCGCCGTTCAGCGTTTCCGCATCATTGTCCACTATGGGCGGGCGGGTCCCGGCGATCCAATACCTGCCAGCGACGCGGCGAATGCCCGCTTTTTCGAGGTCGCAGATATCGAGCAGCTGGCCGTAACGCCCGGACTCGCCGCGTTCGTGATAGAGGCAGGCCTACGTCTCGATGCAATGGGCGAGTACAGGCCAATGCCTCGCCGTTAGGTATTCTGCCGTCGGCCGAACGCCAGCGCGCCCCCCTCGCACAACGGTGCGACTTGGCCGCGTGGTCGCCAAAAATCGGTGGTAAATCATCCGCGACGCTCGAATCTGGCGGTGTGCCGGTCGACAGCATCGCGACGGCGTGGCACCACGTTGTCATGCTCGCTCTTCCGGCGCCACGGCCATGTTGCGGCCGGGCGGCCGCCAATGGACCCGCCACCTGATGAAGCCCACCTCCAGCATCGTTTTGGCCAGCACCGTTTTGAATTTCATTCGCCGTGGCTCGTGTCTGCGCCCGGCAGCGGGCGCGAATGACAATGGTCGCCGTGCGTCGGTGACTACGGGGCCGGTCCTGAAGCCGGCGCTGACCCTCACTCTGGCCCTCACTCTGGCCCTGACGCTTGCCCTTGCGCACACGCCTTTATTGCCGTCGTCGCGGGCCTATGCCGCCCCGCAGCCCGCCGACAGTCGCCCTTACGACACCAAGCTCTTGCGTCTCGCGGAACTGCTCGGCGCCATCCACTATCTGCGCGAACTGTGCGGTGCCAACGAGGGGCAGTTCTGGCGCGACACGATGCAGGAACTGATGAAATCGGAAGGCTCGTCGGCAATTCGCCGCGCGCGCATGACGCGCGGATTCAACCTCGGCTATCGCACCTATAGCCGGACATACAATGTCTGCACGCCCTCGGCGAAATCGGCGATCGACCGCTTTCTCATCGAGGGCGCCGAGATTGCCGACAGCCTTGCAGCTGGCAAGCCCTGACCTGCTGCCAGGACCCGGCGAACAGCGCACACCTCGACAAACTCGTCTTTGCACGAACGCCATTGTTCCCATCTCCGAAGTCTCGCTATTCGATGTAACTGTCCGCTGCTCGGCCGCGCACATGGGTGCGCACCAAACACATCGGCATGCGCACGTCGGGCGCAACGCGCCGCGGCAAACGTTGCCGTGCGATTTACAATGAATGCTCGCCGGTTCCGCCCGCCCGCCACCCGCGTGCTAGAGAGTTTTGGCGCGCTCCATTGCGGGCCTGAACCGCTGGTAAACTCATCGCGCACGACGAACGATCCGACGATCCGCAGATCAGCACCACAGGTCGCTGATGCAGATCGAAAAGTTTTGTGGGCGCGTTGTACCTCGCGCGCCTGATCCAGCAACGCAGCGACAGCGTCTCGGGGGACGGCAGTGGCCACCGCATTCGACTATATCGATGAAGGCAACGAGAGCCTGAAGGCATTGAGCCTCATTCTGGCCGCCTGGGACGAAGGCGAGGAAACCGGCGTCGCGCCGGAACTGATGGCCTATGCCGCGTTGTTCACTGCGCTGAGCGATCTCGTCGCGATCTATGGCGAGGACGCCGTGGCGACACTGGCACGCGGCCTCGAGCAGCGCGTCCGCATCGGCGAGTTCACATTCTCCGAAGTGGTTCAATGAAGCCGCGCGAATGGCGCGTGCCACGCCGCTCGCCTGCCTAGATTGCGTGGACGACGGCCTTCCAAATCATCTCTCCGATCAACAAGGCGCCAAAGCCGATAAGGAGGGTGCCGGCGATGCGGTTGATCGTTCCGAGGCGATCCCCGCTGATGCGGTGACGGATGCGCCCGATGAAATGCGATAGCCCGATCCACCACGCGAGGCTGCCGGCCATGATCGCTGCGACCATGGTCAATGCATCGACGTAGGACTTCACTTCGACGAACGTACTGACGCCGCCGAAAATCGCGAACAGGCCGAGCACGGCGCCCGGGTTCGTGATGGTGAGAAAGAAAGTCTGCGGGATGTCCCAGGCGAAATCCTTGAGCGAAGCATTTTCGGCGTGGCTCGGGTGCAGCATCTCCAGGCGCGGCTCGGTCAGGTAGAGTTTCAGGCCGAACAGGCCGAGCGCCATGCCGCCGACGATCTGTATCGCGGTGCGATAATCGCTGACCGTGCTCGAAATCGCACCGACGCCGAGACTGGCGAAGAGCGCGATGAAGCCATCGCCGAGGACCGCGCCGAGGCCCGCCGCCACGCCACCCCAGAACCCCCGCTCGATCGCTCTTTGAATGCACAGGACATTGACGGGACCGACAGGCGCCGCCACAAGAATGCCAATGACGAGGCCGACCGGAATGATCAAGGGATTAGGGATCAGCTGCATGCCACCTCGCCAGTGTTCATCAGGGCCGGGTCCGTCAGACCACCATTCTGCTTCGGACACGAACACGTACGAGACTTACGACGTGCACCCCCCGACGGCATCTCCGGCGACGCCGCGAGACGTCTCCAAAGCCCTGCCCGCTCTCCGGCCACGACCGTCCGAACCGGCACACCGTTCGGTGAGCGCAGCCGCCTCACGACTGATGGCAAACTCGGCCCCCTGGGATCTGATCCATCGTCATCGCCAGAATCTAGCGATTCCCCTTTTCATTCTGGTTATCACGCTAATCAGCATTGTCCATCAACCGTTAGCTGAAGTCCGTGCGCAAGGTGTAGAGCCACATCCGGCGGCATCCGGGCATGCTGGCGACGGCGGCACATTGACCAAGGATGCGGCAACGCTCGCGACGCCGGCCGGCACGTCACGCGAACCCGCGACGCGCATCGATCCGGCGACACTGCCACGCCCGGTCCGCGAAATGATCGATGCCCTGCAGACTGCGATCTCATCGGGAAACGTCGAGGACCTTCGCACGGCCCTCGAATGGAACGAGCTGCCGCCATCGGTATCGGATGACAAGATCGACGACCCGATTGCCCATTGGCGCAGGATCTCAGCCGATGGCGAAGGCCGCCAGATCCTCGCGATCCTCGCCGACATCCTCGCCTCGGGACCGGCCAAGCTACTTATCGGCCGCGATGTCGAGAATGCGGGTGTCTACGTCTGGCCCCATCTCGCCGAGATTCCGTTCTCCAGCCTGACACCGCAGCAGCTGGTCGAACTCTACCGCATAATGCCGCCGGACCGGATCGCCGCGTTGCGCGACGGCAAGCCATGGACATGGTACCGCCTCGTGATCGGCGCCGATGGCACCTGGCACTCGTTCATGGAGCATCCGTGACGCGCGCTTCCTGGCTCCGCGCGGTTCCTCTCCGTGCCGACGCCAACGCGAGCTGCCCGTTCGACTGACATAGCCGAGATAAAGCAAACAGGCGCAGAAGCGGCTGGCCTTCGCGACACGCGCCGCCAGGCATGCGCCTGCTTTCCAGGACGATCCATTTGATCGGCACCGCGGCTCGCCCCTTGCCCGACACGATTTCGAACGGATCGAGGCAACGATTTCGCACGACCATCCGTTTCATCGGCATCGTGACACGCGATGCCGCGCACCAAATCGTTACCGTGCGTTGAACGTCGATTGCGGTTGCGGCGACGTAGTCTCATAGCAGCCGTGCCAGCACCAGGACCGCATCGGCGTTTCGACCGACGGGACACACCCGCTCACCGTCACGAAGCCACACTTGCAAGCGCGCGATCGCGCTTCCATCTCGAAGAGTACGACCAAAGGGGACGATCAAAATGAAAGTCAGTTGGGCGCGTATTGCCTTGATCGCACTCGCCGGAGTGTTCGCCACCGGGGGCGCCGACGTTAAGCCGGCTTCCGCACAATGGTTTTCCGATTGGGACCGATACGGCGAAACGCCGTTCTGGGAACGTCGCGAGAGACGCTCGCGCAACGCGCCGCGCTATCGCAACGACGGATACGCAAGCCCGTGGGACGACGAGGAGATCGAACGCAAGCCGAAGCGTCGGTCGGTCGCCGTGTCGAGCGGTGGTCCGAAACCGCAGATCCAATCGATCGCACCGCCACGGGTCGCATTCGTCAGCGCCTTCGCGCCGGGTTCCATCATTATCGATCAGTCGACGCGGCGCCTCTACTACGTGCTGTCCGATCACGAGGCCTACCTCTATCCGATATCGGTCGGTCGCGAAGGGTTCTCGTGGACCGGTACCGAACCGGTGTCGCGTGTCGCCGACTGGCCGGATTGGCATCCGCCCGCCGAAATGCGTCAACGCGACCCGCGACTGCCGAAGAAGATGACGGGCGGCGTCCGCAACCCGCTCGGAGCGACCGCGATCTATCTCGGCAATACGCTCTACCGCATTCACGGGACCAACGATCCGAAGTCGATCGGCCGCGCCGCGTCGTCGGGTTGCTTCCGCATGATGAATGGTCATGTTCGACATCTGGCCGACCTCATCGAGGTGGGCGCGGAGGTCCATGTCTTGAAGAGGCTACCGGTCGATGTTGCCGCCAAGGTGCCAGGCCAGGGTTGATTGGGCCAGGGTTGAATGGGCCAGTGTTGAAGTCGCCGGGGGCGATGACGCGGGCTCGATTGTGTGCCGCTGACCAATCGCCAGCCGGCAGAAGCCTGCCGCTCGGCGTCACCGGACCAGATGGTAGAGCAGGTCGTGCAGCGGCGAGTGCCCCGGCATCAGATTGATGCCCAGCGCCGACTTCGCGAGGTAGAGCGCGGCGATGATCGGCGGCGACATGGCGACGGCGAGAAACGCGATGGCCGGCGCCGGGAACGCTCTGACCACGGTCTGACCGGCATCATCGTAAATCTTTTTCAGTCGGATCATTGGCGCAACTCCCTCGGTGGAGCGTTGGGGATCGTTGAGGGCTCGCGTGGCACTTGGCTGCAAAGCCGGGATCGCCACACCGTCTGCAGCGGATGATGCAACGCCGATGCCAATTGCCAACGGTCCGCGCGCTCAGACCCCGGCCTCGAGGAACCGCACTGGCTCGCCCGGAGCGCTACCGAGTATCTCGCCCTGCCACATCACGCGGCGACCGCGCACCACCGTGCCGACCGGCCAGCCCGTCACCGATTGCCCGTCGTAGGGCGTCCAGCCCGACCGGCTCTCGATCCAGGCGTTGGTGATCGTCTCACGGCGCTTCATGTCGACGATCGTCAGGTCGGCGTCATAGCCGACGGCGATGCGGCCCTTGTCGGCGATACCGAACAGCCGCTGCGGGCCATGGCTGGTCAGATCGACGAAGCGTTGCAGGCTCAACCGTCCCGCATTGACGTGATCGAGCATAATCGGCACGAGGGTCTGCACACCTGTCATCCCGGAATGGGACGCGGGGTAGGCGTGGTCCTTTTCTTCGCGCGTATGTGGCGCATGATCCGAACCCAGAACGTCGACGACGCCTGACGCCACGCCCTGCCAGATGGCGTCGCGATGGGCTGCGTCACGCACGGGCGGGTTCATCTGCGCATAGGTGCCGAGCCGCTCGTAGCAATCGGGCGCGGCAAGCGTCAGATGGTGCGGCGTCACCTCGACGCTCACCCAGCGCTTGTGATCGGCGAGAAAACGCATCTCCGCCGCGCTCGAAATGTGCAGCACATGGACACGTCGGCGGTGCTTCTCTGCAAGCTCTGCCAGCAGCGTCGTCGCAAGCAGCGCCGCAGTCTCGTCGCGCCACACGGGATGGGAAGCTGGATCGCCCGGAATGCGCTCGCCCTGGCGGGCGATCAGGCGGGCCTCGTCCTCGGCGTGGAACGCCGCCCGCCGGCTGATGGCAGCGATGATGCGGTCGAGATGCTCGGCATCGTCGACCAGCAGGTCGCCGGTCGAGGACCCCATGAACACCTTGATGCCGGCCGATCCTTCGAGGCGTTCGAGCGTAGCGATATCGCCAATATTTTCGCGCGTGCCGCCGACATAGAAGGCGAAGTCGCAGAACATCCGGTGACGCGCCCGTGCCACCTTGTCGGCGAGCCGTTCGGCCGTCGTCGTCAGCGGCTTCGTGTTCGGCATCTCGAAGACCGCCGTGACGCCGCCCATGACGGCGCCCCGACTACCGGTTTCGAGATCTTCCTTATGATCGAGGCCGGGCTCGCGGAAATGCACCTGACTATCGATCACACCCGGCAATACGTGCAGACCGCGCACGTCGACTGTTTCGGCGGCCGGCGCCGCGGAGAGCGATCCGATGGCCGCGATCCGCCCCGACCTGATACCGATGTCGCGGACGCCTTCGCCGTCATGATTGACGACCGTGCCTCCGGAATAAACCACATCGAATGCGTCTGCCATGTCTGCCCCTCATCAGCCCGCCCGCCGGGCCACCGCCAGCCGTCAGGCCTCGGCGCGGCTTGCGTTGTGGCCGTGTCGGGCATACCTAGACGGTCGGCACAAGTAAACCAAGGGGGCCGCCGGAACCGATCCCGCGAACCCGCGATCGGACGCGGTAGCCTTGCCCTCTGCGACGCAACCTGCCGGACCGGTTTGCAACGATGACGCGGCGAGACCAGATGTCGACTGTAAAAATTGCGCTCATGCCGGCCCGCGGGGTCATCCGTGTCAACGGCCCGGACGCCCGAAAGCTGCTGCAGGGCATCGCGACCAACGACATGAACAAGCTCGACGGTCAAGCCGCGGTTCATTCGGGCATCTTGAGCCCGCAGGGCAAGATTTTGTTCGATTTCTTCGTCGTTGCAACCCATGACGGGGTGCTGCTCGAGACCGGCAAGGCCGCCGTCGCGCCGCTCAGGCAGCGGCTCGAAATGTACCGGCTGCGCTCAAAGGCCGAAATATCCGACGCCTCCGCCGATTTCACAGTTACCGTCTCCTGGTCGGAGCCGGTCCAACCCGGCGGCGGCAAGATCGATCACTCTGAGGATACCTTCGCATTCGCCGATCCCCGCCATCCCGCACTCGGCGAGCGGCACCTGGCATCACTCACCAGCAACTGGCACAAGGACCTTGCCGGAACCGAAGCCGCGACGCTTGTCGATTACGACGCCATGCGCATCGCGGTCGGTGTGCCGGAAGCCGGTTCCGACTTCGAACTCGGCGACACTTTTCCGCACGAGGCACTCTACGATCAGACCGGTTCCGTCTCGTTCACCAAGGGCTGCTACGTCGGACAGGAAATCGTCAGCCGCGTGCAGCACCGCGGCACGGCGCGCAAACGCGTTGTTCCCGTCGTAGGAACCGCGCCTTTGCCGGCCGGCGGTGCCGACATTACCGCTGGCGACGTCACGATTGGGCGGCTCGGATCGGTGGCGGGCTCGCGCGGCCTCGCCCTGCTGCGCCTCGACCGCGTCGCCGAGTTCCAGGCGAAGGGCGTGACACCGCAGATCGGCGAAATCTCGCTATCCGTCGATATCCCTGATTGGGTCACGTTCTCGCTCGATCAGCCCGGCACGTCGGCTGCGCCATGACCGGGCGGCGAACCAGCACGACGGATCGAAAGGCAGCGGCTGAACCCGTCGACCAACTGCCAGCGGTTGTCCGCTGTTCGTGGGTTGGCTTAGCCGATGCCGAATACCAGCGTTACCACGACGAGGAATGGGGCGTACCGGTCGGCGACGACCGCGCATTGTTCGAAAAGATGGTACTCGAGGGCTTTCAGTCGGGCCTTTCGTGGCTGACGATCCTGCGCAAACGCCAGTCCTTCCGCGACGCCTTCGACGGCTTCGCACCCGAGAGGATCGCGCGCTACGGGGAGCGCGACGTTGCACGATTGATGGCCGATGCGGGCATCGTCCGCAACCGCGCGAAGATCGAGGCGACGATCGCCAATGCCCGGGCATTCCTCGCCCTCAGCGAGCACGAAAGTTTCGCTGGTCTGCTGTGGCGGATCGCGCGCGAGGATCGCCCGGCCGGCACCGGCGCGATCGTTTATTCGCCGGCTGACGTCCCGGCCGCCTCGGCAGCCTCGAACCGTATCGCGAAAACGCTGAAGGCCAGGGGATTCCGCTTCGTCGGTCCGACGACGATGTATGCGTTCATGCAGTCGGTCGGCATGGTCAACGACCACATCCACGCCTGCCATCGCCACGCGGCCTGCCAGAAACTGCAGCGCGCGTTCAAGCCGCCCGTGCATCGTGGAGACATCGGAAAAACCTCATGACGGCAGACCGCTCGCACCGCATCGACCGCGAGACAGAACCCTTCCAGCCGGCGCCTCGCGCCTGGCAGAGGATGCTGTCGGGCCGGCGGCTCGACCTTCTCGATCCGGACCCCGAGGATGTCGCAATCGAGGACATCGCCCACGGGCTTGCGCGGGTAGCCCGCTGGAACGGCCAGACGACCGGCGCTTTTGCGTTTTCCGTGGCGCAGCACGTGCTGGTGGTCGAGGAAATCGCCAGTGACAGAAATCCGGGATGGCCGGCGCCGTGGCGGCTCGCCGCGCTGCTGCACGACGCACCGGAATACGTCGTCGGCGACCTGATCAGCCCGTTCAAGACGGCGATCGGCTTCAACTACAAAGCCTTCGAGATTCGCTTGCTCGAGGCGATCCACGCGCGCTTCCGGCTGCCACCGCGATTGCCCGAAGAGATCGCGGCCGAGATCAAGGTTGCCGATCGCATCGCAGCCTACTTCGAGGCGACGGTTCTGGCGGGTTTCGCCACGGCCGAAGCACGGGAATTCTTCGGCGTGCCCGAGGGGATCAGCGCCGCCTTGACCGCGAAACTTTCCGGCCTCGCTCCAGTGCCGACGGCAGATGCACAACGGCGGTTTCTCGGCCGCTTCCACGACCTGGCCTAATCTCGTCGCAAAAAGCTCTCGGAGCCGGCCCCAGCGGGTCGCGCCAATCCGAGACGCCGGCAGGACAGGTCAGACCGCTGCAGCGGCGCGCATCGGATCCGCCGCCTGGCGACGACGGACAACACCTCTTTGGTCCGGCTCCCGGCTACGTCCTTTTGCCGTCATAACGCAATCCCCTGCCGCCCTGGACAGCGAACCTCCGATCCCATGCTTCTCACCGCGCCAGATACGATTGCCATCGCGCCGATGCGGCGCCTCGACGAGGTGATCGCTTTGACGGGAGCCAAGCGCGTGATCAGCATCGTCAATGCGCACCTTATGCCGCCAACACCCGCCGGCATCCTCGCTATTGACCACCTCAAACTTCCGATTTCGGATGCGCGCCCAGATCGGGGGGCGGCGAACAATCCCTCCATGGAGCTGATGGGTCAGCTGATCGCCAGCGTGCGCGCCTGGCCACAGGACAGCCCGCTGCTGATCCACTGCTTCTCGGGCCTCAACCGCTCGACGGCCGCCGCCTATGTGGCGCTTGCCGCTCTCAATCCGACCGTACCGGAGGCGCTAATCGCCTATCGCCTCCGCGCGACCTCGGAAACGGCGGCGCCAAACCGGAACATGGTCGGGCTCGCCGACATTTTGCTGAAGCGTCGTGGAAACCTTCTTTCGGCGGTGGAGTTGATTGGCTCAGGGCTGCCGGCCGCCGAGGGCGAACCGTTTTCGCTTCCGGTGTCGTTCGGCCCTTGAATTGCAGGCGTTCCCGGGCCTCTCTCGACCCGGATTGCCACCGTTGGCGCCGACACGAGCGGCACTCTTTATCCGATCTGGAGCAAATGTGTTGTTCCGAAAAACGCCACGATCACGACCTAGTCGTTGAGTCGGGGAGACGGGGCAACCAACGCTCGGGGGATTGATTGAAGCACGCACTTGACATAGCAAAGCCGCCGGCCGTCCGCCGGGACCCGCTCACCCGCAACGAAAGTCCCGGGGTCGAGATCGGTCTGAATGCGGCGATCGTGGCCGTCCACAAGGACGAGCCCGTGTTGCTCATCGTCCGCGAGGATCAGGACGCCATCGGCGCCAGTGATAGCCTCCCGTACGGTCCGTTTTCTCCGCTCGAACATCGAACGCTCGAGATCGGGCTTCGTGCCTGGGTCCGCGAGCAGACGGGCATTGATTTCGGTTACGTCGAGCAACTCTACACATTCGGTGATCGCGGCCGTCACGCCCAAGTCGACGACCGCGGTCCCCACGTCGTTTCGATTGGCTATCTGGCCCTCACGCATATCGACGATGGCAACGATCACCACCGCGGAACATGGCGAAGCTGGTACCAGTATTTCCCTTGGGAAGATTGGCGCCGGGGGCGTCCTGCCGTGCTCGACGACATTCTCTTGCCACGCCTCAGCGCCTGGGCTGCGCAGCCGCCGTTGCGTCCGGTTCCGGGTCGACCGGTACGGCGCGAGGATCGGCTGCGGATGTATTTCGGCACCGACGGTGGCGCCTGGGACGAAGAAAAAGTACTCGATCGCTACGAGCTTCTCTACGAGGCCGGACTGATCGACGAAGCCCGCCGTGACCGGCCTGAGTTGTCTGTGATGGACACACCGATCGGCGACCTTGGCACGGCAATGATCTACGATCACCGGCGCATTCTGGCGACGGCCATGAGCCGCATTCGCGCGAAGATCAAATATCGTCCCGTCATCTTCGAGCTGATGCCGCCCGATTTCACGCTTTTCGAGTTGCAGAAGACAGTCGAGGCGATCCTCGGACCGCACCTCCACAAGCAGAACTTCCGCCGTCTCGTGGAAAGCGCCGGTCTGGTCGAGCCAACCGGCGAGATGAAAACGAGAACCGGTGGACGCCCCGCGAAGCTGTTCCGCTTCCGCCGCGAGGTGCTACTCGAGCGCCCGGCGCCGGGCGTGCGCGTCAAGCCAGGCCGGGCTTGATCCGAGTCAGGAGAGTGGCGGCGTCACGACAGTGGCCCGCCCTCGCTCCCAATTCCGTGTGTCAGTTCATTTTTTCAGGGCCTTCCCGAAGCGCAACCGCCGCGGAATGTGAAGACGACGTGTCGAAGGCGTTGCGCCAGAAGTTGCGTGTTCGCCCGCATGCGGCGGAGCGGCCTGCGCCCTAACACGGCATTTGCAGCGGCGGTTCGTATGCGAGGCCAATACCGGCATCGGTGGCCTCGATTTGACGAGGCGAAGCGACACGTGCGGAATGTGCCTGGTTTTGGTTCCGGGCCTGGGCGTGGCCCCAGGTCTGAATTGCGAAAATCTCGTTGCCTGGCATCTGCGTATCCAATCCACGGCTCCGCAAAGACCTGCGTCGTCGCGGGCCGATGAAGCCGGGACGGTCGCTTCGCAAGAAGCCGCCGTCGCGAGAACTGACCAATCAATATCGGTCGAACAACATCGCCCAAACGACGCCGCAACACGCCGATCAAGTCCGACGTGCTGTCACAAAATCTTCATCACCACTGGAAACTTCCCTGCGGGTGACTTATGTTTAAAAACACGGAGCAATGCTCTAATTGAGCATTAGCCGTTGGTGGTTCGCACTGCCGGTGTTTGACAGGCCCTATAAATGCTCAACTAGAGCATTTCTGTCGGAATGACCGAACGGTCGAAAGGAATGACATGACGATCGCTGCCAATGTCCTGCCCGCTGCCGCCGAGAAGCGCGATTCGGCCCAACCGGCTCGTTCGCTGCCAGCATTCACGCCGGCGCTGCAGCGCGAACTCGAACCGCTCTATGAGCGCGTCAAGCATGTCGTCACGCCGATGGAGTGGCCGCACTATGCGCCACTGATCAAGGCGATCAACGATCTCAAAGTCGAGCGCAACGCCGTCATCCTGGCGCACAACTACATGACGCCGGAGATCTTCCACTGCGTCGGCGATTTCCGCGGTGACAGCCTGCAGCTGGCCAAGGAGGCCGCGCGCACGCAAGCTGCCGTCATCGTGCAGGCGGGCGTCCACTTCATGGCTGAGACGTCGAAGCTGCTTTCACCCGACAAGACCGTGCTCATTCCCGACATGAAGGCCGGCTGCTCGCTCGCGGAATCGATCACGGCCGAGGACGTCCGGATGCTGCGCGACGCCTACCCCGGCGTGCCCATCGTCACGTATGTCAACACCTCCGCCGCCGTGAAGGCCGAGTGCGATATCACCTGCACGTCGTCCAACGCCGTGAAGGTCGTCGAGAGCCTCGGCAGTCCGCGCGTGCTGCTTATTCCGGACGAGTATCTGGCAAAGTACGTGCAGACGAAAACGTCGGTCGAAATCATCGCCTGGAAGGGTCACTGCGAGGTGCACGAGCGCTTCACGGCTGAAGAACTCGAGGCTTTCCGCGCGGCCGATCCCGGCACCAAGATCATCGCGCATCCCGAATGCCCACCCGATGTCATCAAGACGGCCGATTTCACCGGCTCGACGGCCGCGATGATCGACTGGGTCAAGACCAAAAGGCCGCGCAAGGTCGTGCTCGTCACCGAGTGCTCGATGTCGTCGAACGTGGCGGCGGAAGCGCCCGACGTCGAGTTCGTGCGGCCGTGCAACCTTTGTCCGCATATGAAGCGCATCAGCCTCGAGAAGATCTACGACAGCCTCGCCATGATGCAGCACGAAGTGCACGTCGACGCGGATGTCGCGGAGCGCGCCCGCCGTGCCGTCGAGCGCATGGTGAACCTGACGAACTGAGCCTGACGCTCCGTCGCGCAACGGCGGCGGAGCGGCGTCTTCGGACCGGTTGCGGGCATCGAAAGGCCGTCACCGGCAATGCGGGAGCACCGAATGGCAAAGCGTAGACGGAACAGCGTCACTCGCGACACTGCACCGGCGGATGCAACCGCACTCCGCGGCGACATCGTCATCGTCGGCGCCGGGCTTGCAGGTCTGTTCACTGCATTGAAGCTCGCGCCGATGCCCGTCACCGTCGTCGCCGCCGCGCCGCTCGGCCAGGGCGCTTCGAGCGTCTGGGCACAAGGCGGTATAGCCGCCGCCGTCGGCGAGGGTGACGCACCCGAAGTCCACGCGGAGGACACGATCGCGGCTGGTGCCGGCACCGTCGATCCGGCGATTGCGCGCATGGTCGCAGACGAAGCGCCGAAGCGCATCGCCGACCTGTTGCGTTTCGGCGTGCCGTTCGACCGCGACGAGGATGGCCACTACGTTCTTTCGCGCGAAGCCGCCCACTCGAGGAAGCGCGTCGTTCGCGTCGCCGGTGACCGTGCCGGCGCGGCCATCATGCAGGCGCTGATCGCTCGTGTCCGCGCGACACCGTCGATCCGGCTGCTCGAGGGTTACGAGGCCGAGGACCTGATCGTCGAAGACGGGCGCGTCAACGGCGTCCGCTTGATCCGTGACGCGACGCGCAACTCAGGCCGCTACGAGCTCTTGCCCGCGCGATCCGTCGTCCTCGCGACGGGCGGCATCGGCGCGCTTTTCCGTGTCACCACCAACCCCGCATACGCGCGCGGCGAAGCACTCGCTTTCGCGGCGCGTGCAGGCGCCGTGATCGCCGACGCCGAATTCGTGCAGTTCCATCCGACGGCGCTCGACGTCGGGCTCGAACCCGCGCCACTCGCATCCGAAGCGCTGCGTGGCGAAGGCGCGACGCTCGTCGACGAAAGCGGCCGCCGCTTCATGATCGGCGTGCATCCCGACGCCGAGCTGGCACCGCGCGACATCGTTGCGCGTGCCGTCGCCAGTGAGATTGCCGCCGGCCGCCGCGCCTTCCTCGATTGCCGCGCGGCGATCGGGGCGGCCTTCCCCGACCGTTTCCCGACCGTCTATGCCCATTGCTGCACGTCCGGTATCGATCCCGTCAGCGAGCCGATCCCCATCGCGCCCGCCGAGCATTATCACATGGGCGGCATCGCGACCGACGCCGACGGACGCACCTCCGTCCCCGGCCTCTGGGCGATCGGCGAAGTCTCGTCGACTGGTCTGCACGGCGCCAACCGCCTCGCGTCCAACTCACTGCTGGAAGCCGTGGTCTTCGCCGCGCGCGCCGCCGAGGACATCACCCGGACCGTCACCGATCCGGCAACCGTCTTCGCCGCGGAACTCCGCAGCATCGAGGGGCCAGCGCAGATCGACCAGCACCTGCGCCAGGAGGCGATCGCCGAGATCCGCGACCTCATGAGTGCCGAGGTCGGCGTCGTGCGTGATCGTCGCGGCCTGCAGCGTGCCCTGCTGCGGCTTGTCGAGATCAACGAAGCGGCAGCCGGCGACACACAGCTGGCCAACATGATCCTGGCGGCACGGCTCGTGACGGCGGCGGCGCTTCTGCGCCAGGAAAGCCGCGGCGGCCATTATCGGAGCGATCATCCCGAGGCGGTGCCAGCCCTCGCTCAGCGCTCGGCCCTGACGCTCAGGGATGTCGAGCGGCTCGAGAACCGCATCGCTTCGGCCTTGCTCGCGCGCAGCGCCGAGTCGTGGCTATCCTTCGACGCCGATCCGGCCTTCGCGCCTTGACGCCATCGTGAGCCAGACATGAGCCGCACCAGCAAGACCGGCAAGTCGCGCGAACCCGCGCGTCCTCGCGCGGACGTTCGCGACGCCCCAGGTATTGGCGCAGGCGCTGGCGCAGGCGCAGGCACTGGCCAGCCAGACATCGCGCCGCTGCCTCCGCCCCTTGTCGCCCGCGCCGTTGCCGAGGCGCTCGCCGAGGACCTGGGCCTCGTCGGCGACGTTACCACTGCTTCGACGATCGAGGCCGGCACACAGGCGAACGCGGTAATTCGCGCGCGCGCAGGCGGCGTGGTCTCGGGCCTCGACGTCGCGCGCGTCGCGTTCCACGCCCTCGATGCCTCGGTCACCTTCGACGTCGTCGCGGCGGACGGCAGCTTGGTCGAGGCCGGCGCCACAGTCGCGCGCGTTTCGGGCAACGCCCGGGCGGTGCTGACGGGCGAACGCGTTGCCCTGAACTTCATGGGGCGCATGTCGGGTATCGCGACGCTGACGCGGCGCTACGTCGACGCGGTCGCAGGTACGCGCGCGGCCATCGTCGATACCCGCAAGACCACACCGGGCCTCAGAGCCTTCGAGAAATACGCTGTCCGATGCGGCGGCGGCCGCAATCACCGTGTGGGTCTGTTCGACGCGGTTCTCATCAAGGACAATCACATCGTCGCGGCCGGCGGCATCGGCAGGGCCGTGACAGCGGCGCGTCGCCATGCCGGGCACATGGTCAAGATTGAAGTGGAGGTCGATACACTCGAGCAACTCCGGGAAGCGCTTCGCTACCCGGTCGACGCGATCCTGCTCGACAATATGCCGCCGAGCGTGCTCGCCGAGGCTGTCGCGATGGTCGCCGGCCGGGCCCTCACCGAAGCCTCGGGCGGCGTCAACCTAGACACCGTCAGGGCGATTGCCGAGGCGGGCGTCGATCTGATTTCCGTCGGAGCCTTGACGCATTCGGCAAGCGTGCTCGATCTCGGCCTTGATTTCGGCGACTGATGCGGCTTGAGTGCGGGCGAGCCGACGCCGCGCAAACCGGCGCGCGGAAAGCATGGGCGGGAAAACATGGGCGCGGTTCCGCCACAGTTGGCGGCGCATGATAGGTTCCAACTGAGACCATCCGGCACCGGCAGTCGAACGCGCCGGCGTCAATTTTCGACCGCGGTTGCATCAGCCTGGAGGATTGCCCTTGGATACCGTGACGCTCATCGTGCTGATCGGGCTGGTCTGTATCGTCGGCGGCATCCTCGGAGCCTTCCTCGCCGGCCTGAAAAACCGTGATTATTCGTTCTGGGCGGCCTGGGGCTTCGTGTTTCCGCCGTCGATCCTGCTTCTCCTGCTGCTGCCCAAGGTCGTCGGTCCGCGGCCGCGCCGGCCGACACTCGACGAGGAAGACAGGATGCATTTCTGACGCCGCATCGGAGCCGCAGCCATTCCGCAGGTTGTCAGCCCGCGGCCGCAATCTCGGCGTTTTCGCCGTAGTCGACACCCACGAGATAGAGCCCTGTCGGCGGCGCGACCACGCCGCAACGCGACCTGTCACAAGCCCGGAGCGCCTCGCCGGCCATGTCCGGCTGCCAGCGACCGTCTCCGACGTGCTTCAGCGTTCCAACGATCGAGCGCACTTGATGATGCAGGAAGGATCGCGCTTCCGCGTAGATGTCGATCGCCTCGCCATCGGCCACGACATCGAGACGATCGAGTGTCCGCAAAGGCGAGTTCGCCTGGCACTGGGCGGCACGAAACGTGGTGAAGTCGTGCCGGCCGACAAGCTGGCGCGCGGCCACGCGCATGGCTTCGGCATCGAGCGGCACCGCCACCCACCAGACGCGGTTGCGCATCAAGGCGGGCGGCGCGCGCCGGTTGAGGATGCGATAGACGTAGCGTCGGCGGATGGCCGAATATCGCGCATCGAACGCGGCGCTCGTCTCGTCGCACGCCAACACCGCGACGGGGGCCGGCCGAAGGTAGTGATTGAGGGCTTCGCGGATCTTCATCGGCGGGCGCGGCGCGGCGAGATCGACGTGAACGACCTGGCCCAGCGCGTGCACGCCGGAGTCCGTCCTGCCGGCCGCGCGGATCGTGACGCGTTCGCCTGAAAACGCGAATATGGCGTCCTCGATCGCTCCTTGAACCGACGTACCCTCGGCCTGTCGCTGCCAGCCGACGAACGGCGTTCCGTCGTACTCGATGGTGAGCTTGTATCGTGTCATGGAGCGGGCTGCTCGGCGGGCTGCGGAGACCGCGAAAGCGGCGGTTGCGAGCAGTGCCCGCAGACCGGCATGGACGGGATGCGACGGCACCGGATTGCCTCCAGGCGCCGTCTCGAATTCCCGAGCATTAGCGTTTCACAGCCGAAGCCTCAAGCGATCCCTCGTCCGAGACCGAAAGGCGGCTCGATCAGCGACCCAAGCCGCCGCCCCGATGACCGCCACCGCGGTGACCACCGCCATGGTGCCTTCCGCCATGGCCACGTCCTAGGCCATATCCGCCATATCCGTAATACCCACCGACGCTTGAACCGCGCGAGGGGCGTTCGTCCGAGCCGTAGTTGTAATTGTAGTTGTAGCGGCGCTCGTTGACGGTCGTTTCGTTGAACCCGAGGCTGAGCGGCGTGACGCCACCCGGATTGATGATCACGCGCTTCGTCGTCGGCAGCGGCCGGAACACGCGCACGCCTTCCTCGATCGTCACGACCGCACCATAGAATGGCCGCGTCTCGATACGTGTCGTTTCGCTCTGGGCGGCGGCAGGAGCGGCACTAAGGGCAAAACAGCCAAGCGCCGCCAATATCGGGAGGATACGCATGCACAAGTTCTCCTCGCTGGTGTGCTCGACGACGAGCACGAACACTCATGGGAGCGAGAATAGCCGGTCGCGAACAGGGCCGTTAGGACTTCGTAAACCATGATTAACGAGGCGCGGAACGGCTCGTCTTCGGGCCGGGGGCGACCTCTCTTCGGACTGGTGTCGAGCCCTCAACCGCGGCCGATACGCTGGCCCGGACCAATCGGGAAGCCGCGCAGAAATTCCTCGCTCGACTGGGCCTTGCGGCCGGCCCGCTGCACCGTGACGAGGCGAACAGCGCCCTCGCCGCAAGCGATCGAAAGGGCGTCATCGATGACTGTTCCGGGTGCCCTGCCAGCTGGCAACGCGCGGTCCGGCCCGTCCGCCGCCGCCAAAAGCCGCGAACCCAGCACCTTGACGCGCTCCGCCTTGCCGTCGACCGTCACCTCGAACCAGGCGCCCGGAGCGGGCGCGAGGCCGCGTATGTGATTGTGGACCGCGCGTGCGGGACGGGAGAAATCGATTTCGGCCTCGGCCTTGTCGATCTTGGCGGCATAGGTGATGCCGGCCTCGGGCTGCGGTATCGCATGGTTTCTGCCCGCCTCGATTTCGGCCAAGGTCTCGACGACGAGGCCAGCCCCCAAGGTCGAAAGTCTGTCGTGCAATTCGCCGCTGGTTTCATCCTCGCCAATCGGCGTCCGCCGGGTGGCCAGCACGGGACCGGTATCGAGACCGGCATCCATCTGCATCGTCATGACGCCGGTTTCCGCATCTCCCGCCATCACCGCGCGTTGGATCGGAGCCGCGCCACGCCAGCGCGGCAGCAGTGAACCGTGCAGATTGATGCAGCCAAGGCGGGGAGCGGAAAGAACGGTCCGCGGAAGGATCAAGCCGTAGGCGACGACGACGGCGATGTCGCCGGCTTGCGCTGCAAACGTACGCACCGCTTCGTCGGATTTGAAGTTCAGCGGATTGAACACGGGAATGCCTTTCCCGGCCGCGAAGGTGTGGACGGGCGACGGCGTTTCGGCGAGGCCGCGGCGACCGGCCGGCCGCGGTGGCTGCGTATAGACGGCGGTAACGCGATGGCCGGCATCGATGAGCGCCGCAAGTGTCGGCACCGAGAACTGCGGCGTTCCCATGAACACAATGTCGAGTGTCACGTTTGCCCGCCTCTTCGCATTCACGACCGACGCGGTCGACCGCACATTCGCGGCGCCACGATCGGTCCCTCCTCGTGACCGTCAGACGACGCCGCGCGCCTGCTTCTTGAACCGCCGCACGATCATGTCGCGCTTGAGCCGCGACAGGAAATCGACGATCAGCCGGCCATCGAGATGATCGACCTCGTGCTGTATCGCGGTGGCGAGAAGGCCGTCGGCCGCCAGTTCACGTGGCGTGCCATCCCGATCGATATAGCGCACGATAACGTCGCCAGGGCGTTCGATTTCGACATGCACGTCCGGGATCGACAAGCAGCCTTCCTCGTACGATCTCCGGGAGTCGCCGAGCTTGACGATTTCCGGATTGATCATTGCGAGCGGCTTGCGCTCCTCGTCCTTGTCGCTGAGATCGAGCACCACGATCCGCCTTGGCACCGCCACTTGCACGGCAGCGAGGCCGATGCCCGGCGCGGCGTACATCGTCTCGAGCATATCGTCGATCAGCCGGCGCACGTCGTCATCGACGCGCTCGACGGGGGTCGATGTCGCGCGCAGGAGCGGATCTGGTAACGTGATGATCGGCAGTTTGGCCATGAACGTGAAATAAGGCGGCGCAACGGGCTGGTCAATCGTCCAACCCGCCAATTTCGTGGCGTCAGCGCGCCGCAGGCCCCTTGCCCATGCGGTAGGCCCGGATGACATCGTGCACGAATGCGAGCTTGGCGACGGCGGCCGCGGGGATGACGAAGGGATAGAAATCCGCATGCCCCATGCAGCGGTTGAGATTGTTGAGCGCGATCGACAGGGGCACCCACCGCGCCATCAACTCGACGAACGTCTCCTCGCGATAGCTGTCCGAGGCCCGGAACGGCCAGATGGCGCCGAAATTGATTCCCGTGGCCCTTGGTTCCATGCCTTGCGCCTCAGCCGTGTCGACGGTCGACACCATGTGCAAATAATGCGCCCAGCACTCCGCCCAGTCCTCCCAGGGATGCGCACTCGCATAGGCGGACACGAACGTTGACCGCCAGTCCATCGGCGGACCGTTGGCATGGTGGCGGGCAAGTGCCGCCGCATAGTCGTCGCGCTCGTCACCGAACAAGGCGCGAAAGTCGTCGAGCCGGCCGGCGGCCTCGACGAGGACAGTCCAAAAGAAGTGTCCACTTTCGTGGCGGAGATGGCCAAGCAGCGTTCGGTAGGGTTCGTCGAACTGCTGACGCTGGCGCTCGCGCTCGACGGCATCGGCCTCTAAAACGTCGATCGTGATGACGCCATCGAGGTGTCCGGTCGTGGCGTCACGCACGAAATCGAAGGTCAGCCGGTCCTTGCCGAGCGCCGTTGCATCGAGTGGCAAACCGAACCGGAAGACGGCGTAGACGAGCCACTTCTTGGCCCGCTCCAGCTCCTGCCACGCTTCGAGGCTTCCAGGCTCGGTGAGATTGGGGATCGTGCGATTGAGATCACAGGCCGGACACATGGCGTTGGAATCGTCCGCCGGCGTCAGCCAGTTGCATGCCCCGTGGCGAGCGTTGGCGCAGTAGCGATAGCGTTCGCCCCCCTTGCTCGCGAATTTGCGGTAGAGACCTTGATTGGCATTCTCGAGCTCGAGTGCCACGATCGCCAGCTCGCCCGCGTCAAAGCCGACATCGAGCCCGCAGTTCACGCAACGGACATTGTCGAAGAACAGTTGGTTGCCACACTTCGAGCAGGAGAAATTTCGCATGCATTGGCCCGTCTGACTTCGATTGCTTTGACGTCCGCCCGGTCGCCATCGACTGACCATGGCTTGAAACCCGGCTAGCGATAGCAGGTTCCATGCGAAACCGGCGATGGCATCGAAGGCAACTGCCCCGATAACGAGCATGGATCGCAAATTCCGTTGGCCAATTGCCTAAACCATGGGCAAGCTCACAGCAACCGGGCCCGTGGCCGACTATGCTTCTTGCCGAGCGTCGTACGAACAACTATCCGACTCGATAAGAGTACGAACAGCAGCCTCAGTCCTGGCTGCCGTCGCGCCGGATGACGGCCGCCGCACCTGCCAGCAAAGGTCTCAACGAAGATATGGCCCTGCACGTCGCCTTGAACCACGTCACCTCTTACACCTACGACAAGCGGATTGGCATGGGGTCTCAGATCATCCGGCTGCGACCGGCACCGCACTGCCGGACACCCATTCTGAGCTATTCGTTGACGCTTTCCCCCAAAATCCATTTCATCAACTGGCAGCAGGACCCTTTCGGCAATTTTCTGGCGCGCGTCGTACTGCCGGAACCGACGGAATCGTTCTCCGTTGCAGTCGATCTCGTCGCCGACATGGCCGTCATCAATCCGTTCGACTTCTTTGTCGAGGAGAAGTCGAAGGATTGGCCGTTTCTCTATGATCCATTGCTCAAGAAGGAACTGGCGCCCTATCTCGAGCCCGAGACACCAGGCCCGCTCCTGCGCGACTACCTCGCCCGCGTCGACCGGACGCGACGATCGACGATCGATTTCCTTTGCGACCTGAACCGCTGGCTGCAGAACGATGTCGGCTATCTGATCCGCATGGAGCCGGGCGTGCAGACGCCCGAGGAAACGCTCGGCAAGGCGTCCGGGTCGTGCCGAGACAGCGCCTGGCTTCTCGTGCAGCTGCTGCGCAATCTCGGTCTCGCCGCACGTTTCGTCTCGGGTTACCTCATCCAGCTGACACCCGACGTGAAAGCCCTCGACGGGCCGACGGGCACGGACGTCGACTTCACCGACCTGCATGCCTGGACCGAGGTCTATATCCCCGGAGCCGGCTGGATCGGTCTCGACCCGACATCCGGACTGTTGGCCGGCGAAGGCCACATTCCGCTGGCGGCAACGCCCCATCCTTCGAGTGCGGCGCCGATCACAGGCAGCCACGAGAAGGCCGAGGTTGCGTTCGACTTCAAGATGGGTGTCACGCGCATCCGCGAGACGCCGCGCGTCACCAAGCCCTATACCGACGAGGCGTGGCAGAAAATTCTGGATACGGGCCGCGACATCGACAAGCGTCTCGTCGCGGGGGATGTCCGCCTCAGCATGGGCGGCGAGCCGACCTTCATCGCCGCCGACGACATGGAAGGCGCGGAATGGAACATCGCGGCCGTTGGCCCGACCAAGCGGCGCTACGCTGACGAACTTGTGCGCCGCCTGCAGCGGAAGTTCGCGCCCGGCGGCCTCCTGCACTACGGCCAGGGCAAGTGGTATCCAGGCGAGCAGCTGCCGCGCTGGTCGTTCGCACTCTACTGGCGGACGGACGGCAAACCGCTCTGGGAAAATCCCGACATCGTCGCGCGAGAAGCCACGACCGGTGGGGTCACCAGCCGCGCGACCACGGCTGACGATGCCAAGGCATTCGTCACCGCGCTCGCCGATCATCTGGGCCTGCCGCACGACAGCGGCATCCCGGCCTTTGAAGACACCGCCCATTTCGTGCTCGTCGAGCAGAAATTGCCGATCAACGTGACGGCCATCGACAACAAGCTCGAGGACCCCGCCGAACGCGAACGTCTGGTGAAGGTGTTCGACCGCGGGGTCAGTGCCGTCGCCGGCTACGTCATGCCGATCCAGGTCTGGCACACGCATGACCGCGGCCGCCGCTGGGTGACGGAGCGCTGGTCGCTGCGTCGCGACAAGCTGTTTCTGATTCCGGGTGATTCGCCGGTCGGTTTCCGCCTGCCGCTACCTTCGACTCCGGTCATCGGAGCCGTCGACTACCCCCACGTTCTGCCGCGCGATCCTTTCGCCGGCGCACCGCCCTTGCCCGAGCGCCGCATTCTGATGCAGCGACGACGCACGGTGACCCTCGAGGCGCCGCCGCCTCATAAGGAGAGCCCCGACGACGTCGTCGGCTCAGTGCGCACGGCCCTGACCGTCGAAGCGCGCGGTGATCGGATCTGCGTGTTCATGCCGCCAGTCGCCGACGCCGAGGACTATGCGGCACTCATCGCAGCCGTCGAGGAAGCAGCGACGACGACGCGACTCCCGATCCACGTCGAGGGCTATACGCCGCCTGACGACCCACGCCTCAACGTCATCAAGGTTACGCCCGACCCCGGCGTCATCGAGGTCAACATCCAGCCGTCGACGACGTGGGATGACGCTGTTGCCATCACCACCGAACTCTATGAAGAAGCGCACCTGACGCGCCTCAGTACCGAAAAGTTCATGCTCGACGGCCGGCATACTGGCACCGGCGGCGGCAATCACATCGTGCTCGGCGGATTGACGCCGGCCGACAGTCCCTTCCTGCGCCGGCCCGATCTGCTCGCGTCGATCATCACCTACTGGCAGAACCATCCATCGCTGTCCTATCTGTTCTCCGGCCTCTTCATCGGGCCGACGAGCCAGGCACCGCGCGTCGACGAAGCGCGCCACGAGTCGCTCTATGAGCTCGAGATCGCGCTGTCACAGGTGCCCGATCCAAGTGTCGGCAGCATCCCGCCGTGGTTGGTCGACCGCATCTTCCGCAATCTCCTGATCGACGTGACTGGTAACACGCACCGGGCCGAGATCTGCATCG
>JAGRKS010000179.1 GCA_020442185.1 Hyphomicrobiaceae bacterium
CAGTTCGGCAAGGTCGAGATCCCCCAGGAAGCCTTCATCGCCGCGCTCAAGATGGACGAGTGAGGGAGGAGCTCCCCGCCTGTCAACAAGTCATCCACCGTGCGTGAAACCCGAATAGTTATCCCATGTCGCCACGCCCTCTTTGGGCGGCAATTTTTATTCGAAAGTCGGCATCGATAATACGCGCTCAACTAGCTCTTCGGCGGCCACCGCATTGATGTCATGCATGCCGTGTGGTCTTGGTCGGATAATCGCGCGGATTTCTTCCAATGAAACGGGACGATCCGGCATTTGCTGGTCGCCAAGTAACTTACGCAACTCTTTGTGGCATTCCCGAAACGTATGATCGCAGTCATCGCAGAGGATGATCTTGCGTGTGCCGTATCGTGCTGTCTCGTCAGGGACACTACGCTCCTTGGCTGTGAACCTGAATTGCTTGGAGTTCTTGCTCCAGCGAACCACGTCACGCTTGGGTCGGCTGCAGCAGGGACACGCCCAGTCCACCGGCAGCGCTCCAAATCTCGCGTTACCCTGTGTAGCGAATTTGAGTTCTTCTTCCGTCGGCACCCTGGGAGACAATCTGGCCTTGGTCCGCCAAGCCGGTGCGTGTTTAGGGTCAATTTTCCGACTCTCAAAGAAGATGTCGCGGATCGCGCCGTATCCCACGCGGCCTATGCCAAACACCTCAAGCGCGCCTCGGGCCTGCCGATCAACTTGCTCCTCGCGATCTTTGAACTCGATCGGTTCGTACCAAGCCTTACCCTCCATGGCGCGTTTGGCGAGCTTCGCAAGTGATTCAGCGCGCAGAACGAAATGCTCCTGCGCTTTTGCATACACCCCATTGAGCGCGGCCAAGTCGATTTGATGCGCACGGTTCGACTCCGGCCGGACGAAACAAGAAATTTCTCTGGGCGTGAATGTAAAATGCTCCACCGCACTGACCTGCGCCTTCGCCCGGGCTTCGGCGTTGTTGCAGTCTTCGCAGATGACGATGCGGTCGAACCGTGTGAGCAACGCCACGCCTCTTCGAATGAAGTCTTGGATCTCCCGGGAAGACTGCGCTTTGATCGCAATATCCTTCGATATGTCGCCGAGAGCGACATCCATGCGATCCTCGAAATGGTCATGGTGGGCAACGAATTTCCCGAGCATTTGCCCGTTCGATCCTGTGCGCGCGCACTCTGCCTTTGTCCGCCGGCAGCATGGACAGACCCAATCGGGAGGCGTCGAGGCCCATACAGAATTAATCTCGACAGCACTCGCCGCGAGTTTTTGTCGGATCATTTCGTTGTTTTGGGAGCCGGGGTGGTCGATACCTGGAACACCATAGGCCTGCGCAAACCGGATCAGCTCTTCCTGAAGATCGCGCAACTCCGCACGACGCTGAGAGATCGCTTCACGGATATCCAGATACCGTGCAAATTCTGCCTCGGGCATCATCGCAGCGAGGCGTTCAAGGTACTCGTCATCCATGGGCGGCCTCCCCGGTAGAGAATCGTTGTCACCAGCAACTTAACTGGAGGGCCGGTCGGGACGCAGCCCGCAACACGCGCTTGGGCAATAATCCACCGTCACGCCCCCCGCATCCGTCATCCCGGCGCGGCCCAGGAATAATGAAATTCAACATGCTCGCTGTGAAGAGTGGACTAGTCGCCCCTTCGCGACGTAATCCACCGCTCCGAAAGCCCCCCACAATTGAACCATCCTCCCCCCCACCGCGACGAACCCTCCAGATGCACCAAACAGGCAGAAAACCTGGAGAACGTCGCCATGCCCTGTACCGCACCAGACCGCATCGCGGAAATCACGATCCGATCGGCCGTTCGCGGTGAAGAGACGCGTATCGCCTCGTTCCAGGCCGAGTCTCTGCGGATGCTGGCGTGTGGCGCCTACACACCCGCAGTCATCGACCAGTTCATCGCCGACGTCGGCACCATGCCCGCCGACTTGATCTCAAGCGGCCGTCTTTTCGTGCTCGAAAGCCAAGGCGAAATCGTCGCCACCGGCGGATGGTGCTGGCGCCAGGCGAACGGCGAGCCAACGTCGCACCGCCCTGCCCCGAACGACGACGCCGACGATCCCGAACAGGTGTCGGTTCGCCGCGGGAACGACGGCACCGTCGCAGAGATCACCGCCATCTATGTCGATCCGATCTACACGCGTACCGGCCTCGCCAGCTGGCTTCTTGGTTCACTCGAAGCCGATATCGCCCGCACGGGCATCAACACGGTGCGGATCGCCGCGACGCTCAACGGTTTGCCGCTCTGCCAGCGCAATGGCTATCGGCCATATCGCATCATGTCGTTGAGGCTTTCGAGCGGCGCAGCGTTCGCGACGATCGGGTTGGTGAAGAGCGTCGAGACCTCGGGCCAGTCCGGAGGCGTCCGAGCGCCCCATCACCGACACGCCCACGCCTGACGAGCGAGCGGCGTCGGCCAGGCCGCGTGCGCTACGGGCGAGATGGCCGATTGCCCCGCGGGGCCGACGCCCGCCAAGTCTCCCGCCATGTCTGCTGCAACGGATGCGCTCAGCGCCCGATGCAACAGAGTGATTGCACCGTGAACCCCGACCCGGTACCACGACCGTCGTCGATAGGCCCGCCGGATCGCTCGGCGAGCCATGACGGCGTGAGCAGGGGACGAGGGACAGCCGGTGCAACAACAAACACCAACGGGCGGATCGCGCGCGACGCCGCTCGACGCCATCGTTGCCCGTGTCGTTCACGTCGAGCGCGGTGAAGTCGCCGCGCTGGTTCTCTCGTTCGCCTACTTCTTTCTCGTCCTCGCCGCCTACTACATCATCCGCCCGGTACGTGATGAAATGGCGGTCGCCGTCGGCCGCGAGCATTTGCAGACACTGTTCGTCATCGTTTTCTTCGTCATGCTGGCGGCGGTGCCACTTTATGGGTGGGTGACCTCGCGCTTCGCCAAGCGGCGTGTTGTTCCGCTCGTCTATGGCTTTTTCATCACCAACCTCGTGGTCTTCTGGACGCTGCTCGCCGGAGACGGACATACGCGCATCGTCGCCAGCATATTTTTCGTCTGGGCGAGCGTGTTCAACTTGTTCGTCGTATCGTTGTTCTGGATCGTCATGTCCGACATCTACGACAGCGGCCAGGCGAAGCGGCTCTACGGATTCATCGCAGCTGGCGGCACGGCGGGCGCGATGGCGGGACCGATCATCACGCAGTCGCTGGTCCGATGGATCGGCCCCGACAACCTGCTGCTCGTCTCTGCCCTGCTGCTCGCAATGGCGTTGATCGCAGCACTCCTGTTGCGCCGCCTCGCACCCGGTCACGGCGATGCGGCGGGCAGCGATCGTCCGGTGGGCAAGGGTATTCTGGAGGGCGCCGTTCGCGTCTGGAGATCGCCCTACCTGTTCCGAATCGCGCTCTGGATCCTGCTCGGAAATCTCGTGTCGACGTTCTTCTACCTCGAACAGACGCGCATCGTCGGCGAAACGCTCACTGATCGCACGGCGCGTGTCGAACTCTTCGCTCGGCTCGATCTCGCGGTCTCCGTCCTGACCATCCTGACGCAGCTTTTCATCACGGGCCGTGTACTCGAACGCTTCGGCGTCGGCGTCGCGGCGGCAACCTTGCCCGCATGGTGCGCGATCGGCCTCGTCGCGCTCGCCGTATCGCCGACACTCGCCGTCATCGTTTCGGTGATGGCGATCGAGCGCGCGATAGCCTTCGCGCTGGCGAGCCCGGCGGTTAAGGTGCTCTACACGGTTGTCGATCCGCAGGAGAAGTACAAGGCGCAGAATTTCATCGACACCGTCGTCTATCGTGGCGGCGATGCGGCGTCGGGTTGGGTCTTCAACAGCCTCGGCAAGGGACTTGGACTGACCGGAGGCATCATCGCGCTGACGGCAGTGCCGGCCGCCATCTGGTGGTTCTATCTCAGCTTCTCGCTCGCCCGGGACCTCGACCGCAAGGCAAGCGGCGATCAGAAGTCGAAGGTCGATGCGGCGGACCGGAACGTCGCCAGATAGGCGTCGACTGTCACGGTGATGGGCTCGCCATACCCGCCGCCGATCGCGATCGAGACCGGAAGTCTGCGCATCCGCGCATAGCGAAAGACGGCGAGATCGCGCGCCTCGAGCCCTTCGGGCGAAAGCGACAGGCGGCCGAGCCGGTCGGCCGCAAGGACATCCGCGCCCGAAAGATAGAGCAGCAGATCCGGCCGGAAGCGGTCGACAGCGGCGAGTGCCGTATCGAGGGCCGAGAGATAGGTGATGTCGCCGGTGCCGTCGGGGAGCCCTATGTCGAGATCCGACGCCACCTTGCGGAACGGAAAGTTCCTGGCACCGTGGATCGAGATGGTCTGGATCATCTCCGCTTGGGCGAGGATGGCGGCAGTGCCGTCGCCCTGGTGCACATCGCAGTCGAGGATCGTGATACGGCGGCATGCGCCTTCCGCGACAAGCGTCAGCGCCGTCACCGCGAGATCGTTGAACACGCAGTAGCCTGAGCCGAAATCGCGGTGCGCGTGATGTGTGCCGCCGGCGAGTTGCCCGGCGCAACCCGTGCACAGCGCATCGCGCGCCGCGGCGAGCGAACCGCCAACCGTCGCCAACGATCGCTCGAGAAGGATCGGACTCCACGGAATGCCGATCCGTCGCTGTGATTCTTCATCGAGCGTACCCGCCAACACGGCCTGGATGAACGCCTCGCCGTGGCCGCGCCTGAGATCGGCAAGACCCGCTGCCGGAGACGGCGAAAGGCCGGCACGCGCGAAAAGCCCCTCCGCCATGGCTTGCTCTCGCAACAACCGGTACTTCGTTGCCGGAAAGCGATGCCCGCGCGGTAACGGCAGATCGGCCGTATCTGGAAAATAGAATGCCACCTCGTGTGAACCCGCCGTCAGAGCCGCAATGCCCGGAACCAACGCATCACGTCGAGCAGGCTCATCGCCGCCGCCGCCACATAGGTGAACGCCGCCGCGCGCAATATCTGGCGGGCCGCGCGCATGTCGTCGTCGGCCACGTAGTTGCCCGCGCGCAGTACAGGCAACGCGCGCTTGAAGCTCGCGTCGAATTCGACGGGCAGGGTCACGAGGTGCATCAGGATCGTCGATGCCATGATGAGCAGCCCCGCCACGACTTGAATCAGGATGACCAGCGGCGCCTTCAGCAGAAGCATCACGACAGGCGCCGACAACATGACGATCGCGCCCGCGCGTTCGATGATCCGCGCCTGCCCGGCCAGCCGGGTGCGAGCGACGAGAGGTCCGTAGCCGGTCGCGTCTTGCATGGCGTGGCCAACCTCGTGGGCGGCGACGACCACGGCGGTCAGCGAACGCCCGTTCATGTGCGACGGCAGCAGCCGCACCACCTTGGATGCCGGATCGTAGTGATCGCCAAGCGTCGTTTCCTCGACCTTGACGTGGGAGAGCTTCATCTCGTCGAGGAGATGGCGTGCGAACTCGCCGCCCGTGCCCGGAAAGTCGGCCCGCTCGCCGGAATGGCGCGCAAGCACCCGCTTCACCCACATTTGCGGCAGCATGGCGAGCCCGAGCAAGATCAGAAGTGCGAAAATGGCGATGGTCACGCGTTGCAGCCTCCAGGCACCGGGGCCGAACCGCCCCCGTCTTCACATTACTTTACACGGCCGACAAAGTCGCGAAACGGGCTGGCGCGAGAGTACCTGCACCGGCGGCCTCACATGTCGCCCCCAACGAGCAGGAGAACAGCACAATGACCAATTCCCCCGGCCTGGACGCGCCGAATTCCTCGACGCCGGATGACAGCAACCGCAAACCGCGCCGTTCCCGCCGCATCCTGGCGGCGGTAGCCGGTGTCACCCTCGCGACCGGCATCGGCTTCTTCGCTGGCGGCGCCATGAGCCACGGCTTCGGACACGGGAAGCACTTCGGCCACGGGCCAGGCTTCGTTCGCGTCTTCGCGCCGATGTCGGCGGACGATGCTTCCGATCGCGCGCGGCGCATGGCTCGCCACCTCGCGATCGAGATCGACGCAACCTCCGAGCAGGAGACGAAACTCATCGCGCTCGCCAAGGCGGTCGCGGCGGACGTCTTCCCGCTACGCGAGAAGTTGAAAGAGGCACGCAAGAAGGGCCTCGACATTCTGAAGTCGCCGACCGTCGACCGCACGGCAATCGAGGCGCTGCGCGCCGAACAGATGGCCAACGTCGATCAAATCTCGCGGCGGCTCACCGATGCACTCGCCGATGCCGGCGAAGTCTTGACGCCCGAACAGCGGACAAGGCTTGCCACGCGGATCGAGGAATTTCGTGAGCGGCGCGGATGGTGGCGCGGACGCGGACATCGCGACTGACGCCAGCAGCTGCCACAGGCAACGGGCGGCGGCCACGCAGGAGACGAGAGACGGGGTGCCGCTGCGTCCGAGAGCGGCGCCCCTTGACGTGCGTCCGCCGCGCGGTCACCACTGCCTCGACGCACGTGAAGGGATGCGCCGCGAAACCGGCGAGCCAACGTCCCGATCCCAATAAAACCGGCGCAGGCCGGACGGAGCAGATGACCGAGCGCATACTCCTGATCGAGGACGACCAGCGTCTCGCCACCATGATCCGCGACTATCTCGCGGCGGCAGGCTTCGAGGTCGCGCACGTAGACGAGGGCGGCAAGGCGCTCGAACGCGAAGCTCGCGAGGGATTCGATGCGCTCGTGCTCGACCTCATGCTGCCCGACATGGACGGCCTCGAGGTCTGCCGCAAGGTTCGCGCACGATCAGCCACGCCGATCCTGATGCTCACGGCCCGGGGCGACGCGATGGACCGCGTAGTCGGCCTGGAACTCGGCGCCGACGACTATCTGCCGAAGCCATTCGAGCCGCGCGAGCTGCTGGCGCGGCTTCGCGCCGTGCTGAGACGGGCACGCGCCGGCGTTGCGATGGCCGACGTCCTGCGATACGGACGCCTCGAAATCGATCGCGGCGCCCGCGAAGTTCGCGTCGACGGCAACCCGGTATCCCTGACCAGCTACCAGTTCGAATTGCTTCGCGCACTCGGCGAGCACGCGGGCCGGGTGCTGACACGCGAGCAGATCATGGACCTCGTCAAGGGTTCGGAACTCGAGGCTTTCGACCGGTCGATCGACGTCCACATCTCGCGCATCCGCGCAGCCATAGAGGACGATGCGAAAAAGCCGAAGCGCGTCATAACCGTTCGTGGCGTCGGCTATGTCTTTGCCAAGGCGCAGGATTGAACGATCCTGCGAGCGGCCGGGATATGCGACAGAGCCGAACGCCTCTCGGCATGAACGGGGACGCCAGGCACACGAGGATACGACACGGATGCGCAAGCCCCGGTTCAAGCGATTATCGACCCAGATCTATCTGACGATCGTCGTCACGTTGCTGGCCGTGGTGCTCGCCGCCGGCGCCATGTGGCGTCGCGCCAACGATGCCATGCCCATGCGCCAGGCCTTCGAGGTCGCCGGCGAGGTCATCGCCGCCGCGCTGCCCGGACCCACGGCGCCGCCTGCCGAGGTTGAAGCCACACTCATCCGTTTCGCCGATCGCCTTCGCCTCGACCTCGCGCTGTTCGATGCCGACCGGCGGCTCTTGGCCGAAACAGGCCGCCCGGTTCCACCGCCACCCGCCTACCGGGACGAGGGCGGATTCGTATCCGGGCGCGGCGGGCCGGCTTGGGCGGTGGCCTTGCCCGATGGGCGCTGGCTCGTCGCGCGCAACCCGCGCCGCAACTTCCGTCATCCGGCGGTCGCGCTGCTGGTGTTCCTCGGCCTCATCGCGACACTGGTCGGTGTCGGCGCCTTCCCGGTGGTGCGCGGCCTGACGCGGCGGCTCGAGCGGCTGCAGTCGGGTGTCGAGCGGCTGGGATCGGGCGATCTTGCCGCGCGCGTCGAAGTGCGTGGCAACGACGAGATTGCGCGGCTCGCGCAGAGCTTCAACCAGAGCGCCCAGCGCATCGAGCAACTCGTCACATCGCAGAAGATGCTGCTGGCCAATGCCAGCCACGAATTGCGAACACCGCTCGCGCGCCTCAGGATGGGGCTCGAACTGTCGGGCGAACAGATCGCGGCAAACCATCGCGCCGCCATCACCCGCGACATCAACGAACTCGACGGGATGATCGACGAGATCCTGTTGCTGAGCCGTCTTGGCGCCGATATCGATATGCGGTATCGCGAGCCGGTCGACCTGATGGCGCTCGCCGCCGAGGAGGCAGCTCACTACGACGACTGCACGGTCACCGGCGCTCCCGTCACGATCGAAGGCGATGCAAATTTGCTGCGGCGTCTTATCCGCAATCTTCTGGAAAACGCCGCCCGCCATGGCGAGCCGCCGATAGTCGTCGACGTCTCGGCCTCTGGTGCGGCGGCCAGGATCACCGTCAGCGATCAGGGCGCGGGCTTCATGCAGAGCGAAACCGAGCAGGTCTTCGAGCCGTTCCATCGCGGGGCTCGGCGCGGTCAAAGCCGCGGCAGCGGCCTCGGACTCGCGCTCGTCCGCCGGATCGCGGAGCGCCACAACGGCAGAGCCCGGATCACACCCGGCGACGACGGAGTGACCCTGAACAGGGTCGAAGTCATTCTCTCCGGTTAACGTCATTCTCTCCGGATAACACAGTGTCCGGTCGATGGTCGGCGCAGAGCAAAAATCGCAAGCCTCGATGCGCGACGCCTCGGTATGGAAGGGGCGACAAGCGGCGGTGGCAATTACGCGACGTTCGTGCGGGCGGCCCGGGGTGCTACCGCCTTTTCCTGCGGCAGCACCATGCGAATCAGCTTCAGAGCCTCGAAGGCTCGGCCGTACGTAATGATGCTCGCGATCGAAGCCAGCCGATCCCGCATGTCCGCGTCGGTCGCGGAATCCTGCAAGTCTACGAGATAAAGCAGAGCGGTTTCACGCGCATGCTCGGCGCGGACCGGATCGAGGATCATGTCCTGCACCAGCACGTAGAGCTTTCGCAGCGGCGTGTTCGCGTCTTCTTGCGCCATCACGTGCTGCTCAAGCAGGAATGAAACCTCGTTCAACAGCTCGATGGTGACCTTGCGGTCGGCGCGCAAGATGGCACCGTTCACGAAAATCCGTTCGCCGCTCTTGAGTGAAATCCGGAATGCGCCGGGCATTTGCTTATCCATCGGGCTCGGCTCCGATCCGAGAGGCCGTTCTGGCCTCCGAAGAGAGCCTGCTCAAAAAGGCGAACGTGAACTTCAAAAGCGGGTCTACGCGTCCGATTTGCCAAGCGGGCGAAAGGGCCGGCCGACCGAGATGTGAGACGATGGCGACATCGAATCGATGATTGAACGAGCACACCATTACTATACCTAAGATTGTATATTAACGCACCCCTGGATTGTAACGGGTGATTGACGACATTCAAACGATCCCTGCGCCAGACCAAACTGAGGCGCCACGTCCGCCTCGCCGCAAACGACTTGCTTCCGCATGTGCGACGGCGGCCCGACAGTCATCTACATCAACTGCAGATTGCAACACGCCGGCGATGCAATCCCCGGCTTCAATTCTGATTGTTAACAGTTTGTCTTTGCGACCATTTTTGTGGTTGGTTGAAACGCGATACCGGTGCGATTCAAGACCGGTATCTCATCACCCAACCACGGTCATTTTCAGCAGATGGCAGACGTGTCACGACACGACGACTTCCGGCGGACGTTCGCAGACCGCCTGCGCCGGCTGCGCAAGGCGCACGGGTTCCGCACAGCACGTCACTTCGCTGAAGCAATCGGCGTCAACGAAAACAACTACACGCGTTACGAACGCGGCCAATCCGAACCGAACCTGCAGATGCTGAAGACCATCTGCGACACGCTCGGGGTATCGGCAGCAGCTTTCTTCGACATCGACGCGACCAGCAACGCCGCCGACAAGCCCCGACCGACCTATGCGTCGGCACCTCACGCCGGGAACGAGCGCGCCGACAGCCAGCGAGACCTCGACGAAGGCGGCATGGCGGAGGCTGGAGCGGAATACGGGGCGCCGCGTGCCGCGCCAAGCAAGGCGCTGACATGGCAATTGGCCGAGAGGCTCGCGCACCTGATAAGCGAAGCGCGGACGAACGGCGGCACCAGCGGCGCCACACCGCCGACGACCGCATCCCCCCCGCCTGGCAGCGTTCTCGGCGAGACGGCGCGGCTCTATCTCGAACTGCAGCACGATCCGTTCGGCACCGTCGCCCAGTCCGTTGCGTCCGTTGCCACCAGCGCATCCCACGACCGCCGCCTGACCAACGAGGGGGCGAAAGGGCCGGCGACCGTATCGGGCTCGGCAGACCCGGACATGCCAGACCGCGACCAGGATCTCCACCGATTGATCCGGCAATTCCTGTCAGACGCAGCTCACCAGAGGTGATCGCAGTAAATGCGACGGGGCTTTGTCGCCGATCGTGGGTTCAGCATTCCGCGCCCCGCGTTCACTGCACCATGCCACCATAGACAAGGTCCGCTCGACCGCCGAGATGGTAGGAAGAGCGGCGCAGCTCCACCGGCTCCGTATCGAGGGCAAAGGCCGTGCGCTCGACCCGCAACACCGGAGTTCCCTCGCCGACATCGAGGCTCGCCCCGACATCCCGATCCGCACAAAGCGCGGCATACGTCTCGCTGATGCGGCCAACCAGGACGCCATATTCCGCCAGTACGGGATAGAGATGCTGGCCGTAGGCAAACTGCGTGTCGAAACGCGGATAGTCGTGCCCCGACAAAACCGAGACCTCGACACCGACCTTCTTGTCATCGATCAACAGCAACTGGCGTATCTCGATCACTTCGCCGCCAGCTTGACGCAGGAGCGTCGCGCGCTCATGCCGCGTCGGCTCGCGATAGAACATTTCCTCGAGCGTGTAGCGGATTTCGGGGATGCGACCGTCGGCGTCGCGTAGTCGGCAGAACTTTTCCTGAAGCGGCGATGACCCAGGTCCCGAGACGAATGTTCCGCGGCCCTGGACGCGCTTGACGATGCCGCTTTCCTCGAGTCCCGAGATGGCCCTGCGAACCGTTCCGATACTGACGCCGAAGTCGCTCGCCAGCTGAAACTCGTTCGGCAGCGTTTCCCCCGCCCCCCCATTCGCCGCCGCGAATGCGGCGCAGCAGCGCATCCCGCACTTGACCGTAGAGAGGCTTGGGCACCGCAAGCCTCATCGCCGTTTCAATCTTCATGACCGCACTCCGCAGCGATTCGTTGTCAACTGAGAGTATCATAATCTACAATTAGAGAAGAATAATTACAGGATGATCATCTAATTTTGCGGATTTTGCCTTCCGTTGC
The DNA here is from genome assembly GCA_020442185.1 of Hyphomicrobiaceae bacterium. Classification (GTDB taxonomy): domain Bacteria; phylum Pseudomonadota; class Alphaproteobacteria; order Rhizobiales; family Hyphomicrobiaceae; genus JAEUMD01. The sequence goes on from JAGRKS010000179.1 coordinate 11,233, forward strand.
ATATGCGGCCGGTGAAGCGTTCCATGGCGTTGCTCTCGCGCACGGCCTCGGCGAACAGCCGCCGCCATTGCCGCCACGAGATGTTGCCAGGCGTCGCGCGGATCCCCGGGCCGTGAGGACTCGCATTCCAAAGACTGCGACGTCGCGCGCCTGCGCCGAATGGATGGTAAGGCCATCCGCGCCGACATGGTCGAAGGCTCGTTCGAAAGGGATTGAAGACGAGAGCGCCGGATGGCACCGTCCGCAACCAGTCTGCAAGCGACGGGCATACGGGGTCGGGAGAGTACGAATGGAAATGCGGCGGCTCGGGGCATTCGGGCCCCTGGTCTCGAGCGTCAGTCTCGGTGCCATGAGCCTGTCAGGTATGTACGGTGCGACAACCGAAAGCGAGACCATGCGGCTGCTTTCGAGGAGCGTCGAGCTTGGCATCAACCACATCGACCTCGCCGACATCTTCGGCATGGGGCTCGGCGAGGAGTTGATCGGCCGCTTCCTTGCCCAAAGCCGCGCCCGCCTCGTGCTCGCAACCAAGGCAGGCGTCCGCTTTGTGCCGGCGACCGGCGAGCGCCGGATCGACAACAGCCCCGCCTACCTCAGGGCCGCTCTCGAGAAATCGTTGAAGCGCCTCGGCCGCGACCATGTAGAGCTTTTCTATGTTCACCGTCGCGACGGCGAACGCCCAATAGAGGACGTGGTGGCGACGCTTGCCGACCTGAAGCGCGAGGGCAAGATCGGCGGCATCGGCCTGAGCGAAGTCTCCCCTGAGACGCTGCGGCGGGCCAGCCGGGTGACGCGCATTTCGGCCGTCCAAAGCGAATACTCGCTTTGGACTCGCGGTGTCGAAGCCGAGATGCTGGCGACGTGCCGCGATCTGGGTGTCGCCTTCATCGCGTTCAGCCCCCTCGGCCGCGGCATGCTTACCGGCGGGCCGATCGATCCCGCCACGTTCGGCCGCGGCGATTTCCGCCGCGCGAACCCGAGATTCCAGGAACCTGCATTCGGCCAGAACCGCACCGCCATCGATGCTTTCGTTGCGCTGGCGGCAAAGCGCGGCGTGCCTCCGTCCGCGCTCGCCATCGCCTGGGTGCTAGCCGCTGACCGCCACGTGATCGCCATTCCTGGCACGCGCTCGGTCGAGCATCTCGAAATCGATGCGCTGGCGGCCACTCTACGGATGTCGGCGGCGGACCGCGCCGAGATCGCGGCGGTGTTCCCTGACGGCTTCCCATGGGGAGAGCGTTACGCCGAAGGCCAGCTGCTCGGTGTCGAACCGTCGTCGAACCTCTGAATACGAGAAAGAGCGCAGGTGCCACGTCGGCGGAGCTTCGGCAAGCCGGCTCTCGCTGGCTGAGGCGTGACCGGCGGCCACTCTCTCGAGTTGCAGTTCGATCACACCGGCGGCGAGATCATCTCAACGCGATGGGGATTGCCCAATTCTGCCGGTCGCTCGCCACATTCCCAATCGATAGACGCTTGTCCGCGCTGGTGATGCAACCTCGACCAGAGGTTCACCAGGGGGAGCGCAGCCTGTCTGGAGGCGCCCGGTGACGGGGCACGGGTCTGCGGCGGATTCGCATCGGTTTGGGGCTAAGGGGGCAGAATTGACACATCGACTCGTCGAAGGTGGCCGGGGGAGCCGCCTTCAACTCGCCGTTTCGGCTATTTCGTTCGCGGTTTCGCTCGTGATGCTGACAGCGCAGGGGGTTTCTACGGCATCGGCCGAGGGGTGGAGCATGGGTGGCCGACGGTCGTCGATCGCGGCCGACGCGGCGGTTGTCACGATGCCGCAAGCCGCGGTGACCGATCGCGATTCGGAGGCCCATGCGGCCGCGGGTGGCGATGCGTCAGGCGACCAGAAAGTCGAACCATACTGGTGCAACGCGACGAGCCGCCTGATCGACGACATCGAGCGGCTCGGCGGCGAATCCGTCATGCGGGTCGACCTCGATAGCGGCCGACGCCTCGAGCACTATTGGAACACGACCGAGGAAGTCGTCATCGAGCATGGCGCCGATGGCACGAGTTGCCTCGTCAAAATGCGCGTGCGCGAGCCGAAATAGGCGGATGCCGGCGGACGACCTCGGCGGATCGTTGCGGGATCGCCGCGATCAGGTTGCAGCGGCCGGACATCAAGTCACGCAAACGAGGCACGTCGCGGACGACCATGCGGCCGCGAATATTCGGCAAACGGGAATGCCGCCCCATAATCCAGCGTCGGATGCAAACGCAAGCGGTCCCCATCGGATCATCATACTGATCGCAAAGGGGCCGATCGGTCGCGTTCAATCACTATGGACAGAGGGCTGCGGATTGTGCCCGACCCTGACATAATCCGCGCCTATCGTCCGCCGGCACGCGTCGAGACCACGCGCGTGACCGGGCGTTGCGCCGATCGGAGACCTGAGAAATGACGAACGGGACACCGCCCCGGATGCCTCCCCGCATGCCGCCGCCCTCTCTTGACGGAGTTCGGCCGAGCGAACAGCGCATCATGCCGCCCCGTAGCGGCCAACGGCCGCCACCAGCGCCTCCGCATCTGGGTGGCGGCGGCGGCGGCGGTGGTGCCGGTGGGGGCAGAGGCGGTGATGGCGGCAGGAGCGGCGGATCCGCACCGCGGCCGGCACCGCAACGCCGCCGGCGCTCGGTCCTGTCCTCGGCACTCGCCACCATTGGCGTCGGCCTGCTCGTCCTTGTCGCAACCGGCTTCGGCGTCTTGCTGCTGGCGCCGCCGACCGATGCCATTCGCGAGCGCGCCATAGCGGCGGTGAAGGCGAACACCGGACGCGATCTCGTCATACGCGGCCGCGCGTCGTTGACGTTCTACCCCTCATTCGGCGTCGCACTGCGGGACATCGAGCTTTCGCAACCCCCGGGCATGACCGGCACGCCGTTCGTCACGGCGGAGTCTGTCGAAGTCGGCGTCAAGCTGCTGGCGCTGCTCAACCGTAAAGTCGAACTCGAACGGCTCGTCTTGAAGCGACCGAAATTCGATCTGCGGATCGATGCGCGCGGGCGTTCGAGCTGGACGTTCGCAGCTCCGCGGTCAGACAGCGGCGATCGCGTGCGCTTCGCCGACGCCAGTGGCCGCAAGACGCTGATCGATGGGCTGCCCAACCCGCCCTTGACCTTGGCCCAATCGTCGTCTGGCACCAGCAATGGCCGCGACCTGCGATCCGGCTTCGACGCTTCGGGCGCCGAACGAAGCCTCGAGCGGCTGGGCGCTATCGAGGACATCCAGCTCGGCGATATCCGCATCGTCGATGGCAGCGTCGATTTCGCGGACGAGCGCGATGGGCGCCGCGAAACCCTGACGTCGATCGATGTCCAGCTGGCGGCCGATCGGCTCAACCGCCCGCTCACCGGCAAAGGCGATTTCGACTGGAACGGCGAGACGATCCGTTTCGACGGGACACTGACGAGCCTCGCGGAGATTGTCGCGGCAAAACCCGCAAAGCTGTCTGCGAAGCTCTCTGCCCGGCCGTTGGAAGCAAGCTACGCTGGCGCGCTCGACCCGACAGGTGCGACCCGCGTCGACGGCACCGTCAAGGCCGCGTCGCCATCACTCAGGGCCCTGGTGCTCTGGCTGGGGCGCGAACGTCTTCCCGGCGCCGAGGGGCTCGGCGCGACGACGTTTTCCGGCCGGCTGACGGCTACGGCCAGCAAGCTGACACTCGACAACGCAGACGTTTCACTCGATGGCGTCAGCGCGACGGGGCGGATCGCGGCCGTGATCACCGGTCATCGGCCCAGCATCGACGCCGACCTGAAGGTGAGCGCGCTCGACCTCAATCCGTATCTCGAAGCATTCACATCGGCCACCGGAGACCGTGCGCCGAAAACGGATCGCGCGGGCCCGGGTGACGCCTCCCCCAGCCGCCAGCGTGCCGCGACGCCCACGCCTCCCTCTGAACCCGCCGCCTCGCCCCGATCGATCGAGGACCTGCTCAGACAACCGGAGGGCCCGCGCGTCAAAGGCTACACGAAACGCGACGGCTGGAGCGACGAGGCGATCGATCTTGCTCCGCTCGGGCTGCTCGACGTCAATGCCCGCCTGTCTCTCGCCTCGCTCAGGGTGAAGGACATCGCCATCGGCCAATCCGATATTCAGCTCGATCTCAAGGATCGGGTTGCCCGCGTCACTTTCGATCGCGTGGGTCTTTATGGCGGCAACGGCCGTGGCTACATCACCATTGAAGGCAACGGCGATAAACCGCGCATCAACACCAGTCTCGTTGCGGACGGCATCGCGGCCGGCCAATTCCTCGCGGACGCCGCCGACATCCGCTGGCTCGACGGCAAAGGCCGCGTCAACGTCGCCGTCAACGGCCAGGGCGGAAGCGAGCGCGAGATCGTTGCCAGCCTCACGGGCAACGCTGAGGTTGCTATGGCCGACGGCGCCATCACCGGCATCAATCTCGCCCGTATCATCCGCGCCATCTCGGACGGCAAGCTCGGCGGCATCGACGCCCAGCCGAGCGAGAAGACGGACTTCAGTCAGATGTCGGCGAGCTTCGATATCGCGAACGGCATTGCGACGAACAAGGACCTGCTGCTGCTCAGTCCGCTACTGCGCGTTACGGGCGAGGGCAAGGTTATGCTCCCCGACCGCCAGATCGACTACACGATGAAGCCGAAGGTCGTCGCCAACCTCGAGGGCCAGGGCGGCAACAGCGCTCTGTCGGGCATCGAGATCCCGGTCCGAATCACTGGCGATTGGAAAAAGCCGCGTATCGCTCCCGATCTGTCCAAGGTCGATCTCAACCAGGCGTCGAAGGCCATCGAGGAGATCGGACGCAATCTGAAGGGCAAGAATGCCGATCAGATCGTCGACGAACTGCTCGGCAAGGATTCAAACGAAGCGCGGAAGGCAAAGAAATTCCTCGACAAGTTGTTCCGCTGAGGCGGCCTGTCAGGCCCCCGGCGGAGCCCCCCTGATTCTGAGCCGAGCCCGCTGGCGCAAGCCCTTTAACGACCAGTGAAATACTTGAAAAAAAAATTTCGCCCCCAGGCCCAATTTTTTCTTGCACGGGGGGGGCTCTGGCCTCATATGGGTCTCCTCCGTTCGTCCACCTGCCCTGAAGGTAAGGTTTTCCTAAACCCCAAAGGTAAGGAGCGGGCG
>JAGRKS010000180.1 GCA_020442185.1 Hyphomicrobiaceae bacterium
GTCCGCCGGCGATGCACTTGCCCTGCACCGCGGCGATGGTCGGCTTCGGAATGTTGCGCCAGCGGTCGGAGAAGCCGAGATAGATTTCCTCCTCGCGCGCCATCTGCGCCTCGGCGCCGGCGCAGCCGAATCCGCACACCGGCGCGACCGTCTGATGCGTCCGCATCGCGCCGTGCCCGTCGGTCTCCGACAGATCGTGCCCGGCCGAGAAATGCTTGCCGTTGGCCGCGAGGATGATGACGCGAATGTCGTCGTCATGAGCCGCATGGTCGAACGCCTCGTTCAGCTCGTAGAGCAACGCGGTGTCCTGGGCGTTGGCCATGTTCGGCTTGTTGAGCGTAATCCGCGCGATGCCGGGTTCGGGGACGTCGTAGATCAGGGCGTTGAATTCAGGCATGTTTCCTCATCGATCCGCGTTGCTTTCCGCGATTTGCGTCGATTTTGTAGTTCGGGGTGGGCTCCGGCTGCAACCCTTCGACTGCAACCCTTCGACTGCAACTCCTGGCCTGGTGGTGCCCGGGCTTGTCGTCCTCCTGGGCCCGTCAGCCGACCTGGCGGCTTTGCGCCTCCCAGAAGGGCCGGCGCAGCTCGCGTTTGAGGATCTTTCCGGCACCCGAGAGCGGCAGCGGCGTCTCGCTGATGTCGGCACTGCGCGGACATTTATAGCCGGCGATCAGCGTCTTGCAGAACGCGATCAATTCGTCCTCGGTCAACTCCGCCCCGCTCTTGGTCACCACGACGGCATGAACCTGTTCGCCCCACTGCGCGCTGGGAATGCCGATCACCGCGCATTGCGCGACGGCGGGATGCTTGGCGACGGCGTTTTCGACCTCGACCGAATAGACGTTCTCGCCGCCGGAGATGATCATGTCCTTGACCCGATCGACCACATAGATGAAGCCGTCCTTGTCCATGTAGCCGCCGTCGCCGGTATGCATCCAGCCGTCGACCACGGCCTTCGCCGTTTCCTCCGGCCGTTCCCAGTAACCCATCATGACGACGTCGCCGCGCACGGTGATCTCGCCGACGGTGCCGGCGGGCACCGGCCGGTCGTCGGGATCGACGATGCGGACCTCGCACCCCAGCGTGGCCCGCCCCGCGCCGCGATGGCGTCCCTTGGCGCGGCCCTCGCTGGTGTGCTCGTTCCAGTGCAGCAGCGTGGCGATCGGGGACAGCTCGGTCATGCCGTAGGCCTGGGTCAGGCGTACGTTCGGCATCGCGGCTGTCGTGCGATCCAGCACCGCTTCGCTGATGGGTGATGCGCCATAGGCGATATCCCTCAACGACGACAGATCGTAGGAGGAGAGGGCAGGATGGTCGACCAGCATCTGGATCATCGTCGGCACCAGCAGAACGTCGGTGACCTGCTCGTTCTGGATGGCAGCCATCACGCCTTCAGGGGAGAAGCTCTGGATGATGACGTTCGAACCGCCGCTGAGCAGCAGCGAATACATCGCCGCGCCGTTGGCGAGATGGAACATCGGCGCGGCATGGAGATAGACCGACGATGCCGGGAACATGCCCTCGCCGAGTGCGTTCAGTGCATTGGCCATCAGGTTGTGGTGGCTGAGCATGACGCCCTTGGAGCGTCCGGTGGTGCCGCCGGTGTAGAAGATGCCGGCGAGGTCTTCACCCTTGCGCATCGCGTCCGGTGCCGGGTCGCTGCGCGCGATCAGCGCTTCGTAGCCCTCCATATCGGCAGGCGTATCGCCATCGTCGGCGAATACCAGCGTCAAGTCGGGGAGGGCCTTGGCAAGCGTGTCGCCGGTGGCAGCGAATGCCGCATCGACGACGAGCACTTTCGCGCGGCAGTCGCGCAGCACGTCCTCGTTCTCAAGGGGACTCCAGCGGATGTTGAGCGGCACGACCACGGCGCCGGCCCACGCGGTCGCCAGATAAAGTTCGAGATAGCGGTCGGAATTCAGCATCAGCAGGGCGACGCGGTCGCCCTCCGTGATGCCGAGCGCACGAAGCCCCGAAGCGAGCCGGGCCACGCGGTCGCCGATCTCGACCCAGGTCCGGCGTCGATCCCGGAACACGGTGGCAAGCCCATGCGGGTTGATTTGCAGCGCGCGCCGCAGGCCGTGTGTCACGTTCATCATTTCCTCCCAGAGCGTTGCGTGTCATTTTCTCCGAACGGACCTTGACGTCTTCTTTTCGGATGGCTTTCTTTCAGGCGGCTTCCTGTCGGGTGGCTTTGCGATATCGGCGGTCAGCCGGATCGCGAAGTCGTCGGCGATCTGGTCGGGGGACAATTCGCCGCCGGGTTTGTACCAATGCCCGATCCAGTTCAGCGCCCCGAGAATGGCAAAGGCCGTCAATTTCACATCGCACGGCTTGATGGAATGGTCCGCGATGCCTTGCTCGATCGCGCCGCGGAAGGCGCGATCGATGCGGCGCTTGCCGGCGAGCGTGGTCTTCTGGTTGGCCTCGGACAGATCGGCGACATTGAAGCGCACCAGGCTGGCGCCGAAGTCGCTCGCCATGACGACGGCATAGGCGCGCACCAGCATCCGTAGCGTGGCAAGCCCATTTTCGTTGGTGGATTCGATCTCGGCGATCCGATCCTCGACACGCTCCTGTCCCATGGCCCAGCATTCGTAGAGGATATCCTCCTTGCTGCGGAAGTAGTTGTAGAGCGCCGGCTTGGTGATGTTCAGCCGGTCCGCAACGTCGTTGAGGGTGGCGCGGTGATAGCCCTGTTCCAGAAACAGTTGCACGGCCGTGCGCAGCACCGCCTCGCGTTTTTCGTCGCGGGCGCGGCGGCGGCTTTCGAACGGCAGCCATGGCGACGGCTCGGGGGATATCGCTCGCGTGTCCATCCAAACATCCTGTGGCGGGCGTTGACTCGCGCGCGCCCTGAATATATTACCTAAGGGTAA
>JAGRKS010000181.1 GCA_020442185.1 Hyphomicrobiaceae bacterium
TGCGCTAGTTCGGCAAGGCGATCTGGGATATCACCGCCAAGGGCTTCAACGTCGCCTTTTTGTTCGAGACCCCCTTCGAGGCGACGTTCTCATTCGCCGTTCAAGTCGTCAAGCGCGGCAGCATGGTCGTCATCTGTGCCGGCACGTCGGGCTACAACCTGACCATGGACGCACGCTATCTCTGGATGCATCAAAAGCGCGTCCAGGGCTCGCACTTCGCCAACCTCATGCAGGCTGCGCAGGCCAACAAGCTGGTTGTGGAGCGCCGCATCGATCCGTGCATGTCGGAGGTGTTTCCCTGGCAGCAGATCCCCAAGGCGCACATGCGCATGCTCAGGAACCAGCATAAGCCCGGCAACATGGCGGTGCTCGTTTCGGCACCGACAACGGGGCTGCGCACGTTCGAGGATGTGCTCGAAGCTTCGCAGCAGCGCTTCGGCGCCTAAGGTATCGCTCCGGGTGAGGCGGGCGTGTGCGACAAGCACCCGCCATGCCGCAATTCCTCGATCCCCTGATGCCGACAAATTGATTGAGAGGCGTGGTTCCCAGTTTGGAACCGCGCCTCTTTTGCGTTCGCCACGGGTGGCTGTCGGATTGGCAATTCGCTGGCGCCGGTCAGGACGACGCCTGCCTCACGCGAAGTCGGCGACGGTCAGCAGCGGCTTGAAGTCGAGACCGGCTGCCGCGAACGCTTCGCCGGCCCCCTCGCAGCGATCGACGACGGTCACCACGCGGAGGACTTTCGCCCCCTCGGCCTCGACAGCGGCTGCCGCTTTGATCGCCGAGCCGCCGGTGGTCGTCACATCCTCGACGATGACGACACCGCGCCCGGCGAGGGTTTCGCCCTTCGGCAAACCTTCGATAAGGCTCTGGGTGCCATGTTCCTTGGCCTGTTTGCGCACGAAAAATGCAGCGACCGGCCGGCTGCGCTGGGCGCTCATCGCCGCGGTCGCCGCCGCGATCGGCACCGCTCCCATCTCAAGCCCGCCGATCAGGTCGGCGGCGATGCCGTCCGCTTCGAGCTGGTCGAGGATCAGAGATGCAATGAGCCGTGCCCCCTCCGGATGCAGCATTGTCGGCTTCATGTTGAAATAGAAGGACGATGTGCGGCCGGATGCGAGTTTCATCTCGCCGCCGCGCTGGAACGAGCGCTGCGTGATGAGCGCGACGAGGGCCGCGGCATCCTGAGAAGCGGCGTCCTGGGAAGTGGGCATGGGCACGTCCTTCGAAAGGTTCTTGCGTGTCCGCCATGACACGGCCGCGGCGGGCGATGTCAAGGCCTGCCGCGGGACGTTCAACAGTTGTTCGGCCGCGGGTCGACGTTGTCCCATTTCCGCCAGCGGTGAAAGCGGCTATAGGTCGAGCCCACACGTGTTCCGGTTCTGAATTTTCTTGCCCGTTGCCGCTCGTGACACGAGCACAAGTCGGAACCACAAGAAGCACGAGCTATACTCTGGTTCTGGCGTAGCTTTAGCACGCGATGTTTGGCTGCGAGGCAAGCCCCACGCGGGGACCAAACGTCAAGGGGCTAAAGCTGCACTGGCCGCGCGAAAGGAGCCGCGATGTTCAACCCCGAAAGCCCACCTGAAATCGTCGCGACCCGATGGTTCAACGCCGATCCGGCGCCAACGCTCGAGGCCATGCGCGGCAAGGTTATCGTTCTCGGCGCGTTCCAAATGGCCTGCCCCGGCTCGACGCGTCACCTCGTGCCGCAACTATCGCGGCTCGCCGCGCAGTTCACGACTGACGAAGTCGCAGTGATGGGGCTGCATTGCGTGTTCGAGCAGGTGGAGAAACAGACGCCGGACAAGCTCGCGGCCTACATCGACGAAGCTGGCATCGCGTTTCCGGTTGCTGTCGACAAGGAGACGCCGGGTTCTCTGCCCGTGACGATGGACTCCTACGAGCTGCAGGGCACGCCGACGCTGCTGGTGTTCGATCGCCAGGGCCGGCTGCGTCGCCACTATCTCGGACAGGTCGACGACATGCGGCTTGCCGCCGAAGTGATGGCGTTGACGATCGAGACGCGCGATGCCGCGCGCGAACAGTCTGTCGCGCTCGAGCGGCGGCTCGCGGCGGTTCTGGTCGATCCCAACGAGCACCACCATGATCACGATCACGATCACGATGGCTGCGGCTGCGGCCACGATCATCACCACGATCACGCCCACCATCACGACCACAACCACAACCACAACCACGACCATAGCCACGCGCACGCCGGCAAGCAGGCGAAGGCGGAGCCGAAGGGTGGTTGCGGCAACCCGGATTGCGACTGCAACGGCTGAGTTCGATCCTGAGCGAAGCGGGAGCTTCGCCCAGCGGCGGGCTACTCCCCAGGTTAGCGGCGCTGCGTCATCTTTAGGCCCGGCGAATCGGGCGAGACTTCCGGTTCGCAGCTGAACGACGAGGAGCCGGTGATGAACGAAGGCGCGACAGGGCGTGGCAAGGGCGCGGGCGGTGGAGGCATGGCCCGCGCTGCATCCAGGAGCGCCGGCAAGGCAGCTAACGACGATGCGCCGATGGCGCGTGCGAAGACGTCCGGCAAGCAGGATCGCCGCAAGCAGGGCGGCGGACGGCACGTGTTCGAGAAGAAGTCGATTGCGCTCGTTTACGACTTCGACGGTACGCTGTCGCCCAAACCTATGCAGGAATATGCGTTTCTACCGCAGGTCGGAGTCGATGCGGCAGCGTTCTGGCAGGAATCGAACGCGATTGCGCGTGCCGAGCAGGCCGATCCCCTCATCACGTATATGCATCTGCTCTACAAGAAGGCCAAAGCGGCGGGCGTGCGCATCGATCGCTCGGATCTCGTCGCACAGGGGCGGCAGGTCGAGTTGTTCGCCGGCGTCATGGAGTGGTTCGACGCCATTGCCGAGTACGTCAAGCTGCGCGCGGAAAGTCACGGCGTCGAGATTCGCCACTACCTCATTTCATCGGGGCTGACGGAGATCATCGAGGGCACGCCGATCTACGACCGCTTCACCAACGTGTTTGCCTCCGAGTACTGGTTCGATGCCTACGATCTGCCCTATCCCAAACGGGTGATCACCGACACCGGCAAGACGCAATATCTGTTCCGGATCAACAAAGGCGTCGAGGACCTGGGCCAAAACATCAACCAGCACATGCCCGAAGTCGAGCGGCCGATTCCGTTCTCCAACATGGTCTACTTCGGCGACGGCGAAACCGATGTCCCGTCGATGGCCGTGATGCGCAAGAACGGCGGCCATGCCATTGCTGTCTATCCGCCGGGCAAATCCAAGCAGAAGTGCGTCGACCTGTTTCATGCGAACCGCGTCGATTTCTTCGCCCCCGCCGATTACCGGCGCGGTTCCGATCTGTTCCGCCGAACGTGCCTGCTGCTCGACCGGATGCTCGCCGACATCCGCGTGCAGGAGGAAACGTGGCGGATGACGCGCGGACTGAAATAGGCATGCTTGCCGCGGACATGGGGATGGGCATCATCCGCTTTTTATGACCGCGTTCGGCGACGGCGGCGTATAGTTTGTCGGCAGTTGCGCAGATCCGCAGATCTTGGCGAGCACAGGAGCGACGCATGGCCTTCGATGCGATCAAAGCCGAACTCGGCATCCTCATGACCCGGATGCAGAACGAACCGGAAGACCGCCACGAACTCTATCTCGTGGTGATGGAGAAGCTGAACGAGATGAAGGCCTTCGGGATGCCGTTGCCGGAAGATCTCGTAAAGCTCGAGGCGGCGCTCGAAGCCGAATTCGCCCAGGATGTGAGGGACAGCAAGCGAGGCTGAGATTTCGCGACCGAGTTCCGGACTGCGCTATACGCGCCGTCAGTTGTGGGTCGTGGCATCGCGCCTGAACATCCCAGTGCGGCGTGATGTGAGTTTCGCCGGCTTGACGCCCATTGAACCGGAAAGGGCGCGCCAGTCTTCTGGCGCGCCCTTCTTCTCAGGTGCTTGCGTTCGTGACGTCAATCGTCGTTGCGGCTCGAGACGCGGCGGTCGAGCAGCGGCGTGATGCGGCGCACGGTGACGCGACGATTGCGGCGTTCCGGACCATCGGTGTCGATCTTGAGGAACTCCTCGCCGTAGCCCTGCGTGACCAGGTTTTCCGGCGGCACATCGAACTCCTGCGTCAGGATGTTGGCCACCTCTTCTGCGCGCCGGTCTGAAAGCGACAAGTTGTCGACTTCGTCGCCGACGGCATCGGTGTGTCCCTCGATCAGAACGATCTCGTCGGGGTTCTTCTCGACGAGCCGGTTGATGGCGCGAGCGACGCGCTCGAGCCTGTCGAACTGGTCGGGAGAAACGTCCCACGATCCAGAATCGAAGCTGAGCGAATCGAGGTCGATACGGCGCATGTATTCGCGCAGGTTCGGCGTAGCGAGAACTTCGTCAAGCGTATAGCCGCGCTCGAGGCGCTCGACCGGCGGTGCTTCGAGGGCTTCGTAGACGTCATCGTAGGATGCGTCGTCATACTCGACGATGTAGCTGTCGCGCGGCCCCCTGTAGCGCGGCCGGTCGATCGAAACGAGGAGGCCGGCAAGGCCGACGCCAGCGCCGATCGCCGCCCACTTGCGCCACGTGCGCCGGTTGTCGATCAAGACGTACTCGCGCCCGCCGGGACCGCGGCGATAGCGTCGGATCAAGCGGCCGTCGGGCCCCGTCTCGGTGATGATCTCCGAGCCGTTCCGCCGGCGCATCGTCGTGATGTTGCGGCCGTTGCGTCCCTGGCGGGTCGTCACGTCTCTGCCGAAACGGCGGAAGCGCTGCGTCTCGTCGCGGCTGATGATGGAGCGGCGGCCACCTTCGCCACGGAAGATCCGGCGCTGTCCCGGTTCCTCGAGCACGATGCCGCCACGGTTCAATTTCTGCTCGCGGCGACCCTGGCGCAGGGCGTTCATGTTGCGGAACTTGTCTGTTGCCGCGTCGACGTCGCGGCGGCGCTCGAACTGGCGTTCGCCACGATTGGCGCGGTCACCGCCGCGATAGCCGCGAGCACCGTCTCTGTCTCCGAAGCGATTGTTGTCGCGCGCGTCCCCGCCGGGGCCGCGGCCGCCCGGACCGCCCCTGTCTGGGCCGCCTCGGTTCAGCCGGTCGCCCGCGACCGGCGCTTGCCGGTTCGGGCCGCCCTGCTGGCGATCACGCACGAGTTCCTGGCGCTTGCGAAGATTTTCCTCACGCTGGCGAATCAATTCCTGGCGTAGGCGATTGCGCTCCTCCAACGCGTTCTTGCGCTGCTGGAAGCGCTCGTTCTTGAGCTGTTGGAGTTGTTGTACGCGGTTGGGAACCTGGGCGCGGTTCGGCTGAGGCTGGAAGCCTTGGCGAGCAGCGTTGTTCGGCGGCGTGATGTTGCGCTGTACCGGTTGCTGCGGACGTCCCTGAAACGCATTCGGGTTGCTGCCTGGGCCACGATTGGGAGCGCCACGCGGAACCACCTGCCGTTGCGGCAAACCTTGCTGCACGGGCGCGCGTTGGGGCGGCGCGCCTCTCTGCACGGGCGCGCGTTGGGGCTGCGCGCCGCGGTTCGGTGGCGGCACCTTCCTGTTTTTCTCGTCGTTCTGGGCTGCGCCCTGGTTCTGCGGGCGGAACATCTGGGCGTCCGCATCGGTGGCAGCGACAAACGCCGGCACCGCGACCGCCAGACACGCGAGCAGCGACCCGCGGGTCCGCTTCGCTCTGGAAATTCGCATGGGGTGATCCTTCTGAACTCTCGGTCTGTGGAAGCAAGCAAACATGAGTGAGTGCCTGCTCCCGTCGGGTGCGTGCTGCCAAGTCTGGAGAAAATGCGAAAGTGAGCCTCGCATGGCATAACCTTGACGTTCAACGCAAGAGATTGTCGGAATCCGTCGCGCGTCTCGCCACCGCTGGAATTTTGCCCGCCACCGCTGGCGTAAATCCGCTTTTTCCCTCTCCGAAATGACCACGATCCCCGGCATTGGGGCACTACGGAGCACTACCCTGCGTGGGAACTTGGTCAACTTCTTGACCGAGTGCGCCGTTTTCGGCGATGACGGGTGAGCCTCCGCACAGAAATGCCTCGCTGAGGAGATCGGCTTCATCATCGGCGGACTTGGCGGGTAGCATGGGCAAACTGGTATTCCTGACAGAGCATGTCCACCCCGACGCGGTCGAACTGCTGCGGCGCGCTCCCGGTATCGAATTGGTCGAAGGCCCGAGCCTCTCGGAAGCCGACGCCGCAGCGGCGTTTGCGGCGGCCGATGCGCTTGGCGTACGGATCCGCAACCTTTGCGCTGCCGACCTGGATCAGGCACCGGGGTTGCGGGTCGTCGCCAAGCACGGCGTCGGGACTGACAATATCGACGTTGCGCATTGCACGATGCGCGCAATTCCAGTGCTCAATACACCGGACGCCAACAAGGTCGCTGTCGCCGAACACGCGATGATGCTGATGCTGGCGCTCGCCAAGCGGCTCCCCCAGTCGGACAAGGCGGTGCGAGAAGGCAACTGGCGGCTGCGCGATGGCCATGATGTCCGCGAACTCGCCGGGCGAACGCTGGCGATCATCGGCTTCGGCCGAAGCGGCCAGGAACTCGCCCGTCGCGCGGCGGCCTTCGATATGCGCGTCCTGGCTTGGGGCCGAACACTCGACGCTGGCGCGCTTGCCGCGTTCGGTGTCGAGCCGGCGGGCTCGCTCACCGACGCACTCGCTGAAGCCGACATCGTGTCGCTGCATATGCCGCGCCCGCCCGGCGGCGGTTATCTGATCGGTGCGAATGAGATTGCCCTCATCAAGAGCGGCGCGCTGTTCATCAATTGCGCGCGCGGCGGCATCGTCGATGAAGCGGCACTTGCCGAGGCGGTCGCGAGCGGGCAAATCGGTGGCGCGGGCATGGATGTGTTCGAGCGAGAACCGCCGCCCCTCGACCATCCGCTGTTGCATTGCCCGGGCGTCATCGTCACACCGCATGCCGCGGGAAATACGCGGGAGGCGTCGCGGCGCATGGGGATCGAGATGGCCGAGAACATCCTTGCCGCACTCGACGGCCGTATTCCGGAGGACCGTCTCGTCAACCGCGCGGTGGTGTCGCAACTCGGCTAGCTAACCAAGCCTCGTCGAACGGCGCCACACACCGCGTCGGGCAGGAGGGGCGTCGCGATTCGCGCGGGCAAACGTGCGCTCTGGGCGGGCCGCCGTCGCAGTTGCGATGTTGGCCAGAAACTGCTGGGCGGCGTTCGACCAGCTGTATGCACCAGCCGCTGCTCTGACCACGTTGCGGTCGAGCGTGAGTGCGCGCTGGCAGGCCTCCGCGAGGTCGTGCGACAGAATTCCGGAGACGCCGTCCGTTACGACGTCGCGCGGGCCGGTCACGGGGTAGGCGGCAATGGGCAGGCCCGTTGCCATCGCCTCGATCATGACGATGCCGAACGTGTCGGTCCGCGAAGGAAAGACGAAGACGTCGGCCGAGGCGTACGCTTCGGCGAGATCGGTCCCGAAAAGGCGGCCGGTGAAATGGACGTCGGGATAGCGCGCCTCCAGCTCAGCGCGTTGAGGGCCGTCGCCGACGATCACTTTGCAGCCGGGCAATCGCAGGTTGAGAAATTCCGCGAGGTTCTTCTCGATTGCAACGCGGCCGACATAAAGGAATACCGGTCCCTCGCCGAACAAGCGAACGGGACGCGGGTAAAACTCCGCGAGTGCGACGCCGCGCGTCCATGGAAGAATGCGCTTGAAGCCACGCTCTGCCAGAACGGCCGCGAGGCTCGGAGCGGCGACCATGATGCCCTGCCCCGCGTTGTGGAATGCGCGCAGCGCGGCGTAGCTCCAGCGTTCGGGAAGCCCGAAGCGGGCACTGATGTATTCGGGAAACCGCGTGTGAAAGCTCGTGGTGAATGGGACGCCGTTGTCACGGCACCAGCGGCGGACAGACCAGCCAACCGGACCTTCGGTCGCAATGTGGATCGCGTCGGGAGCGGCGGCGCGAATGCTCTGGTCCGTCGTTCGCCGGCCCGGCAGCGCAAGGGCGATTTCAGGATAGGTCGGGCACGGGATGGCCGAAAACGCGTCGGGCGTCAGAAAGGTCAATGTCGCACCGAACGCGGGCAGCTCTGCCGCGAGCCGCCGGTAGGTCGTCACGACGCCGTTGACTTGCGGTTCACATGCGTCTGTCGCGACGAGGATGCGCATCACGCCGCCTGCAGATTTCCCGTGGACTGCGACTGCCGTTCCGGCGCGTTGATGGCGTCCATCCAGCGGATCAGCTCGAAGTTGCCGTCGTGGTCTTCGACGATCGCAGTGCAGCTTTCCACCCAGTCGCCGGTGTTGACATAGTGGATGCCATCGATGTCGTGGCTCGCGGCATGGTGGATGTGGCCGCAGATGACGCCGTCGACATTCTCGCGCCGTGCCTGCTCTGCCAGATTGCGTTCGTATTCGCCGATGAAGTTGACGGCGGACTTGACGCGATACTTGAGGTAGCCGGAAAGCGACCAGTAGCCCAGCCCGGCGATGCTGCGCAGTGCGTTCAGCGGCCGGTTGAGCCAGAGCGCGAACTCGTAGCCGCGGTCGCCGAGAAACGCCAGCCATTTGGCATAGCGCACCACGACGTCGAATTCATCGCCGTGCGTGACGAGGTAACGCCTGCCGTCGGCGCGTACATGGATCGTCTGGCGCTCGATCTCTATGGCGCCAAAGCGGCTGCCGGCGTAGTCACGCAAAGCTTCGTCGTGATTGCCGGGAATGAAAACGAGCCGTGAGCCCTTGCGTGCCTTGCGCAGAAGTTTCTGGAGCACGTCGTTATGTGATTGCGGCCAGATCACGCTGCGCCTGATGCGCCAGAAGTCGATGATATCGCCGACGAGATAGACCACGTCCGCTTCGTTGTGACGAAGGAAGTCCAGAAGCATGTCGGCCCGGCAAGCACGTGTGCCGAGATGAACGTCGGATATGAAAATCGCCCGGTATCGCGCCATGATATTGGTCCCCGTCGATCCTGTGCCGCCTCAAAGTTGCGCGTTGTCGGACCGACAAGACGGGATTCAAATTGCAGGTGTATGACAGGTGGCGCGAAAGGCCGTGGGCTGCGCTGATTGGGCCGTCGCGGGGGCCTTGCTGCCACTCTGGAATGGGGCGGCTCTTGCGCCGCTGGCGCAGCGTCGCAACTGGCGATGAGGCCCGGCTTTACGGCCCGGAAGGAAAGCTGGCTCAATAGATTCGATAAGGGAAATAGCGCCCGACCAGTTCCTCGAGGCGGCCGCTGGCGCGTAGTCGCTGGATTGCACGGTCGACAAGCACCTTCATCTGCTGGTCGCCCTTGCGGATCGCTATCGCAATTCCGTCGCCGAAATACCGGGCTTCGAGAAAGGGGCCGCCGCGAAATTCGCAGCACTGGCGTGACAGTGTGCCGTTGAGCCAGAAGGCGAGGCTCACGCCGTCGTCGAACAGATAGTCGACCTTGCCGCTTGCGAGCGCCTCCCGCGCGGCGTCCGAGGACGGCAGAACCTCGATGCGGCTGTCACGAAAGAAAGTCTTGAGATACGCCTCGTGCGCCGTTCCGCGAATGACGGCGATGCGCTGGCGTTCCAATCCCTCCGGCGTGATCTCGCGCTTTTCCGCCTCGCGACGGACCGCAAATCGCGCCGGCGTGTGCAGATAGGCCGCCGAGAAATCGACGTCGCGCAGGGCTTTCGAAGTGATCATGTGGCCGGCAGCAACGGCATCGGCATCGCGGCGCTTGAGTGCGAGGAACAACTCGTCCCACGGCAGCACCTTGATATCGCAAGTCGCCTTTGCGTCGGCGCAGATCGAGCGCGCGAGGTCGATGTTGAACCCCGTGAGCTGGCCGTCTTCGTCGTAGAAATTGAAGGGTGGGTAGTCACCTTCGGTCACGAACCTCAAGACGACACGGCGTGGCAGGTCGGTGGCCGTCGTGTCGGGGGGCGACGCGGGCTGAGCGTGCGCCGATGAAATGGGGAATGCGCCGCCGGAAGTCGGGACATGCGGGAGCAGGACCAGTGTCAGCCCGATAAGCCATGCATGCATCGGCGACCGGCGAGAAGCGGTTTGCCTCTGCACGGCGGCGGCGGGGCCGGTTGATCGGTACATGGGCAAGGCGGACCCCATCTCGTGACCTTCTCGTGTCTGTCTCGCGATTCGCAGCGCGATCTTGGCCGCAATCACCGTGCCTGTCACTCGCAACGCCGGACAATTCCTGCACGCGATCAGGTCTCAACGATGGCAAACAGATCAGCAGGTGGTATCGTGACAATCAGATGGGTGCGCATCGGGTCGTTTCAGCTCCCGCAGGGGGGCATGGGGGGCGTACGTTGGAGTTTCGGCCAGGCGGGAAAGCGCGCGCGGTCAGCAAGCTGGGCGACGCAGTGTGCTCGGATTATCGGGATGCCGCACTCTCGCCCGGCCGAGCGGCGATTCCGACCGCCGGGCCGATGCCTGCTGGGTTCGCGGGCGCGATCGACGCGAGCGCCGGACGCGGTGATGGCCAACCGGGCGGAACTCCGGGCCAGTCTGGGCAGAGTAGATCCGGATATCCGAGCAGCCATCCAAACAGTGTGGGGCCAGGTCCTGCGGGGGCGATCGATGCCGGGCCAGCACACGCGGGTGCGGCATTCGCGGGGCGAGCACGGCCGAGACCGACCGACGGGCGTCCCATCCCGCCATACCAGCCGATGGCGCCCGCGCCGGTGCGGAGGCCGTCCGTTGCTGGACACGGTGCGTATCCCGACGGAGCAAACGCCGCACCGCCGTGGCAACCGGCGCCAAACCGCGGGCCACGAAATGGCGCAGCCGCAGGCCCTAGTCAAATCGGCCGCGCACCGGACGCGGGCTGGCGTCAGGCTCCGGCCGCCGAGCCGATGTCGCCAGCGGCCGGCGGGCGTCCCAACGACGCAATGCAGATGCAGGCTCGGCATCATTCCTCGGCGCGCATCGCGCCCGCGCCCGCGTTGCAACCGAAATCGGCGCAAAGAGAGTCGCAACCCGATGCGCGCAGGCAGGCCGCCCGCGTCGCACCGCCGCCCGTTGGCAACCTGCTGTTGCGGCTGAGGCCAGATCTCTCCGCGGCCGTCCCGATCACGAGCGCGCAAGTGGTGGTTCTTCTCGTCACGGCGCTTATCGTCTGCTGTGCCGTGGCGCTGTCGATTGTCGAACGCCAAAGCCTCGTATCGCTTGCGTTCATTGCGCCGTTTCTCGCCGTCATCGTTCTGCGCACGGCGGCGCTCGCCAACGTCGCAACGATGCCCGCGCCCTCGTCGCGGCTCCATTGGCACAACGGCATACCTCGCGCCCGGACCACACCCGAAGTGTTGCCGACGTATGCGGTTCTCGTCGCCCTCTACGACGAGGCCCACGTGGTGCCGGGTCTCGTCGAGGCGCTCGGCGCGCTGGACTATCCAGCCGACCGTCTTGCTATCCGCTTCGTCGTGGAGGCCGATGATGAGGCAACGTATCGCGCGCTTGCGTCCTTCGCGTTGCCGGCCTGCATGGGCGTTATCGTCGTGCCGGACGGAAAACCACGGACAAAGCCGCGGGCGCTCAACTACGCGCTGACGCAGACACCGGGCGCGATCGTCGTGGTCTACGATGCCGAGGATCAGCCGGAGCCCGATCAGCTGCGTCGCGCGCTGGCGGCGTTTCGGGCATCGCCCGACACGGTGTGCCAACAGGCGGCGCTCAATGTCACCAACTATTCCCAATCCTGGCTATCGCGCCAGTTCGCGATCGAATATTCAGCGCTTTTCGACGTGCTGCTTCCAACCTATCGCCGGCTCGGTTTGCCGATGCCGCTCGGGGGTACGTCGAACCATTTTCGACGGGAGGCGCTGGAGGCGGTGCTCGCGTGGGACCCGCATAACGTGACGGAAGATGCTGACCTCGGCATCAGGCTCGCGCGGTTCGGCATGAAAGTCGGTGTCTTTTCGTCGACGACGTGGGAAGAGGCGCCGGCAACGTTCGCGGTCTGGTTGCGGCAGCGGACACGCTGGCTCAAGGGATGGATGACGACGTGGCTGGTGCATATGCGCCGGCCGTCGCGGCTGATCCGCGAGATTGGCGTTTGGCCGTTCGCAGGCTTTCAGCTGATGCTCGCCAGCATGATCCTGTCCGCGTTGGTGCATCCCTGGTTCTACGTTTACGTCGGCGCCGATGTCGTGCGTCACGGCGGTTTCGGCCCGTTCCTCGATGGCGGATTGAATTGGCTCGACTGGCTGGCGCTGATCAACCTGGTGGGAGGCTACGTTTCAGCGATGGTGCTCGGTGCGGTTGCGGTAGTCCGTCGAGGGCGGCCCGGGATCGCCTGGGCGGTGTTGCTGATGCCGATCTACTGGCTGTGCATCTCGCTCGCGGCATATCGCGCGCTCATCCAACTGGTCCGCGCGCCGCACCACTGGGAGAAGACGCCGCATCTCGCACGTCCCGCCCGCGGCCAGCCCGACAGCGGCAGGTGAGTTCTGGCGCTTCGCGTGACGGCCATTGTATTTCCAATGGACGAATTTTCGTTGAGGCGCCCTGCCGGTTGACGTCCCCCAGTGACGCTTGCGCCGAATGTTGTGTGTCTGTATGCGCCCGCCGGGAGCCGACCTTCAAAGCCAGCCGAGTTGGCCGGCGGCGATCGCCAAGAGGCTGAGGGCGGCGACCCAAAGCGCTGCAATACTCCAGCCGCTTCCACGCCGCTCCGCCGCGCCGATGCGTTCGACTGTTTCCGCGTCGAGACGCAGGCCTCCGCGCGCCATCTCGGAAAGGTGTGCGACCGAGGACTGCGCTTGCGTCATCAACTCGGGCAGTTCGCCCAGCACGTGGGCGATGGTTGTCGCGCCGTCACCTGCTTCCTTGATCCGGCCAGTGATACCGAGATTGTGCTCCATCCATTCCTTCGCGACGGGCTCCGCGGCCATCCACATGTTGAGTTCGGGATCGAGCGATCGCGCCACCCCCTCGACGATCACCATGCTTTTCTGGAGCATGATCAACTCGGGCCTGGTCTGCATGTCGAAGACTTCGGTGTAGGCGAACAGCTGGCCGAGGAGATCGGCCATCGATATCTCGCGCGCGGTCCGGCCGTGGATCGGCTCGCCGATCGCGCGCAACGCCTGGGCGAAGACGTCGACAGGATGGTGCGGCGGAACGTAGCCCGCCCAGAAATGCACCCAAGCCGCGCGTCGATAATCGCGGGTGATGAGGCCGTGCAGGATTTCCGCGAGAAACCGGCGCTCCTTCTGCCCGAGACGCCCGACGATGCCGAAGTCGACCGCGACGACACGGCCGGCATCGTCGACGAACAAATTGCCTTGATGCATGTCGGCGTGAAAGAAGCCATCGCGCATGGCATGACGCAGGAACGACCGGATGACGGTGAGGCCGAGCGCCTTCTTGTCGAAGCCCTTGGCGTCGAGTGCGGCGTGATCCGAGATGGGTATGCCGTCGATCCATTCGATCGTGAGCACCCGCCGAGAGGTGCGCCGCCAATCGACGTCGGGCACGCGGAAGCCCTCGTCGCCTGCCGAGTTTTCCGCCATCTCCGAGATCGCGGCCGCCTCGAGCCGCAAGTCCATCTCGAGTTCGGTCGTGCGCTTCAGGGTGTCGACGACGGCGACCGGCCGCAGGCGGCGCGACGGCGGGTGAAATCGTTCGATCTGACTGGCCGCGAAATAGTAGCTATCGAGATCGGCCTTGAAGCGCCGCTCGACGCCGGGACGAAGCACTTTGACCGCGACGGCGCGATGGGTGCCGTCCTCGCCGATCGTCCGGGCCTTGTGGACCTGGGCGATCGAAGCGGCGGCGACGGGAGGTCCGAATTCTGCGTAATGGTCTTCGAGCTTTCCGCCGACGGATTCCTCGATCGCCTTCCGTGCTTCCTTCATCGAAAACGGCGGCATCCGGTCCTGCAGGCGCGAGAGATCGCGCGCAAGCTCGGGCCCGATCACGTCGGCCCGTGTCGCAAGGAATTGGCCGAGCTTGATGTAGGATGGGCCGAGTGCCGCAATGGCGGCCGAGATCCGCTGATCCTTCGGCTGGCCGATGCGGAAGGGAGCGGCGAACCAGCGGATTGGCGCGGTCAATATGCGCGCGACCTCGAGCACGGGCGGCACCTTGATGCCTTTCGGCACAAACCGGACCCCATGCTGCGCGAGCACGAGACCGGCGCGGGCAAGCCTGAGGGTATTGCGGATGGCGCCTGCCAATTCGATCTCCGAGGGTGAGTGATTCGGGGGGTGGTCCCACCGAGCCGCGCAACAATGCCGGGTTGGGGGCAAGCGTCAAGTCTCTCGGCCCGAGAAGGTGACCGGCCGGGCCGGATCGAGGCCGATCGCAGTTTGATGGTTCCACCGGGCCAGCCGTCATAACATCCAGGCTTCAGATGGCAGGCTTCAGATGGCGCTGGGTTCCGCGTCGTCCTCGGCCACTTGCCGGAGGCGCGCCGCAAGCTGCGGATTTACGCTTTCCAAGCGGTGGAAATCTTCGCGGTGGAGCTTCAGGAGCCGGCATTTCGTCGTGGTGTGGATGCTGGCGTTGTGCGCGCGGTGGTGCAGCATCGTCCGGATTCCGAAAACCTCGCCCGTTCCGTACTCCTGTTTGGTTGTCGCCGTCTGCGAGTTGCGCCGGGCGAGACGGCCCGACGCGACGAAATAGATCGCATCGGCGGGGCTGCCTTCGGTAACGATCTCGATGTTGGGCGGCAGGTTGTGGGCCTGCAACATCGGCATGACCGCCGCGACGGCCTTCGCGTCGAGTTCGGCGAGCATCGGGATGCGCGACATCAGCGACCAGTTGATCACGAAATCGCGGCGGCCGACTTCCTGCGCGAACCCCGTCGAGATGATCGCAACCGGTAGCGCGAGCACCGACAGACCGACGACCATGACGATACCGCCAAAGAGGCGGCCGAGCGGCGTAATCGGCGCGACGTCGCCATACACGACCGTCGTCAGCGTTGCGATCGCCCACCAGGCGGAGGCTGGAACGGAGCCGAATTTGTCGGGCTGCGCCTGATGCTCGAGATAGTACATGCCGGACGCTGCAAACAGCACGGCGCCCATCAACAGCAGACTGGCGCCGAGCAGCGCGCGCCGCTCGTTGGAAAGCACGCGGATCAGCGTATGCATGGCGGGCGAATAGCGCGACAGCTTGAGGAAGCGCAGCAGCCGCAGGATGCGGAGAATCCGGAGGTCGATCGAAAAAAGCGAACCGAGGTAGAACGGCAGTATCGCCAGCAGGTCGATGATCAGCATCGGCCGGCGCGCCATGTCGAGACGGGCACGCAGCGGGCTCATGCGTGCGAGGAACGGGACCTCCACCGCGACCCACAGCCGCGCCGCATACTCGATCGTGAAGATCGCAACCGACACGATCTCGAACACCCGGAATTCGCGACCATAGGCTTGTTCGAGCTCGGGGACTGTTTCGGCCGCGAACACCGCGATGTTGAGCAGGATCAGCGTGACGATGAAGATGTCGAAGAGCGCACTGGCGCGATCCTCGCCGCGGCCGACCTCGATGATCTCATGTACGCGCCGCCGAAGACGTCTCATGCGTTCAGCTGCTGACGGGGATAGCGAGGGTGATGGGGTCACATGCGGGGCTCCGGCGGAACTCGGTGATGAACGCGGCGGTGAGGGCTCCATCGTGGCCGATCGGGTCCAGCGCCGACATGCGTCATAACGGGCGCGCAGCCGCCCGGCAACTCGGCGGACGCAGGATGCGCGCGGCAGTTGGTCCCAAAGGGGCGTGGCCGATGTAAACCGAAGCGTGATCGCCTCGGGTGCGATTGGCTTGATATAAGGCTTGGATGGAGAAACGAGCACCCGACGACACGAACGCGGACGAGGCGGCATCATCGCGCGCGGTGCGTCGTGTGCGTCGATGGATCGCCGCCGGCGGCAGGGGGGCGGGGGGCGAGGTGCCTGTCGTGTCCAGGACACCATTTATTGCGACGAGCCCTGCCGGAAATGCTGCAAACCTGGCCACGGAGCCGCCTACATTAGCCGGTGCGCATGCCGGTGACCCCGTTCGCGCCGCCATCTGGGTGACGATCTCGATGGCGCTACTCGCGGGCATCGCGAGCCTCGTCCGCTATGCTGCGCTCTCCGGTCTGGACGCCTCGGTGACGTTGTTCTGGCGCAACCTCTTCTGTGTCGTTTGGATGTTGCCGCTGCTCGCGTTCCGCGGCCGCTCGCTAATGGCGACGGCACAACCCCGCCTCTACGTTCTGCGGGTCGCCATCAGCTTCCTATCGATGTCGGCCTTCTTCCATGCGCTTTCTCTGATCCCGATCGGCGAGGCAACGGCGATCAGCTTCCTCTCGCCGCTTTTCGGCACGCTGTTTGCCATTCTGCTGCTCGGCGAGGTTGTTGGACCGAGGCGGTGGATTGCGCTCGTGATCGGCTTCGTCGGGGCGCTCATCATCTTGCGTCCATGGGCCGGCGTGACGATTGTGCCGGGACACGAGAACGCCTTGGGTGTCGGGCAGCTCGCAGCTCTCTTGTCAGCAATGTGCGTCGGCATCATCGGCCCGCTCGTGAAGCAGCTGACGAATGCCGACGATGCCGACCGCATTGTTTTCATCACGTCGCTGCTGCTCACGCCGGTGTCGCTCGTTCCTGCGCTGTTCGTCTGGCAGTGGCCGAACTCGGAACAGTGGATCGTGCTGCTCGCGCTCGGCCTGCTGGCGGTGCTTGGACACATGACGCTGGTGCGCGGCTACGTCGCGGCCGAGGCATCGCTGGTGATGACGTTCAAGTTCTCGCGCCTGCCGTTCGCGGTTGCGATCGGATATCTCGCATTCGGCGAGACGATCGATGCCGAGACATGGCTCGGCGCCGGCGTCATTTTCGCGGCGGGTGTTTATATCGTGCGTCGCGAGGCGGCGCTGAGGAGCCAGGCGAGACGGGCTGGAGCGGCGGCGGACTTGCCATCCCCGCCACCGCAGCCTCCCCTGTGAAAGGCTGCCAATCACCAGACGATCTCGTCGCGGCGTGCGGATCGCCGATCTTTCGAGCCGGGATCGGTTGGCGTTTGCCACCATCGGCTGAAATCTGCTGCGGACCGCGTTCGGATGCGCGCGGAGATCAGGCGCGCGAGCCGCTGCAAAACTGCTGCAAATTTTTGTAGCAATTGGAAGCTGCGACGGAGCGCGCCAGCCGCATTCATGGCGGCCGTCGCAGCTCCGTCACGCACGTGAGCCCCCGCTGCCGTGCGTCGCGGGGCAACATGCTTCGAGGACGGCGTCGTTTCAATGGCTCTTTGGTATGCGCCGCAATTTTTTGGTGCAAAGCTGCGGTGGAGAATGGCGGCAGCGCCGTGCCTCGCGGCAAGACGTCGCGTTTGCCGGGGGCGTGCGCCGTCGTTCGTGCGCGGCGGCCTCGGGGCGTTGCCTATTTGCCTGCACGTTGGAAGATTTCGAGGGAGGTTTGCGGCGACGCGTTCGCTCCGTCGGATGGGAGCGGTGCGTGGCGCTTCATTGCGCGGGACCTTCACAGCATCTTCGCCGGAGAACGCGCTGCGTATGTCCCGGCGCGGCGTTTCCACCGCGCCGGAACATCAATTGTGCTCAATCGATCGCCCGGCCTGCCGGATCGTCGTCGTAGGCGCTTTCGGGGAAAGCCGGATAGACGCCTGCGACCCGTCCCATCTGTTGCGTGAGCGCGAGAACAGTGTCGATCGTCGGCGTTGTCACGTCCACCAGACGGCCCATCTCCTGAACCACCGTCAACAATGCGTCGAGTTCGATCTGCCGCTTTTTCTCGAGGTCCTGCAGCATGCTGGTGCGATGCGCGCCGACCGACGCCGCGCCATTGATGCGCCGCTCGATATCGACACGGAAATGGGCGCCGATGCGCCGTGCGATAACCTCCGCCTCCTCCATCATCCGGCGTGCGACGAGGCGCGTGCCAGGGTCCGTCGCGACGACGTCGAGGGTGGCGTGGGTGAGCGCCGAAATCGGGTTGAAACAGAGATTACCCCAGAGTTTCAGCCAGATGTCGTTGCGGATCTCGGGATAGATCTTCGGCTTCAGGCCTGCCGCCTCGAACGCTTCGGCCAGCCGCTTGATGCGTGGTGTTTCCTGGCGCGTCGGCTCGCCGAGGCCGTAGCGGTCGCCGTAGGTGTGCTTGATGAC
>JAGRKS010000182.1 GCA_020442185.1 Hyphomicrobiaceae bacterium
TCGCTGGCGGCCGCTGTATGGCTGGAGTGCCGGAACCACCAAGGACAGCTGCATGACCAGCGCCATCCGGCCGGCTCCCCGTAAGGGGAGTCGGATGGCGCCAGCGAAGAGAGCTCATCCGGCCGGCTCCCCGGCGGGGAGTCGGATGGCGCAAGTAAGAGTGCACCGGCTCCCCGGCGGGGAGCGCGCGCAGGCGGGCGCACTCCGGAAGCGGGCAGGTCGTGCAATCGGAGGCCCGAGCCGAGAGAGCGTGTCTGTCAGCCGTGGTGATAGGGGACGGTCGGCAGTCCGCGCAGGATCCAGCCGGGGCCAGCGCCCGCGCCGCCGGTCATGCCCTCGACGACGTTGGCGACGTTGGTGAAGCCCTGTGCCTGCAGGAAGCGCTGGGCGTGGGCGGAGCGGTTGCCGGAGGCGCAAATGAGGCCAACGGGTCGCGTTTTGTCGCCGTCGAGCAGTCGTGCGATGTCGTCGACGAACTCCGGCCCCGTCGGCGTCAGCGTTACGGCGCCCTTGGCGACGCCGGAGCGCATCCATTCGGGCGCCGTGCGGATATCGACCAGCACGAGGCCGACGTCCTGCATGAGCTTCAGGGCCTCTTGAGGATGCACGCGTTCGGGTATCGTGATGGCACTCGATGTCGTCATGCGTGAAGGGTCCATGGTTTGATGACGGTTGGACGCGATCGTCGTGCGACGCGTTGGCGACACACCTGAAGCGCCACTATTCGCCGTCGAAAGTTCGCCGCCGAGACCGCGATCGCGCTTCGTATTGCGATGCAATATGCGCAAGTCCGCTCTGAAAATCACCGCGACGGAACGTCCGCCCGGGGAACACCTCTCGTCCGTGGCGGAGAGGTCCGACCGCGCGCCCCGCCGCTGGCCTTTCAGATCGCAGGGCGGCAATTGCCCGGAGCACGCACGCCCAGCCGCTCCCGGGCGGCTATCGCGCCCTTCAAGCCGGAGCCTTCGCCTTCGACGGCCCGGTGTTGACGGGCAGCCCGTTGTCCTGGCCCCACTCGGCCCAGCTGCCGTCGTAGACCGCGGCATTGGTTTGCCCGAGCACCGCGAGCCCGAGCGACAGGATTGCCGCCGTGACGCCCGATCCGCACGTCGTCACGACCGGCTTTTGGGGATCGATTCCAGCCTCGGCAAAGATCCGGGCAAGCTCGTCGCGCGACTTGAACGTGCCGTCGGCATTGAGAAGTGTCTCGTAGTGGACGCTCGCGGAGCCTGGAATGTGGCCACCGCGGAGACCCTCGCGCGGTTCGGGCTCGGTGCCGTTGAAGCGGCCCGGCGAACGGGCGTCGACGATCTGCTCGCTCGGATTGCGGATGAGGGCCCGCATGTCGTCGATGTCGCGGACAAGTTGTGCATTGAGGCGCGGCGTGTAGTGGCGCTCCGAGCGCTTGAGGGGAGGGCCGTCCTCGATCGGGCGGCCTTCGGCGCGCCACTTGCGCAGGCCGCCGTTCAGAACTGCGACATCGTCGTGTCCCATCGCCCTGAACGTCCACCACACGCGCGCCGCCGAATAGAGGCCGTCGGCGTCGTAGACGACGATCCGCATGCCGTCGCCGACACCCATCTTCTTCATGCGGCTCGCGAATTTAACGGTCGAGGGCAACATGTGCGGAAGATCCGACTTCTCGTCGACGAAATCGTCGATGTCGAAGAACAACGCGCCCGGGATATGCGCCTCGAGGTATTCGGCTTTCGGGTCGCGCTGGGCTGTGGGTAGGTGCCAGGACCCGTCGAAAATGACGAGGTCGGGCGCGTCCAGGTGGGCGGCGAGCCAGTCGGTGTCAACGATCCAGTTCTTGGCGCTCAAGGGCACGTCCGCGTCCTCCGGGTTGTTGGTGTCGGCCGCGGCCGACGTTCGGTCTCTTCGCGCCACCGGCCCGTCTGGACTGGCGGCTCACGTCTAGATAGTTCCGTCAGCCGGCTTTTGCAGCGGCGAACACCGATGGCACTGTTGTCTTCCGATCCGCGAGCCAAGGTGGCACCGGCAGCCCTTTTTCCGCAAGGAAAGTGGGATTGTAGAGCTTCGATTGGTAGCGGTAGCCGAGATCGCACAGGATTGTCACGATCGTATGCCCCGGGCCGAGGTCACGGGCGAGACGCACCGCACCGGCAACGTTGACGCCCGATGAGGCGCCGAGACACAAGCCCTCGTCGGCGAGCAGCGAAAACATGGTGCTGACGGCTTCCGAGTCTTCGATGCGATAGGCGCGGTCGACGATCACGTCCTCGAGGTTTTTGGTGATTCGGCCCTGGCCGATGCCTTCGGTGATCGACGATCCTTCGGCCTTAAGTTCGCCGGTCGTGTAATAACTGTAGAGTGCAGCGCCCGGCGGATCGGCGATGGCGATCACGACGCCGTCTCGCTTCGCCTTGAGGCCCATGGAGACGCCGCCGAGCGTGCCGCCGGAGCCGACCGCGCAGACGAAGCCGTCCACCGCGCCGCCGGTGTCATCCCATATTTCGACCGCCGTCGTTTCGACGTGCGCCAGCCGGTTGGCGACGTTGTCGAACTGNNGAACTGGTTGGCCCAGATCGCGCCGCCAGGCAGTTCGCCGGCGAGACGCTCGGCAAGGCGCGCGGAATATTTCACGTAGTTGTCGGGATTGCGGTAGGGCACGGCCGGAACTTCGACCAGTTCGGCGCCGAGCAGACGGAGCGTATCCTTCTTTTCCTGCGACTGGGTCTCGGGAATGACGATGACGGACTTGTAGCCGAGGGCGTTGGCGAGAACCGTCAATCCGATACCGGTGTTGCCAGCTGTCCCTTCCACGATCGTGCCGCCGGGCCGCAGCGTGCCGCGCGCAACCGCGTCGTTGATGATGTAGAGCGCGGCGCGGTCCTTGACCGATTGGCCAGGGTTCATGAACTCGGCCTTGCCGAGAATGGTGCACCCTGTCTCATCGCTGGCGCGGCGCAGTTTGATCAACGGCGTCCGCCCAACGGCATCGGCGACGCTCTCGGAATATTTCAACACTGAAGCTCCCAGCCGGGTGGGCCGCTGCCCGTTTCGGTTCGATCGACCTCGGAAATCGGCGCCAAACTAGCGGCGTCGGATACGCCCTGCAAGGCCGTCCGTGCCGCTCGTCCGACGTTGCGTGTCAGGACGGCACGCCACTTAACCCTGCTTTAACCGGCTTCGAGCATCATCAGGCTGCAAACCAAGAGGTCTGCAGGCCTCCACCACCGAGTGCCTGACATACAAGGGACAAGCCATATGACAGTACTTGCAAAGGCTGGCATCGTCTCGGCAGCATTCGCCGTGGCAGCCATCTCGTTCTCTCCGGCCAACGCGGCCGATCTCGGCGGCTATGAGAGCAGCTACGGCGGCGGCTCCGTCAAGGACGGCTACGCGCCCCTGCCGCAGGTCGTCCAGGGCGGCACCGGGCCGTGCTACGTCCGCGCTGACGTCGGCTATTCGTGGTCTCAGGACCCGAGCGTTTCCTGGCCGGTATCGAATGAAGTGTTCGACGGCGCCGACGTTGCGCCGGCCGACGGCATTGCCGACGGCGACGCAAACGCCAACGGCGTTATCGACGCCGACGAAGTCACTTACCAGTACGCAGGATCGGCCGTCCGCAACGCAAGCCTCGAAAACACTTGGCTCGGCGAAGTTGGCGTCGGTTGCGGCTCTGGTTCGCGCGGCCTGCGAGCAGAAGTGATGTTCGGCTTCCGTGGTGATCGCAAATTCGACGGTGAGCCCGAGATCTACCAGGGTAGCCTCGTCGGTACGCCGACCGGCCTTCCGCCGCCGCCGGTTACCGACGACCCAATGCACTCCTCGCTGCAGACCTACACGTTGATGTTCAACGTCTACAAGGATCTCGGCAAGTGGGGCAACTTCGTTCCCTACGTCGGCGCCGGCATCGGTATGGCTTATCACCAGCTGGACAACGTCTACTTCACCGGCAATCCGGCGCTCACCAACCAGATCCACGGCAACAACGACCTGTCGTTCGCCTGGTCGCTGATGGCCGGCGTCGGCTACCAGATTTCCGACCGCGCGATCCTCGATATCGGCTACCGCTACATCGACATGGGTTCGATCACCAGCCAGCGCTCGGACACGGCTTTCCAGGTCAATCCGGCCGTCAAGTTCGAGGACCTGACCGCGCATGAGATCAAGGTCGGTTTGCGCTACCACTTCGGCTCATCAGACGTCGTGTCGATGGGTCACCGCTAAGCGGCCGAAGCGCCACGATCGCGCTTCGCGAAGGAGACGGCCGGCCCGGCGACGGGCCGGCCGCTCTGTTTTGCGCAAGCCCAATATCCGATTCGCGCCAGCCCAATAACCGACAGATCGCGCGCTTCTGCTGCCGCGCCCCTCGCTGCCAGAGTGCGGCGCCGGCCGTCTTCCGACCCCTTCCGAGCGCCAACTGGCCGCCCTCCGCGACGTGACGGCGCCCGGACATGAGCGCGCTGGCCAGGTCCCAGATTGCGCCTCTGGCATGGAGCTTGCCTCTTCGTACCTCAATTGCAGTTCAGTCCCGAAATCCGTGCCGAAACGGAGCGGGACCTGCCCGGTATGAGGAGGCTCAAAATGTGGAAATTCGCGCTGTCGGTCGCGGCTGTCGCGATTCTCTGGCTTTATGCGGACGGCGGACATGGGCTCGGCTTCGAGCCGGTCACGCCCTGGCTGCTGGTCTTGCCGGTCACCTCTGCGATCGTCATCGCCATTCTCGTCTCGTCCTCGCGGTAACTGTCCGCCGAGCGGACGAGGCAGCCCGTCTCTGCCGGGCCCGGCCGAACGCCGTCCTCAACATCCCTCAACTTGCCGATTGATCTTCGTGCGCCCCGGCAGATATATGTGTCGCCGAGACTTGTCTCGCGATGCAATGGCCGATGGCCGCAAGCTCATCCGCAAAGGTGGCGTCCCTGCCCGCAGGGGTGCCGTGCCGGCTTGTCCGGCAAAACGCCAGCACCTTGTCGTGTGGGCACTTTGGGGTTTGGCGCGCGCCTTGCGGGCGTGGTGGAATTGGTAGA
>JAGRKS010000183.1 GCA_020442185.1 Hyphomicrobiaceae bacterium
GCCGTCGTTCTCTCCAAGAACTCGCGCGCCCGCGCCGTACAGCTGCCTGCGTATAACGAAGCGCTCGGCCTGCCGCGCCCCTTCGACCATCAATGGTCGCTGCGCATGCAGCAGATCCTGGCCTACGAGACGGACCTGCTCGAATATGCAGACATCTTCGACGGCTCGGCCGAGGTGAAGCGCAAGGTTGACGCGCTGAAGGACGAAGCACGCGCCGAACTCGCCGCCATCGAAAGGATGGGCGGTGCCGTGGCCTCGATCGACTACATGAAGCGCAAGCTGGTGGAGAGCAACACCGAGCGTCTCGCCGGCATCGAGTCGGGCGCGCAGGTCGTTGTCGGCGTCAACCGCTGGACCGAGACCGAAGCCTCGCCGCTGTCGGGCGGTGACGGCGCGATCCAGGTCATTGACCCGGCCGTGGAGGCCGAGCAGATCGAACGTCTCAAGGCTTGGCGCGCATCGCGTGACGACAAGGCCGCAACGGCCGCACTCGCCAACCTCGAGAGCGCGGCCAAGGAAGGCCGCAACGTCATGGAGCCGTCGATCGCGTGCGCCAAGGCCGGCGTCACGTCCGGCGAATGGGGCGGGCTCCTGCGTCAGATCTTTGGCGAGTACCGCGCGCCAACGGGTGTTGCCGCCGCCGCCGTCCAGCGCGAGGGCACGGCGCTCGAAGCCGTGCGTGCAAATGTCGAAGCGATCTCCGCAACGCTTGGTCGCCGCATCAAGTTCCTGGTCGGCAAGCCCGGCCTCGACGGCCACTCCAACGGTGCTGAACAGATCGCCGTGCGTGCGCGCGACTGCGGCATGGAAGTCGTCTACGAGGGCATCAGGTTGACTCCCGGCCAGATCGTGCGCGCAGCCGTCGACGAGAGCGCGCATGTGGTCGGCCTGTCGATCCTGTCGGGCAGCCACGTCCCGCTCGTCAAGGACGTGATGGAGCGGATGCGCGCGGAAGGCCTCGACGACATCCCGGTCGTCGTCGGCGGTATCATCCCGCCGGAAGATGCGCAGAAATTGAAGTCCTTCGGTGTGGCCGCCGTCTACACGCCGAAAGACTTCCAGCTCAACGACATCATGGCCGACATCGTCCGGCTGGTCGCTGGCGAGCGCAAGGCGGCGTAATGAGCGAGCCGTTGGGTGGGCGCGCATTGTGCCACCCGTCCGCGTGCGGGTCACTCTGTGGGCCGCGCGCGCTGCGGACTTTCAATCTACGTTCCAGACCCTGACGTCCGCGCGACCGGTAACCCGAGGGACGGCACGCGGTCGCGGTCGTGGCCAGCACTCCGGCGGCCGGTTGGTCGCGAACAACGGACGTGTCACACTCGAACTCGGCATCGAAGTAGAGCCCTGGAAACATCATGATCCGCGACACACGATCGAGATGGACAGGCCTGGTTCTCGGCCTGTCCGCGACGGCCATTGTCGTTGGCGCCCTCGCCACGTGGCTGACGCTTGGCCAGGAGGAGGAGCCGCCGCGCGAGTGCGGATTGACGCCAACCGCCCTGCATCAGGGCACGTTCCTCAACTGGCGCTTGTCGATGAGCCCGGGCGAGGGCATGAGCGGCGAAGTGTCGGCACTCATACGTCTCGACGACGGCCGCGAGATCGTCGCCTACAACGTCACCAACGCCGGTGGCCTCACGCGCGAGGATCGCGTCACGATTTCCGAGATCCAGTGCGTTCACCGGCGGGTTTTTCTGCTCGCCACCCCCGGCATGTCGTCGGAACCGAGGCCGCCCGGCAGCGATAGGTGAGTGCGTCCGGCTGGCCCGCCCGAGCAAACGGCAGTGACGCATTGGCGCCAGCCAATGGGCTCAGCTATCGTCGGTTGCTTCCGACGGCAGCGTCGTATCCTTGCCGAGAAGGCCACGCACGTAGAGCCGCCGCACGACGACGTCGATGACGATGGCCAGCGGATATCCGAACAGCAGGCCCAATGGGCCGAACAGCACACCAAGCGCAACGGTGCCGAAGATCCCGACCGCCGCAGGCATCAGCACCGCGCGTCCGGTGACGACCGGCAGGATAACGTTGTTCTCGATCTGCTGGATGACGACAAACAACGCCAGGACATAGACGGCCGTCGACCAGTCCTGTGTCGACGCCACCAGGATCGCCGGAACCGCCCCGGCAATCGGTCCGATGACCGGAATGAATTCCATCAACCCGGCGATCAACCCCAATCCGAGATAGGCCGGCACGCCGAGCACCCAAAGCCCAACCGCCGTCAGAACCCCCACCAGCAGCATGGCGATCAACTGGCCGCCAAACCAGCGGCGCAGAGCAAGCGCGCTCTCGTCCAGCGTTTCCTCGGCGACCGGCGTCATCGCTGCCGGGACGAGTGCCACGAGGCCGCGACGATAACGGGCAGGATCGAGCGCCAGAAATACGCCCGCCGCCATCACCAGGACGAGGCTCGTCGCCGCCCCGACGACGGTCGTTCCCCATGACAGGACGTTGGCGATCAGATCGCCGATGGTCGAGCCCTGCAGGATCGTTTTCAGCTCGCTCTCGGAGGCGAGCCGCCCCACCGCCTGCGGCACACGGCTCCAGACTTCGGACAGTTGCTGCCCGATCTGTCCGCCGAAGACCCACCCGACAGCGACCAGCAACGCGACGATCGAGACGAGCGCGACGGCAATCGCCAAGCCACGCGACATCGATGTCAACTGGCTGATGCGTTCGCCCAGCGCGCCGAGACCGAGCGCCACCAGAACGGCCCCGAACACGAGCAAGAGAATATCAGCGATTTTCCAGAGCGCGAGGGCCAGCGCCACGATGGTGACGACGATGACGACACGGAAGGCGAATGCGCGCATTCCCGGCGCGGCGCGCGCCGCGATGTCTCGCTCCATGAATGCTCCTCAGGTGATCGACGTCGTTCGGCGGCGTTGGCGGCACTGGAAACGCGGCGCGATCCGAACCTGGACCCCTGAACTATAGACCATGAGTGGCATCGGCCAATATACGCGTCGTCAGGCTCGGCGGCGAAGCAGCCGACGGAAGCTATGGCCGGCATCGCAGGCCGGGGCCTGTGGTCGTACTTTCGGGACGAAAGCTCGTCGGGCCCACCATGCTCGGGGGGCGGATCCCTCAGCGCATAGCGTCTCGGACGAGCGTGATTGACGCGCGGGCGGCCCTGGCTATTATGCCCGCCGCATGTCAGGGCGTTTCCCAGCCGTGCGGCCCCTGCCCCTGTGGCGGAATCGGTAGACGCGGCAGACTCAAAATCTGTTGTCAGCAATGACGTGCCCGTTCGAGTCGGGCCAGGGGCACCAAATCCTTCTCGTGACGTTCGCAGCGGATATGGCAAGCCTGTCAGGCGCGTCCCGCCAATAGGCCCGCCTGTGTGCTCGCCAGTGGGCGCACTCGGCGCATGCCAGAAACGTGCCCCAACGAACCGCGAACACCGCGCGACACGCCGCTCCCTCACGCGTCCGCCAGCCATCGCGGCAATCACGGTCGCGAGCGGCATCAGCCCGCCATTGCCCAAACCCAACCGTCGGTGGCGCTGCGTCATCTGCTCAACACCCGACCAGCATTCGCCGCCGGTGGCATTGCCCCGGAGAAACCGAATGTGTTATGCGGCACGATGTTTGGGTCGAGGTTATTGATGACTTTGCGGAACCTTCTCGGCGGAGCGATTGCGATCGTCCTGGGCGTTGCTCAACCGCTGGCGCCTCCGGCGACGGCCGGCCCGGCTCTGCTGTTCGAGGCAACGACGGGCAAAGTCCTTTATGCTGAGGATCAGGATAACCTCTGGCATCCGGCCTCCCTCACCAAGATCATGACGGCCTACATCACCTTCGAGGCGCTTCGGGCCGGTACGATCACCCTGGACAGCAAGGTGGCGTGCACGGAAAACGCGCACAAGGAACCGCCGAGCAAGATCGGTCTGCCGGTCGGCGCCGAACTCTCTGTCAATCTTGCGCTCAAGGCGCTCATCATCAAATCCGCCAACGACGTTGCCGTAATGCTGGCCGAGAAGCTCGGCGGCAGCGTCGAGGGTTTCGTCGCGCGCATGAATGAAACGGCCAAGCGGCTCGGCATGACGCGGACGCATTTCGTCAACCCGAACGGCCTGCCGGCGTCAGCGCAGGTGACGACCGCTCGCGATCTCGCCAAGCTCGCGCGCGCCGTCGTAAAGGACTTTCCCGAGCATGCGGACTACTGGTCGGCGCCCAACTTCCAGATCGGCAAGCGCCGCCTGTCGTCTCACAATGGCCTGCTGCGCACCTTCGATGGCGCCGACGGATTGAAGACGGGCTTCATCTGCGACAGCGGGTTCAACGTCGTCGCCAGCGCGACGCGAGATGGTACGCGCCTCATGGCCGTCGTCCTCGGCGAACCGACGAGCAACGATCGCACGGTGCGCGCGGCGAGCCTGCTCGAGCACGGTTTTCAGCACTACGGCTGGAAGACCTTCTTCAACATGACGGACATTGACAACTTGCCGCTCGATGCAACGCGCAAGGGTGTCGTCAGCATTCGCAGTAGCGTGCGATCGTGGGACTGCGGCCACCGGCCGACGACAGCCAACAAGCTGCAAACTCTGAAATCCCGCTCGGCACGGGCGAAGCTGCGCCAGAAGGCCAGGCAGGCCAAGAAAAAGGCGAGCAAGCCCGCCAACAAGGCTGCCGACGCCGCCAAGGTTCAAGGCGCGCCCGCCAAAACCAACTGACGCTCAAATCCATTGTGCAGCTCACAGCGACTTTGGAAAACCAAGGCGCGACAATTGCCGTGCAGACCAAGCGCCGTGCAGACCGAGCCCGGTGCTGCCAAGCGGCTCCGAAGCTGCCGCCGCCGCAATCTCACACGATCAATTCGAGCTGCTGGCCGCGGTAGGGACAACCGCCGCCGATAGCTGGCGGTCCAAAATCATCGCCGGAATCGTCAGGCGCGCGTTTCTGCCCTTGTGGGCCAGACGGCGTAGCGCCGAGCGCCTTTCTGTCGGGGACGGCGACGGGCGGCGCACGGTTGAATTGCTGGATGCCCGGCGCTGGCTTCGCCGGGCCTGCATCGGCCCGCGCCATGCCGCCCGTCCCGAGTTGCGGCACCGCCAGGGCGATCATAGCTGCGATCACCGCCGCCAGCCCGGCGCCCAAACGCGAGGCTGGGCGGCGCCAACTCGAGCCCACCTGACGATACGAGGACCGCCGACAGTCGATGATCATGCCGGTTCTCCATGGTTATGGCCCGGCGCCAGCGGGCGAAACCGCGGCGAGCTAGCCTCGAGCCCGCCATCTGCAATGCCCGTCAGCGTCAACAGGGCGGGAAGCAAGCGCCAAGAGCGACCGTCACCAGAAGCGCTGTTGCCGCTGGGATCGGCTCCGCGAGCGGCCAGCGAGGATCGGCTGGCGATTGCACGAGAGCAGACACCGACACGAGGCTTCCCAACGAGCGAGTCCACGCGACCTGACAGCCCGCAGGCTATCACTGCCGCAACCCGGCGGCCTAGCGATTTTCGACGATCGCTTGCTGGGGTGTCTCGGAGTGGAGCACTGGAACTGGCGCTGAACTTGCTTCAAACAGGGAAATTAACGTGGCCTTGAGGCGAATATGATGACATCGCGCTGGCATCCCGACGAAGACGCTACGCCTTCTCCCCGGGACGTCGAATTCATGGCGGCGACGCTGGAGGGCCAGCATGGCCGTCTGGCAGCCGAGGTTGCTGAGTTCTTCTCGAACGTTCATTCGGAAAACGGCGACGCCGGGCGTTCCTGGGCCTGGGCCGGTGTTGCTGAGCTGGTCCGCAAACGCGAACGCCTGCGCCTCAACCTGGAATGACGATCGAGGCGAACTCTTGTCGAGCCGGCCTTCGATCCGCCGGCTTGAACGAGGGACAATGAGCCACCGCACGACACCGACGGCAGCAGCATCCGGAACTGATCTTCGCAGCGTCGCAACGGCGGCTGTGGCGACGGCGCGCGCCATCCTCAAGGGTGAGACCGAAACCACCTCGACCCAGCGCAACGCCCTCGTTGCCTTCGCCGTGCGGCTTCTTTCCGCGGGCCTGCTCTACCTGTCTCAGATCGTTCTCGCCCGCTGGATGGGCGGCTTCGAATACGGCCTCTACGTGTTCGTGTGGACCTGGGTGCTGGTGCTCGGCGGCATCTCCCACCTGGGCCTCAACCTGGCCATGATCCGCCTTCTGCCGCAGTATCGCGAGACGGGCGAACTGGAGCTTCTGCGCGGCCTGTTGCGCGGTGGACGGCTGGTCGCTGTCATACTTGGGACCGTTGTCGCGGGGCTCGGCCTCGCCGGCCTCTGGCTATTCGGGCAGCACCTCGACAATCACTATGTGCTGCCGCTCTATCTTGCCTTCGTTTGCGTGCCGATGTTCGCATTGACCGACGCACAGGACGGGCTGGGCCGCAGCCAGGGCTGGATGGCAGTGGGCCTTGTTCCACCCTATGTGCTGAGACCGCTTCTGCTTCTGGTCGCCATGACCATCGCCCATGCCGCCGGCCTGCCGATGGTCGCGACCACCGCTGCTGGAGCGGCCATCGTCGCGACATGGCTCGCCGCGATGGTTCAAACGCTTGCCATGAACCGCAAGCTCGCCGGCATCGTTCCCGCCGGCCCGCGCAAATATGCGTTCGGCGCCTGGCTGCGCATCTCATCACCAATGCTGATGATCGTCGCCGCCGATCTTGTACTGCAGAACACCGACATCCTCGTCATTTCCCGCTATCTCAGTCCGACCGATGTCGGCATCTACTTTGCCGCCGCCAAGACCATGAGTCTCATCATGTTCGTGCACTACGCGGTCGGCAGCGCCGTTGCGAACCGCTTCGCGACGCTGCATGCGCGCGGCGACAAGGAGGGGTTGAAGTCGTTCGTGCGCGACGCCGTCAACTGGACGTTCTGGCCGTCGCTACTCTGCGCGGCGGCGATCCTCGCACTCGGCAAACCGTTGCTCTGGCTGTTCGGTCCGCAATTCACCGAGGGTTATCCGGTCATGTTCATCCTCGTCGTCGGATTCCTGTTCCGATCCGCCATGGGGCCGGCCGAATTCCTGCTGAACATGCTCGGCGAACAGACCCTTTGCGCCACCGTTCTCGTGACGACAGCTGTCATGAACATCGCGCTCAACTTCGCGCTCGTTCCCTCGTTCGGCCTGATGGGCGCGGCGACCGCGACCGCATTGTCGCTGATGATGGCGGCGCTGATGAACTATGTCGTCGCCAGGCGCCGGCTCGAAATCGAAATCGGCATCTGGAAGAACTTCGGACGAGGCTGAGAAGCGCCGACGAGGCAGGCCAACGGCGCAACGTCGAGCCTTGGGCCGCGCAAGCGCGACACCCTTTCGGCCGATCAACGATCAATCGGTATGTTCAAGCTGGAACGGGCGTGCTCGCGTTGGCGCTTATGGTTTCAGTACCAACGGCAACGCCTCGCACACTCACATCGATGAGCCGAGCACCAGCGTCCAGAACGACTTGAACTCGGTCTTCGGGTCATAGACCAGCGCAAGACCCATCTGTTCGGCATCCGCGAGCAGCAGGTTCTTGTTGTGGCCCGGGCTGTTTCTCCAGCCCTTCATGACCTCTTCGAATGTCACCTGCCCGGTGCCGACGTTCTCCGCCGCGAGCCGCGCCTTGAAGCCGGTGCGCTTGACGCGGTCCCAGGGGTTCGATCCGTCCGAACCGTAGTGCGAGATGCGATCCCACTTGGCCAGATCGCGCGAGTGGGCCTTCGCCGCCTCCGTCAGCTCCGCGTTGAGCTTCAAGGGCTTCAGTCCGTTGTCCTTGCGATATTGATTGATGATGTCTCGGGCAAACTCGACGTTGAGGCGCGTCGACGAGTAGTCCCGGTCGGCGAGCGCGCCGGATGGTGCGGTCTCATACGTCCCTGACGGTGCTCGATCGTCGAGTTTCGCATACCGCTGGCCGGCGACGCTGCTGCGCGCACCAGGATCGCCGCCGAGCGCCGCGCTGCCGCGCTTCGGCCGCGCGATCGATGCCGTTGGCAGGCTGTTGTTATCGGCAAAACCGCTCGAGATGCTGCTCGAATTCAGGGCACAGCCCGCGACCGCGAACCCGACAAGGCCGGTAACGACAAAACGATACATTCCACTCACTCCCGCCAGACCATACGCGGCGTTTCGCTTCAGCATCGCTCTAACCCCTTAACCGGCCGTTAACGCTAACGGATATGCGCAGTCCACGCCTCACCTGCGCCAGATGGCGCCCAGCGCCACGGCCCGGCCGCCGGTTGCGGCGTCCCGTGGCCTCGTCGCAGATCGATTGCTGCAAACCCCTCGGACAAGGATGGAATTTCGCAGCAACAAGGTGTCGCCAATTTGACCGTGCCACGGCGAAAGCTCGGCCTTCCGCTCCCCCAGGTCGGATTTTTCTCAATTCCACGAGGGATAAGCCGTTCGCCCGTCCGTCAGCACCTTTCTTCGTCCGGAGGTATCTTCCAGAATAGCGGTCACGGCCTGGGCGATTCGCCATCCAGCGAGCCGATGGCCCACGGCGGAACGATTGGAACCACGCGCCTTGCGCCTGCAGTTGGTGTTATGTGCCCAGCGTTCGTGGCGCGGCACCTTGAACCGGTTCGGGTGGTTGCGAGACCGGCGGTCACCGTCGGCAAGGGAGACAGCACAGGCGATGGCAGCCTTGATCGGGAATGTTCCAGCGGGAGTGCACGTGGCGACCGCCCCAATACCAGCCCATGCCGCGCTGCGAGATCTCGTCCTCGTGCGCATCGCCGTCGATGGTGGAGCGACGCGTGTCGAGACGATACGCGACGTCGGCCAAATGGTGTCCCACCGGCTGTCCCCGGGGGAATGGCGGCAGACTGCCGAGGCCGCACTCGCCGAACTGGTTGCGGATGGCCTCGCCGACGACAAGCGCGGCCGCTATCTGGCGACGCAAGCAGGTCTCGCCCGGGCCGCTTCCTACCTGACGCTGCGCAAACCCGGACCGCTCGGCACCTGGGCCACCGTCCGCGACAGCCTCGTCATCGCCCGCGCGCTCGGCCTCGAAGCCGAATCCGCGCCGAAACTCAAGGCGCTGGCGACGCCTGAGGGACTGCGCGCTCTGATCGTCCAGAAGGCCTTCGGTCTGCCACGCCGCGTCAAGTCGACACCGGCACGCCTGCGCGCGGAGCTTGCCGTCGTTGCCCTCGAGCGCGCTTTTGGCAACAAGATCAAAACGGGGCTCGGCTCCGGCACCGGGCTCTCGGCCAAGGCCGGGCGTCTACTGGCCGGCCAGCTTTCACGGCGACCGCGCGACTTCGGGTCGGACAGCCGGCTCATTGCCGCACTCGCCGCGGAGCAGGCCGATGCCGTGCAGCCGACGCTCGACGTCCTGCGCACCTCGATCCTGAAGCGATTCGTCAGCGAAACATTGGACGGGGGCACCACGGCAGCGGCGCCGGCCTCGCCGCGTCTGGCCGCCTCGAGCGCAGCGGCAGTAGCTCGACCGCCGGCAGGGTCGCCGCGCCCGGTCGCCGCAAACGACACCGGCCCCGGCGCTGGTGCCGCCGCTTCCGGCGCGGTCGCGGGCGCGGGTGCAGGTACTGGCCCGAGCGGCCGAGGAAACTTCGATCCTGGCGGCTTGACGCTCGTCCGGCCGGATCTCGAGGCCTTCGTCGGCGAGGTGATCCGCCATGCCTCCCGGTTCGCGGAGGGCTGGCCAGGCAATCGCAAGGCGTTTATCTCTCATGTCTGGCCTTCGATTCGGGACGGACGGCCGGAGTGGGGTCTTTCCGAAATCGAGTTCAAGTGCATGTTGGTGGAAGCGCACCGCGCCGGAGGCTTGGCGCTGGCCAGCGCGGACCTGAAAAACAAGAATAATATCAAGGACCTTCAGGACTCCGCCATCAGTTACATGAACACTGTTTGGCATTATGTGCGCGTCGAAGACTGAGGATGCGGCGGAGGCCGCTTTGGACGCGGCGGAGGCCGCCATCTCGCTCCGCCGGCACGGCGGGCGTCGAGGGACTGGAAATTGATGCATCAGCAAGCTCACAAGGCTGTGGCACCCGACACGTTGTCGAAAGCCTTCGAGCACTCCATCACGTGGGAGGACGACATCTGGCGCGCCGACCCCGTCGACGTGGAGGAGGTGCATCTCAAGGCCCGGCGTAAGTTCTTCGACCTGCTGGACGAGGTCACACGCAAGGGGGGCGGCGGCGCCCAGGCGCGCATATTGCTGTTCCATGGCCAATCCGGCGCGGGCAAGACGCACTTGATCCGGGCATTGCGCACCGGCGCCCACCGCCGTGGCGACGCCTATCTCGGCTATGCTCAGATGTCGCCCGATATCGCCAACTACGCGGACTACTACCTGCGCCGGCTGATCGCCTCTCTCGAGCGGCCCTATGATCCGGACGCGGGTGGCGAGAGCGGCCTTGCCCGGCTGACGCGCGCGCTCACATCCGCGGCCGACCTGGTACCCGATGCCGAATTCGAGAAGCTCAGGGAAGGCACGCTCGACGAGCGCCAGCTTGCCCGCCTCGTACACGACCTCGCCGACGACATCGTCGCGGCGCCGCGCTTCGCCAGCGAGGCGATCGACGTCAACGTCGTCCGCGCGCTGCTCTATCTGGAGCGCCGCGATCCGCGTATCGAACAGCGCGTGCGCCAGTACCTGCAGTGCCGGCCGCTCAACGAGCTGAGCCTCGAAAGCGTTGCGGCGCTCGATCCCAACGTCGGCGACGGACGCGCCTTCGACATCATCGAAAGCCTCGGCCGGCTGATGCACGCTGTCAGCGGGGCAGCGCTGGTCTTTTGCATCGATCAGGTCGAGGATCTGCGCTTTTTCGACGATGCCGAAGAGCGATTCCAGAAGGCTGTTCGCGATCTCATCCAGATCGCCAACCGGGTGCCGTCGGCCATCATCGTCATTTCCTGCCTCGACGACTTTTATGCCGAAGTGCGCGAGCCACTGGCGCAGTCGTACAAGGACCGCATCGAGAAATCCGGACCGGTCGCGCTCTATGAAAGCCGCACCGCGGAGGAAGCACGGCTGATCATCGCCAAGCGCCTCGGCCATGAGGCTGCCAACACACCGGACGCCGTGGTTTATGCCGACCCGTCGGCCTATTTCGGACCGCAGTTCTTCGAGGAGTTCAGCGGACTTTCCACCCGCCGCCTGCTCGAGCACGCACAGAACCGGCTTCGTGCGCAGACGTCCGACGACGACGGCGAAGCCGACGCTGCAATCGTAGAGGACACTGGCAACGGACGTGGCTCCGGCGACGCCGCGGGCAGCCGGCCGGCGTTCATCTCGACGCTTGCCGCGGCTCTCGGCATGGGCTTCGGCCCCGCGACGCCGAAACCCGCTCCGATCCCGCTGATCGAAGTCGATTACCGCGAGATGTGGGAGCGATTCCACAATGCCTCGGAGGCCGAGATCCCCTCGGACGACAACGAGCTGATGGACGTCCTCGCCGCCGCGCTCAACCTCGCCGCGGCCGAATGGGCCGGTGCGGTCGACATCACCGCGAAGCGCCTCGAAATCGCCGACGACTTGCCAGCGATGGATCTGACAATCCGCCAGCGCAACGGCCTCGACACAGAGGCGCGGGTCTTCCTCTGCAACCGCAAGATCCAGGGCGGTGCGTTCAAGCGCCAGCTCGACACGGCGCTGCAGTCGATCGGCGGCAAGAGCTGCTTCATTCTGCGTGCTTCCGACTATCCGCCGAACACCAAGAGCCAAGCCGCCCAGGCGATGCGCCGCTTCCGCGAAGGGGGCGGGCGCGCTCTCTCCGTTCCGATAGCGGAATGGGAGCGCATGATGACCGTGCGCGAGTTCCACGCACACCATCGCAGCGATCCAGGATTTTCGGGCTGGTTTGCCAACGCCAAGCTGCTGTCCAACCTCATCGTCATCATCCAGCTGCTGCGGCTCGATCTCCTCGGCCGCCAGCTGCCGCGCGTCGTCGGCGGCACGGGCGCCGCGGCTCCGGGCAACGGAGAGGGGCGCACGCCACCCTCCGCGGCGGTGCAGACGACCAGCGAATGGGCACCGCCCCCGGGCGTCGGCGAGGCGTCGT
Source organism: Hyphomicrobiaceae bacterium (assembly GCA_020442185.1). GTDB lineage: Bacteria > Pseudomonadota > Alphaproteobacteria > Rhizobiales > Hyphomicrobiaceae > JAEUMD01. The sequence goes on from JAGRKS010000183.1 coordinate 12,010, forward strand.
CGCCCGCGTTTCCCGGCGATGGCGCAATAGACGCCGGTATCGCTGAAAATGTCGCCGACGAAGCAGGCGAGCAGGACGACTTGCCGCTTTCCGTGATCCTCGATGAGAATGGCCGCGAAGGCGCGAGCATCCTTGCTGGCCGCCAGATCGGTGCACGCGCACGCCCCGTGACACTCAATCCGAGCGTGATGAAGCGTCATGCCGCGGTTCTCGGCGGCTCCGGTTCAGGCAAAACGACACTGGCGCTGTCCATCATCGAACAGCTGCTTCAGCGCGGCATCCCCGCGATCCTCATCGACCGCAAGGGCGACTTGTGCAGCTACGCCAACCCCGAAGTGTGGCGCGCCGACGATGACGAGAGCAGCGAGCGCGGCGCCGAGCGCGAGAAACTCGCGGACGCCATCGATGTCGCGGTCTATACGCCGGGCCGCGCTTCCGGCCGCCCGATCTCGATCACCCTGCTGCCGAACGGCATCAACGAGTTGCCCGAGCACGAACAACAGCTGCTGGCCAATCTCTCGGCAGCGGCACTCGGCGACATGCTGCATCTTAAGAACTCGGCGACACATCAAAAGCAGTCGGGCACGCTTTCGGTCGCGCTTCGCATCCTCGGATCACGCCACAGCCGCGAGGTGACGCTGGCCGATCTCATCAATCTACTGGAGGACGAGGATCCGGAGCTGACCGACCTGACGCAGCGCATGGACCCGTCCGGCAAGCTCAGGCGCGATCTTGTTGCTCAGCTCGACAGTCTCCGCCATCGCAACGCCGCTCTGTTCGAGGTCGGCGGTGAGAGCCTGAGCATGGAGAGCTTCCTCGGCCTCGGCCCCTATGCACGCGAAGGCCGGACCCGGCTCTCGATCATCTACACAGGGTTCCTCGGCGACAACGAGAACATCCTGTTCTGGGTTTCGCAGTTCCTTTCTGAAGCGCTCCGTTTCTGCCAGCGCAATCCGAACGACGATCTGCAGGCCGTCGTCATGTTCGACGAAGCGGATCTCTATATCCCGGCAAACGCCAAGCCGGCGACCGCCGAGCCGCTGCAGTCCTTGTTGAAGCGCGCGCGCTCCGCCGGTCTCGGGCTTCTGCTCGCGACCCAATCGCCGGGCGATCTCGACTACAAGAGCCGCGATCAGATCACGAGCTGGTTCATCGGACGCGTTCGGGAAGATACCGCGCTGCGCAAACTGAAAGCCGCGTTCCAGAGCGAGAGTGGCCTCGATCCGGCTGCGGTGTTGCCGCATCAGACCGTCGGCGAGTTCCATCTCGTGCAGGAAGGGCTCGTCCGCGCGCTCAAGGCGCAAAGATCGCTGATCCTCGCCGAGCAGGTGCCCTTCGACCGCATCGAGCAGCTTGCCGCCGAGACGCGCGGCCAGGACGAACGCCAACTGCGTCTATTCGATAACCGCTGATCGCGCGTGTCACGGTGGACCGGATGGTTGGCGGCAAGCGTCGGCGTTTCGAACTGACCGCGACGGCGATCAATGCCGGATCGTCACGCGTTGCTGTTTTCCGCCGACGTCCAACGATTTCCAACCGGAATCAGCGTGATTATTTTGCAACAGATCTGAAGATTTGATCTTTGTCGGTCGCTGACGCGGTATTGCGAGACGATCGAGCAGCGCGGCTTGAACGGCGTTCCAGTGATTTCGGGAAAATTCGGCAACCGTTTGAACCGCTGCGATTATTTTGCACACTGGCCTGCTGCAAATCACGCCATATGGCCGGCATGGTCGAACAACAGTTCGCATGTGCGAGATCACGTGATTGCAGGAAGCAAATCGAACATGTCGTTTTTCGCATTTTGGTGTAAAGTCAAGGGGTCTTCCAAAGAAAGGTAGAGGGTTCTTTGGAAGGGGGGAGCGGTTCGGCGCGGTGCCGGCCTGTGCCGTAAGAGTCTTGTTGCGGGGTTGTGTGATGGTCGCGAAGTCTTTCGTGATGATGGTGCTGGCTACGCTGTTGGCTCCGGCACTTGGAATCGGTCTGTTTGTTCTCTTGCAGACTATCTAGTGTTAAGCGTGTCGGTCGTCGCCGCCATGAATAGTTGGGCGTAAGCAGTGGCAGGCATATCTGGCCGCCGGACTGCCAATCTCCTTTTTCCAGCCCGTTCATTGACGCAAGCGTGCATCTAGCCATCCGGCTGGACACCAGCTGTGGTGACTCCACGGCGTTTGGACGTTCGGGCTTCAACGGACTATTCCGCGGATTATCTCCCGAAAATTCAGGCGGAAGCACTGGCGCTTCGGGCGTCGAGACCGTCGAGCGAACCGTCGCACCACAAGCCTCCAGATCGCGGCGGCCACGAGTTGCGCCATGTAAGCGCACCGGGCCGACGCCCTCTCCATAACTGCGGCTCATGACGGACCAATGACGCACGGGCAGGGCCCTCCCCACGAGGTTTCACTGGCGTGGACCTGCGATCGGGACTTGGACCTGGAAATTCCACCGCTCGCCCGATCACTACGTAGGCCCGGTGCCCTTTGCACGTCGGTGCGCGATCCGCATTTTTCGGTCAGTGGTTTTGGGGCGTTATGAGCGGGCCGGCCGAGCCGCTGACGATGGCCGTGGCGTGCTGGCCCACCATCCTATCGCGATCGGAATCGTGCGATTAGTGTACCGTCGAGCGAAGCAGGCGCATCGTCGATGCCCCGCCCATCAAGGGCCCCTATCTTCAGAGTCCTATGGTGCCTTCCTATGGTGCCTTCCTATGGTGCCTTCCTATGGTGCCGATCCTCGACGCTCGCTGCTCACTGATCCAACGTCTCGACCACTCATAGCCCGCCCCCCGCCCTTGCACGAAGCTTCACACTTTCAACCTCGCCACCGACCACGGAACGCCACTGCCTATGACCAAGAAGCTGATTGACGACTGCTTCCTTCATGATCGCGATCGCCTTTCGCACAACGACGCGATAGAGCTGCTCCGTTCCCGCCTCACTCCGGTCACCGAATTCGAGCACGTCGCTATTGATGCCGCGGCCGGACGGGTCCTCGCCGAGGAAGCGGTAGCCATGCGCCCCGTTCCCGCCGATACGAACAGCGCGGTTGACGGCTTCGCCTATCGCGCCAGTGACGTCGCCCGTGACGCAGGCACCACGCTCGCCATCTCGGCACGCATTGCCGCTGGCCATCCGATATCGACAGCCGTGCCGCCCGGCACGGCCGTGCGCATCTTCACCGGCGCCGTACTGCCGGACGGCGTCGATACCGTTGTCATGCAGGAAGATTGCACAGTCACACTATCTCAGCACGGCGAGCCGACCCACGTCACCATTCCAACCGGACAGAAGAGAGGCGCCAACATTCGTCATGCCGGGGAGGATGTGGCGGCCGGCGATGTGCTACTGCCGCCCGGGACACTATTGCGACCGCAGGATACGGCCGCACTCGCCTCTATCGGCCTCGGGACCGTCACCTGCCGCAAGCGGCTTTCCGTCGCCATCGTCTCGACGGGTGACGAGGTGATCCGCGCGGGCAGCCGGCCACTCGGCGCCGGCGAGGTCTATGACGCCAATGCACCGATGCTGACAGCGCTCGCCCGTACAGCCGGTGCTGAGATCGTCGATCTCGGCGTCTGGCGCGATGATGCTGAAGAAGTCCGCCGCCGGCTCGCCGAAGCAGCAACGCGGTTTGATGTCATCCTGACTTCGGGCGGGGCCAGCAAGGGCGAAGAAGATCACATGGTCGACGCCCTCGATGCGCTCGGCACGCGCCACCTCTGGCAGCTCGCCGTCAAGCCGGGACGCCCCATGTCCTTCGGCCAGATCGGCGATACGATCATGATCGGCTTGCCTGGCAATCCGGTCGCGGTGTTCGTATGCTTTCTCATGTACGTCTATCCGCTGTTGCGCCGCCTTGCCGGCGCGCCCTGGCCGGAGCCGCGACGATTTCAGATTGAAGCGGCATTCGAGATCGCCAAGCGCAAGACCGGCCGTCGCGAATTCCTGCGCGGCACGCTGATCCAGTCCGAAGGCCGGATGGCGGTCGATAAATTCGCCCGTGATGGTTCGGGCCTCATAACCGGACTGCGGGTTGCAGATGGGCTGATCGACATCGGTGAAGACGTGACCGCCATCCGGAAGGGCGATCTCGTCAACTACATCCCTTTCACCGAATTCGGCATTCTCGACCGTTAGCGCGTCAGGCGTAGTGCGCGATGCAAGGCAGGACGCGCGATCCGCTCAATACTGTCGATTGCCACGGTGGTGTCACGTTCGAGGCCCTTGCCCGCCATAAAGCCCGGCTACTCACATTGAGGTCGGTGGTGGGCCGTCCCGGTAAATCAGCTGGGACATGCGCACCACCATGCACATTTCTGGTGGCGCGTCGCGTATGCTGTCCCTGCTTCGTCTCATCACGCGGATCATCGAACTTGTCGTCACCGTTCCGGTGCGCTTCGTGCGGTTTCTGACGGACTGGATCGCTTTCAATCCGCGGCTCGGCCCGTTGCGCCACGTCGCGACATTCGCCATCCTTTACGTCGCATTCGCAGTGCTGCTCGTCTACGTCGTCGCCCCACTGCGCGGTGTCATCGGCGGCCAGTATCAGGCTGATAACCTGCACTACGCGGCCGAGCGTTGGCTCGCGACCGCCATCTACGACCAGCGCGACAGCTTCGTCGGCACGTTCGACCGACGCCTGGACAGCCAGCGCGACGTCAACTTCACGGACGATGCGATCGAGCTCGGCAGCTACGTCGCCAACCCCGATCACAAATCGATCCCCGTTCGCGATGTGCCGGAGCACTTCTGGCAATGCCTGCTCTATCACGAGGACCGCTATCTGGGCGGACCGCTCAACCCTTACGGCATAGACCTTCTTGGCGTGCTCAAGATTCCCATCTCGACAATCCGCCGCTCGATCGCGCTGCGCCGCCCTTCGCTCGGCGTCGGCGGCTCGACGCTGCCGATGCAGTTCGCGCGCGTCATCTACAAGACGCCGCCGCGTTCGGACGAGAGCGCCATGACGAAACTGCGGCGCAAGGTCTCGGAATGGTGGACGGCGCCCGTCATCTACCACACGCTGACGACTGGCGGGGACGACACCCCCTTGCGCCAGTGGGCCGCCAATCACCTCTGGCTCGCGCAGCGTACGGGTGGGCTGCCGCTGCATGGTGTTGAAGTCACGAGCCGCATCGTATTCGGCAAGGAAGCGCGCGACCTCTCGATCGCCGAACAGTACGTTCTGGCGTCCGCGGTCAACAAGCCGATCATCCTCCTCGAGGGAAGCCCGCGCCTCAACGACGTCCGCATGGATCGCTGGCGCTATATCGCCGAGGTCAGGGCTCGGACGTGCGCGGAAAAGCTGCTCGCCGACAGCGACAAGCAGAAGGACGTGGTGTTTGATCTCGTCAAGCTGGCCGGCGGACCTCCCGATCCCCACGTCAAGCCGCGCCTGCAGACGGCACTCGACTCTTTCGCCCCGGCCTACGCGCGACGTGCGGAAGCCAACCCCGAGATCCGCGCGAATGTTCTGCTGCCGGCTGCACGCTTCGGCCTCAGGGAAGAGATGAAGCAGCGCTTCGGCTTCGGCTGGCGCGATCACGTGCGTGGCGTGACGATGACGTTCGATGCCGCCGAGAACCTCGCTTTCAGAGCCGAGATCGGTGAGACACTCGCGGCACTCGACCGCAAGCTCTCGCCGAAGCTCAATCCCGGCTTCACGCTCGATCCCGCCAAATCCGGAATCTCGGGTGAGATGCCGAACGTCATTGTCGTCGCCGCCAATGCGCGGGGCGAGATCGTCCGCTATTTCGAGACAGGCCAGACCGCGGCCTACTTCGGCTCGCAATCCGCGCGCGATGCATCGGATGGAACCTACCTGCCGGCGCGTGAGCCGCGCATGATCGCATCGACGGGAAAGATTCTGGCGGCGATCGCCATCGCCAACCAGCATCGCGATACCACCAACTCGCTCTATCTCGATACCGACGCACCAACAGCCGGACTAGAGACATGCCGCCGCGGCGGCGGCCAACGTCGCGGCCGCAAGGCGGTCGTCGCATTCGCGTGCTCGCTCAATAACCCCGTTGCCAACCGCACGGCGCTCGTCGGCCAGGCACGCGTCAAGGCACTGATCGACAAGTTCGGCTTCACAATGCCGCCGCGCGGTGCTGACGGCTCGGGCACACCGCCATCGACTGCCGTGGTCCTCGGCCAGATATCCGCCGCGCCGCGTCGCGTGCACCAGATGTCGGCCGTCGTGCTCGCGTCACTGATCGGTCAACGCGCCACGCCGGTTCCGCAGCCGAGCCTCGTCAAGCGCTACGACTATACCAATCACCACCAGGACGACGCGAATGTCGCGCCACCCCGTTACGATATCGTGCCGTCGCACGTGATCTCGCGCGGCGCAAATCCACTGATCCGTTCGCTGCTCCAGGCGCCCCTCTGCTACAGCGCCTTCAAGACGCCGCATGGCACACTCAAGAGCCTTTCGCATTGGTGCGCGGCGCGGCGCGGCGGCCTCAGGCTCCACTTTGCCAAGTCGGGCACGCAAGTGAACCTCGATCCCGACGCGAGTATCGATACGTGGATCACCGGCGGACTGCAGTTCGCAAACGGCGCGGCATATTCCTATGTCGTTGTGGTCGGCACGGGGCAAGCCTCCGATCCATTCGCGCGCAAGGTGCATGCGGCCGACGTTACGCCGCTCGCCGAAACCTTGCTGAAGAGCCTCGAAGCTCACGCGAAGTCGCATCCCGAGCCGAAGCTACTGCCACCAGCTGCGCAGACGCCGGTGGCCGCCACAACCGCCGGCAACAGCCGCGACATGGCAACGGGATCGCTGCCGGCATCCAACGCGCGGCGACCAACGCCGGGCGATCTGGTGCGCCGCTCGCTGCAGCCTTGAGTGATCTCTTCGCTCGGGACTTTTCGCTCACGGCTGATCCTCGCT